>NZ_JBEYBQ010000019.1:0-84997 GCF_040632295.1 Isoptericola sp. NPDC019482
CCGGCGCGCCGCCCCCCGCGGCCGCCCCCCCCCCCTCACCCCTCAGGCGTGCGCGGGCGTTTGGGGGCACCACCCGCCCCCCCATCGCCCCCGAAATCGCGCTCACAACGATCGCCCGGGGTGGGGTCAGGTGGGGAGGTCGATCACCCGGTCGGCGCCGGGGACCGGCGTGAGCGTGCCCGCGGAGGCGGCGGCCAGGTCGTCGCGCAGGCGGGGGAGTGCGGCCGGCGGCACCAGCAGGGCGAGCCGCGCGACGGCGGCGTACGTCGGCTCCTCGAGGACGGCGCCGTGCGCCTGCGCCCAGTCGCGCAGCAGGTGGTCGACGCGGCCGGCGTCGGCGTGGGGCACGTCCACGGTGACCTCCGTGAGGACCTCGCGACGGCGCAGCAGGCCGTCAGCCGCCGCGACGTCCAGGGCCTCCGCGACCGCGCCCGAGTAGGCCCGCACCAGGCCACCGGCGCCGAGCAGGACGCCGCCGAAGTAGCGCGTCACGACCGCCACGACGTCGGTGACCTCCCGGCGTCGCAGCACCTCCAGCATGGGCACGCCCGCGGTGCCGGAGGGCTCGCCGTCGTCCGAGGAGCGCTGCTGGTCGGCGTGCGTGCCGACGACGAGCGCCACGCAGTGGTGGCGGGCGTCCCAGTGCTCCTTGCGCAGGCGGGCGACGACGGCGTCGGCCTCCTCGACGGTCCGGGCGGGGGCGAGGTGCGCGAGGAAGCGCGACTTCTTCACCACGAGCTCGTGGTCGACGGGGACGGCGATCGTGCCTGGGAGCCCACCCTGGAGCCCACCCTGGAGCCCACCAGGGTGCGTCGTGGGGGCGGGGCTGTCGGGTCGGCTCACCGCACGAGGCTACGACGCCCGCCGACACGCCGGTCCCCATCCCGAGAAAAAGTGTGCCAAGCGCCAGGATGAACCCATGACGCAGAGCACGGGGGAGACCCCCGCCGCAACGCCGGTCACCCGGTACCCGCGGCCGACGGTCACGCTGGACGAGGCGGAATGGGTGTGGCGCGAGCTGTCCGTGGAGGCGCTGCGCCCTGGCGGGAAGCCGGAGGTGGTGCGCCTGGCGGTGATCGCCGGACTCACCCGCGCGACGGGGGCCCGCTACGGCGACCTGCTGCGCGTGCGGGCGGAGGACCTCGACCTGGGGCCGGAGCCGGGCGTGGCCGCGCGCCAGGGACGGGTGGGCGGCACGCGGGACCCGGGGGAGGGGAGGGTCCTGCTGCGGCACGGCAAGCACCGCACGCTGCGCGAGCACCGGCTGCCGCCGGAGGTGGTGCTGCTCCTGCGGCACTGGATGGTGGTGCGGGAGGAGCTCGCCGCCGAGCTGGAGGGTTCGGTGCCCCGCGCGCTGCTGCTCACCGTGCACCACACGCACGACCACGGCACGACGGTCGCGAGCGGGCTGCCGATCACGCGGCAGGGGCTGGTGCTCTCGTGGCGGCGCTTCGCCCACCGGACCAACGCGCGGTACGGGGCGGTGCGGGCGCCCCTGCCCACGCGGTTCGAGCAGGTGCGAAGAGCCTGGGTGGACGCCGGCGTGCCGGACCTGGGCAGGGAGCTCTCGCCGCCCGACGTCGACACGAATCATCCGACGGGAAAATAGTGTGCCAAGCACCCTGACGGACCCAGGTACTGACCCGAGCGCGTCACCCGACGCGCACGGAACACCCGCCCGGGCCCCGCATCGCGCGGGCCGACCCGTGCAGAAAGGTCAGGCGGTGGCGATGCCGAGCAGCGGTGACCCGGGGGAGTGCGACGGCAGCTCCTGGAACCCGTACCGGTCGTAGAAGGCCCGGGCCCGGGTGTTGTCCGGGTCCATCCCGAGGTGCACGCCGGGCGCTCCGCGCTCGGCGAGCGTGGCGCGCAGCGTGTCCATGAGCTGCCGGCCCAGGCCGCGGCCCTGGTTCTCGGGCAGCAGGTCGATGTGGAGGTGCGCGGGGTACCGGTCGAGCTCGTCGGCGGTGATCCCACGCACCATGCGGCCCGGGTCCTTGCCGGCGTCGAGCAGGGCCGCCTCGGAGAACCGGGGCTCGCGCCCCGACGGCGAGGCGCCGGCCCGCGGGTGGCGCTCGGCGAACCCCGGGCCCCAGGCCAACTCCCACCAGGAGACGAAGTCGCGGGTGTCGGCGACGCCGATCACGTACCCGGTCAGGCGTCCGTCGTCGACGCGCAGGACGTCGTCCGCGGGGTCTGCCGGCACACCGGCGAGCTCCTCGTCGGGGCGCACGACGACGAACGCGAGGTCGGGCGCGTACTCGACGTACGGGAGCGCGAACACCTCGGGCATGAGGAGGTCGTCGGAGTAGAGGCCGCGGGCGTCGGAGCCGCCGGCGGCGGTGCGGACGCAGACCTCGGCGACGGCGGCACGGTCGGTGGCGCGGTAGGAACGGATCACGGCCTCATCATGCCGGAGGGGTGCGGCCCGCCCGGACGGCACCCCTCCTGTGGTGTGGGGACGACGGCGCGGCGCCCGCTACTTCTTCTTGCGCGCCGTCGTGGTCCTGCCTGCAGTGGTCTTGGCGGCTGCGGTCTTGGGAGCGGCCTTCGTGCTGCGGGTCGACGTGGACCTGGTGCCCGCCGCGGCCTTCTGCGCCGCGCCCTTCTCGGTGGTGGCGCCCGCGGTCGAGAGGTCGCCGCCGGCGCTCTCGAGGTGGGCACGGACGAACCAGTGGAACAGCTCGAGCTCGTGCAGGTGGCCGATGAGGAGGTCGTTCGTCACGTCGTCGAGGGGCTCGGTGTCCTTCGCGGCCTTGCGGTGCGCGGTGATGACGCCCTCGTAGACCTCGTCGAGGGCGCCCAGGTGCTCGATGGCGGAGGCCCGGCGGAGCGAGTAGTCGTCCCAGGTGCGTGCGGCGACGAGGGCGCCCGGGGTGCCCACGGGGGAGGTGCCGAGGGTCGCGATGCGCTCCGCGATCGCGTCGGTCATGGCGCGGACCGCGTCGACCTGCGGGTCGAGCATCTCGTGCACCGCGATGAAGTGCGGGCCGACGACGTTCCAGTGCACGTGCTTGAGCGTCAGATGGAGGTCGGTCAGCGAGTTGAGCCGCTCCTGCAGGATGGCGGCCACCTTCGCGCCCTGCTGGGTCGTGAGGGAGGGCACCGTGTAGCGGGGGGTGTTGCGGTCAGCCATCGGGGGGTCTCCGTCCTCGTCGTGTCGGCGCGACCGTCGGGTCAGCGCGCCTCGCCATCGTCACGCCGGACGGCGGTCCACGCGAGCGCGGCCATGGCCGCGACACCGAGGGCCACGAGCCAGGGCACCTGGCGGCCCGCCAGCGCCCAGGCGGAGGCCCCGACCGCGAGGGCGGCCGCGACGACGACGACGTCGCGCGCCAGGCCGTGCCGGAACGCCGCGAGCTCCACGCGCTCCGTCGCGGCGACGTGCGACGCCCACCACCCGAGCCGCGTCACGACGTACCCGAGCGGGGCGAGCCACAGCACCGCCGGGTCGAACGGTGCCGCGGCCGAGCCGAGGAGCTCCAGCGCCGCGGTCACGAGGGCGACGTGGGCCGGGCCGGGTCCGGGGCGCACGGCGGCCCACACCGTGACCACGCCCGCGAACAGGACGACCAGCTCGACGATCAGGTCGGTCCGGGCGCCGGCCGCGACGACGAGCGCGGCCACCGCGACGACGAACGCGGCCCGCAGCACCCACCCGGGCAGCCGGCGACCGGCGCGCACACCGACGACCGGCAGCGGACGACCGGTCTCGTACCGCGACAGCCACCAGGCGCGGACCCGGGCGCGTAGCGAGCGCGTCATCGTGCCCCCACCGCGCCGCGCCGGTGGCGTTCGTCGGCGCGGACGAGGGCCTCGAAGCGGAGGGCGGCCTCCTGGCGCGCGTCGCCGGCCCAGCGCACGACGGGCACGCCCTCGGCGGTCATCCTGCGCAGACGGTCGTCCCGCTCGGCGCGGGTGACGCGCCAGGCCAGGCGCATGTGCTCCTCGCGGGCCCCGCGGACGTCGGGCAGCGTGTCGACCAGGACGACGGGGTGCCCGACGGCGCGCCACGCCCGCACCAGCGCGAGCGGCTCGTCGTCGAGCACCGTGCTGAACAGGTAGACGACGGCGTCGGCGGGCACCTGCGGGGCGCGCAGCCGCCGGTCGGGGTGACCGACCGGGCTGCTCAGCGCGAGCGCGTGCAGCACGCGGCGCAGGTGCCGGCGGCCCGCGGCCGGCGGCAGCGGGCGGCGGCGTCGGCCGAGGTCGTCCACCCCGACCCGGTCGCCGGCGGCGACGAGCGCCCCGGCCACGGACGCCGCGGCGTGCCGGGCGAGGTCGAGGGACGTGGGCTCGTCGACGCGCTGCGGCCCGGTGCCGCGCCAGGTGCGCAGGTCCGGGCCGACGTCGTCGCGCGAGTCGACGACGAGCACCGCGGTCGCCTCGGCCGTGGCGTAGGTGCGCCGCACGTACAGGGTCGACAGGTCCGGCGACCGCCGGGCGGTGGTGCGCCAGTCGATGCGGCGCAGCCGGTCGCCCGGCGCGAACGGGTGGACGTCGCGCAGCTCGTCGCCGTCGCCGAGGCGGCGGGACGTGTGCGGGCCGGTGAGCCCGCGCAGCCGCCGCGGCACCGGGACGCGCTGCAGCGGCATGGCGGTGGGGAGCACGAGGCGATCTGGCGCGGTGACGGAGACGGGGTCCTCCGCCGTCGTCCCACCTGCGCCGTACCCGCGTGCGTCGACGTGGAAGGTGCGCTGCGGGCCGGTCCGCACGGTGCTCAGGGTGAGCGGCAGGTCACGGGGCGTCGCCGCGACGACGATCCCGGCGGTGCGATGCCCTGGTGCGGAGACCCGGGCGTGGACGAGCTCCGTCCCCGGGGCGGGGTCGAGGCGCAGGACGGCGGTGAGCTCGCCCGGGGCGGCGGCGTCCGCGGTCGGGTCGATCGCCACCCCTGTGCCGCGCCCCGGGGTGGCCGACCGCCACGCGCCCGGGCGACCCGCCCACAGCGCGCCGAGGAGCGGGGCGACGCCGAGCAGCGCGACGTCGGCCCGGCCCACGAGCAGGCCCAGGCCGAGCACGAGCACACCGGCGCCCAGGCCTGCGGCGGCCTGCGGGCTGCGCCGCCACACGGCGTCGCCAGGGCTGCCGGTCGGGCCGCCGTGCGGAGTACCGGACGAGCTGGTCATGCCTGAGTCACCCCTGCCTGCCCACGGTCGCGGGCCCGGGCACGGAGGCGAGGAGCTCGGTCACGACGTCCCGGGCGCGGACCGCCGACGCCCAGGCGGTGGGCGTGAGCGTGAGGCGGTGCGCGAGCACCGGCACCGCCACCCGCTTCACGTCCTCGGGTAGCACGAAGTCCCGCCCGTCCAGCACGGCGACCGCGCGGGCCAGCAGGAGGAGGTTCTGGGAGCCGCGGGGCGAGGCGCCCACCTCGAGCGCGCCGTGCGTGCGGGTGGCGGCGGCGAGGTCGACGCAGTAGCCGGCGACGTCGGGGTCCACCTCGGTGGTCTCGACCCCGGCCTGCATCGCGAGCACCGTCGTGGCGTCGACGACGGGCTGCACGGAGGCCGCCTCCTGGCGGCGTGCCACCCGGCGCAGCAGCACGTCCCGCTCCTGGGACCGGTCGGGATAGCCGACCTCGAGGCGCACCATGAACCGGTCGAGCTGGGCCTCCGGGAGCGGGTAGGTGCCCTCGTACTCCACGGGGTTGGACGTGGCCATGACGTGGAACGGGCGCGGCAGCGGCCGGCTGGCCCCGTCGACCGACACCTGCCGCTCCGCCATCGCCTCGAGGAGCGCGGACTGCGTCTTCGGCGGGGTGCGGTTGATCTCGTCGGCGAGGAAGAGCCCGGTGAACACCGGGCCGGGCCGGAAGACGAACTCGCGGCTCGCGGGGTCGAACACCGACGAGCCCGTGATGTCGCTGGGCAGCAGGTCGGGGGTGCACTGCAGTCGCGCGAAGTCGAGGCCGAGGGCGGTGGCCAGCGAGCGGGCGGCGAGCGTCTTTCCGAGCCCGGGCACGTCCTCGAAGAGCACGTGCCCGCCCGCGAGCACGGTGGCGAGCGCGAGCTCCAGCGTGTCGCGCATGCCGACGACGGCGGTGGCGACCTCGTCGAGGACGCGCCGGCCGATCGTGGCCACCTCGGCGACGGGGAGGGGCGCGGGGTCGTCGGTCATCTCTGGGGCCTTCCTTCGGGTCGGTCGGGGGACGGTGCGGCCGTCGGCAGCGTGTCGAGGGCGTCGAGCCAGCGGTGCACCTCGGCCCTGCTCACGGGCCGACGTGCGGCGAGGCCGTCGACGACCTCGGCTCCCAGCAGCCGGGAGGCCGCCTCGGGGCCGCCCGGCGCGCCGAGATCGACACCCCGCTCGGCGAGGCGCGCGGCGGCGAGGTCGCGGACGCGGCGCAGCACGCGGTCGCCGACGGCGCCGCTGCGGGTGAACGTGGCCCAGCCCAGCTCGCTGACGTCGTTGCGCGCGCCCTCGCGGCGGTCGTGCACGGCGTCGGGCCACGGGGCCTCCTCGCCGTCGTCGAGGCGCCGCCACAGCGCGACGGTCGTCGTGACCACGACGACGAGCAGCGCGGCGTGCAGCGGGTCGAGGACGCCGGTGAGCGCGAGGGCGGCGCAGGCCGCGAGCGCCGGGAGGCCGACGGCGAGGAGCGTGCGCAGCGGCGCCGTCCGAGCCTGTGGGGTGGGGGTCATGGCTGCGGGGCGGTGTCGAGGGCGCGGGCGATGCGGGAGAGGGCGGTGCGTGCGGCGTCGACGGCGTCGGGGGGAACGGGCCGGTCGGTGAAGCGGGCGTGCTGGTAGAGGCGGCGGAGGGTGTCGACGTCGGTGGCGGGGACGGTGCGGCCGTCGTCGCGCTGTCGGGTGAGGAGGGTCGCGGTGAACTCGGTGGCGGTCTGTGCGGGGTCGCGGCGGGTGCCGTGCTCGGCGGCGGCGTCCTCGAGGGCGACCCAGGCGGCGACGACGGCGTCGTGCGGGGTGGCGGCTCGGTCGATACGGGCGAGGGCGGTGGCGACGGCGTCCTGGAGCTCGGGGAGGGGGAGGTCGGTCGTGGTGGCGGTGGTGGCGTGGCCGGGGGTGAGGGGGTCGGCGTCGTCGTCCTCGGGGGTGGCGAGGGCGCGCAGGACGCGGCGGGCGAGGAGCCACAGGAGGAGGGCGACGAGGAGGGCGCCGGCGACGGAGAGGGCGACGACGATCCAGGTGATGACGTCGTAGGACGGGGCTTCCCGGTCGCTGGGGACGAGCTCGCCGGGCCGGCGGTCGACGACGGGGTCGCTGGCGGTGGGTGCGGCGCGAGGCCCGTCGGGGAGGCTGAAACGCCAGGGGGTGGCGGTGGCGGCGCCGAGGACGACGAGGAGCACGAGGGCTGCGGCGGCGAGGGGCGCGAGGGCGCGTCGTGCGGCGGCGCGTGGGGTCCGCGTCGGTGGGGCCATGCGCTGACGCTATCGGCTGGCGGGGTCCTCGTGGGTCGGCTGGTGGGTCGGCTGGTGGGTCAGGTGTGCGGCGTGCACGCCGGCGACGGCGGCGGCGACGAAGGAGGCGGGGTCTCCGTCGAGGGAGCGGCCCATGGTGGACAGGCGGGCGGGGGAGCGGCGCAGGGCGTCGAGGAGGGCGGTGTCGGCGGGGACGTCGACGAGCTGGTGTCGGGGGGCGAGGGTGGCGGCCTGGTCGTGGACCTGGCGGGTGAGGTCGGCGCCCCAGGTGGGGAGGGCCTCGAGGTCGGCGGTGGGGGCGGGGACGGGGACGTCGGCGGCCGCGAGCGCCACGCGGCCGTAGGCGGTGAGGCTGTGGTGGGAGACGCCGCGGTGGCGGTCGCGGGGGTCGGCCCCGGAGACGCGGAGGGAGGCGACGGGTCGTCCGCCGAGGGTGGCGGCGGCGTTGACGGCTTCGCCGGCGGCGACGCCGGAGAAGCCCCAGCGGGTGCCGGTGCCGAGGTTGCCGGGTCCTTGGGTGAGGACGACGAGGTCGGCGCCGGAGACGTGGCGGGCGGCGAGGAGGCCGGTGTGCACGGTGACGGCTTCGAGGTCGCCGCCGAAGGCCTGCCCGACGGTGACGGTGGTGTGGAGCCAGCCGGTGTCGCGGAGGGTGGCGACGGTGCGGGAGAAGGCAGCGGGGAGGGCGCCGCCGTCGGTCATGACGTAGGCGATGCGGGGGTGGGGGCGGCCGGCGACGTCGGCGGCGTGGCGGGCGCCGGCGACGACGGCGGGCAGGGCGGAGTGCAGGTCGGCGACGACGACGGGGAGGCCGGCGAGGTCGTCGGCGTCGCGGAGGGTGTCGTGGTGGGCGGACTCCTGCTCGTCGACGCCGAGGACCATGGCCTGCAGGGGCGTGTAGCGGGCCTTGACGAGGTGGCCGGGGCCGGCGTGGGGGTCGGCGGGCAGGGCGGTGGCGTCCCCGGCGGGGCCGACGACGAGGGCGTAGCCGCCGGTGCCGAGGCCGCGGGCGAGGGCGGAGACGTTGAGGAGCAGCCGGTCGCCGACGTCCGGGTCGCCGACGAGGGTGGTGTAGGCGAGGCCGCGGACCTCCCAGGGGGCGGTGGTGAGGTCGCGGGACGGGAGGGGGGTGTCGAGGCGGAGGGTGACCTCGCGGGCGCCGGTCCAGGCGGCGCCGCGGGCGGTGACGGTCCCGGTGCGCCAGGTCACGTGCGAGGTCGCGTGCGCGGTGCCGTGCCCGGTGGGCGCGTCGTCGCGGGCGTCGCGGGGCGTGCGGGGCTGGGGCTGGTTCGGCGCTGTCGTCACCCACGAGAGGCTACCGGCGACTAGGTTGGTGCCGATGCCTGCGAACCCCGTGGACCCGGCCTCCGGCCCGCCCGTCGCCGCGCCGTCCGACCCTCCGTCGTCGTCGCGGGGCACCCCGCCGGCCGAGCGACTGCTGAACCTCGTCATCGCGCTGGTGAACACGAGCGCGTCGATGACGAAGCAGCAGGTGCGCGCGGGGGTGGCGGGGTACGGCGACGCCCCGTCGACGGAGGCGTTCGAGCGGATGTTCGAGCGCGACAAGGACACGTTGCGGGCGCTGGGGATCCCGATCGTCACGGTGGACGCGGGCGGGCACAGCGACGAGGTCGGGTACCGGATCGACAACGACGCGTACGCGCTGGGCGCGGTGGACCTGACGCCGGCGGAGCTGGGCGTGGTGGCGCTGGCGGCGCAGCTGTGGTCGGACAAGACGCTGCGCACGGACATGTCGCGCGCGATGACGAAGCTGCGGGCGGCGGGTGCCGGTGAGGTCGCGGCGGACGCGGTCGCGGGGCTGGCCCCGCGGGTGCGGGCGGCGGGCGACGCGTACGTGCCGCTGCTGGAGGCGGTCTCGGAGCGGCGCGACGTGTCGTTCCGGTACCGGGCGGCGAGCACCGGGCAGGAGCTGACGCGGCACGTGGAGCCGTGGCGCATCGCGGCGCGGGGCAGCGGCTGGTACCTGGTGGGCTTCGACCGGGCACGCGGAGCGGCGCGGGTGTTCCGGCTGTCACGGATCGCGGGCAAGGTGCGCGTGGGGTCGCAGGCGGGCGCGTTCGACGTCCCGGAGGCGGTGGACGTCGACGCGATGCTGGGCGAGCGGGTCGGGGCGCTGCAGCGGGCCGTGCTCGCCGTCGTGCCGGAGCGGGCGCAGGCGCTGCGGGCGCGCGCCGCCCTGCCAGCCGACCGGGCGGCCACCGGCGAGGGTGCCGACGGTGCGGGGCGAGGCAGGCACGACGGGCGCGACCTGCTCGAGGTGGAGTTCCGCAGCCTGTCGGCGTTCGCGGACGAGGTGGCGGGCTACGGGCCGGCGGTCGTGGTGCTGGAGCCGGCGCAGCTGCGCGCGGACGTGCTGCGGCGGCTGGAGGCGGCCGCGACGCTCGACGCGTTCGGTACTGCGGCCGGGACCGACGACGCCGGCACGGGTGCGGGGGAGGGATCGGATGGCTGAGCGGGCCGACGACCGGCTGGTGCGGCTGCTGGGGCTGGTCGCGTTCCTCGACGGCGCGGGGCCCGTGCGGGTGGAGGAGCTCGCGGACCGGTTCGGGGTGACGCCGCGGCAGGTGCGCGAGGACGTGGACGCCCTGTGGGTGTCCGGGACCCCGGGGTACATGCCGGACGACCTCATCGACTTCGACGCGTTCTCCCTCGAGGACGGCGTCGTCACGCTGACCCAGGCGCGCGGCATGACCCGCCCGCTACGCCTCGGCACGCGGGAGGCGGTGGCGCTCGTCGCCGCGCTGCGGGCCATGCACGCCTCCCCGGCGGTGCAGGCGGACCGGCGGCGCGCCGCCGTCGTCGCCTCCGCCCTCGACAAGCTGACCGCGGCGACCGGGGAGGCCGCGGGCGCCGTCGACGTGCAGCTCGAGGGCGACGGGGACCCGCAGGTGGTCGCGGCCGTCACCTCCGCGCTCGCCGAGGGCCGCCGCCTGCACCTGCGGTACGTCAACGCGGCCGACGTCACCACCGAGCGCGACGTCGACCCGCTGCGGCTGCTCACCCAGGACGGCGCGATGTACCTGGTGGGCTGGTGCCTGCGCGTGGACGGCCGCCGCACCTTCCGGGTCGACCGCATCCTCGACGCCCGCGTCCTGGACGAGCCCGTCGCCGAACGTGACGTCGCCATCGCGGGGGACCTGGGCGCCGACGTGTGGGCCTCCGTCGCGCACCGCGGCGCCCCCGCGGCGACGCTGCGCCTCGCGTCCGCGGCCCGGTGGGTCGCGGAGGAGGTGCCCGCCGAGTCCGTGCGCGACCTGCCGGACGGCACCGTCGAGGTGCGGCTGCGGGTCACGAACCCGGCGTGGCTGCGGCGCCTGCTGCTCGCCAACGCGCCCGACGTCGTCGCCGTCGACCCGCCCGACGTCGGCCACGACGTCGCGCAGTCCGCCCGCGCCGCCCTCGCGGCGTACGCAGCGACTGGTACCGACGAGCCCGGCACCCAGGACGGAGACCAGCCCGCCACCACGCCCGGCACCACGCCCGGCACCACCGAGACCGTAGGCTGACCGGCATGTGGGGCTGGATCTGGGCGGGGCTCGTCGTCGCGACCCTCGTGGGCGCGTTCTTCCTCGGACGTCACCTGTGGCGTGCGGGGATGCGCGCCGCGCGTGAGGCGTCCCGTGCCGGGGAGGTGCTCGGCTCCGCCGCCGACCGCATCTCCGCCGCCGTCGCCGAGGCGGAGGCGCACCGCGCCGACACGTCGCCCACGCTCTTCGACGACCCCGTCGTGCTGCGCGAGCGGGTGGCCGAGCGGCGCCGCCTCAAGGCCGAACGGTCCGCGGCCCGCCGCGAGCGCCAGGCCGCGACGTGGCGCCGCTGGGACTCCGAGAGCTGGCTGGCCGCCCGCACGGCCGACAAGGCGGCGCACGCCGGCCTGCGGTCCCGCACGCCCGCCCGGAGGCGCTAGCCTCCGCACCACCCGCTGCGCCCCGGCGCAGCATCACCCCGGGAGGGAACGATGACGTTCTTCGCACCGCAGACCTGGGACGGCGCCGCGTACGTCGGCGGCTGGACCCGCCTGGCGGGCACGCGGCCCGTCGTGTCGCCGTCGACGGGGGACCGGCTCGCGACGGTCGCGGAGGCCACGCCGGCGGACCTCGACGCGGCCGTGGCGTCCGCACGGGCCGCGCAGGACGACTGGGCGGCGCGGCCCGCCGAGGAGCGGGCCCGGGTGCTGCGCCGCGCCGCCGCGCTGGTCGAGACCCACCGGGAGGTGCTGGAGCGGTGGCTCGCCGAGGAGGCGGGCTCCGCGCGCGGCAAGGCGGCGTTCGAGGTCGGCCTCGTCGCGGACGAGCTGCACCAGGCGGCCGCGACGGCGCTCGTGCCGTACGGGCAGCTGCTGCGCACGGGGCGCCCGCGGCTGTCGCTCGCGCGCCGCCGCCCGGTCGGGGTCGTCGGGGTGATCTCCCCGTTCAACTTCCCGGCCATCCTGTCGATGCGGTCCGTGGCCCCCGCCCTCGCCCTCGGGAACGCGGTGGTGCTCAAGCCGGACCCCCGCACGGCCGTGAGCGGCGGCCTGCTGCTGGCCGCCCTGCTGGAGGAGGCGGGCCTGCCGGCGGGGGTGCTCGCGGTGCTGCCGGGCGGGTCGGACCTGGGCGCGGCGCTCGTGGAGCACCCGCACGTGCCGCTGCTGTCGTTCACGGGGTCGACGGCCGCGGGCCGCGCGATCGGCGCGACCGCCGGGCGGCTGCTCAAGCGGGTGCACCTGGAGCTCGGCGGCAACAACGCGATGGTCGTGCTGCCCGACGTGGACGTGGCCGCCGCGGCGTCCGCGGGCGCCTGGGGGTCGTTCCTGCACCAGGGGCAGATCTGCATGACCACGGGCCGCCACCTCGTGCACAAGGACGTGCACGACGAGTACGTGGAGCGCCTGACGGCGTCGGCCCGGGCGCTGGTGCCGGGCGACCCGGCCTCGGGCGCCCCGCTGGGGCCGCTCATCGACGACCACCAGCGCGACCGGGTGCACGGCCTCGTCACGGCGACGACGGACGCGGGCGCGCGGCTCGAGGCCGGCGGCACGTACACGGGCCGCTTCTACGCGCCCACGGTGCTGTCCGGTGTGCGACCCGAGCACCCGGCGTTCGCGCAGGAGGTGTTCGGGCCGGTGGCCCCCGTGCTGGCGTTCGACGACCTGGACGAGGCGGTCGACCTGGTGCGCGGCAGCGAGTACGGGCTGTCGGTCGCGGTGCTGACGGGCGACGCGTTCGCGGGCTACGAGCTGGCCGACCGGCTGCCCGCCGGGATCGTGCACGTCAACGACCAGACGGTCGACGACGAGGCGCAGGCGCCGTTCGGCGGCGTGGGGGCGTCGGGCACGGGTGCCCGGTTCGGCGGGCACGACGCGAACGTGGAGGCGTTCACCGAGACGCAGTGGGTGACCGTGCAGTCGCGGGTGCAGGGGTACCCGTTCTGACGCCGCGGCACCGACTCACCCGGGCCGGCGCACCCGAGCCGGCACGGGCTCGGGCTGACCGGTTCTGCCCGGTCGTCACCTGAACGTCACCTTCGCGACCGGGGGACCCACTAGGGTTGACCCCGACACACCCCGCCCGCCGGGCGGACGAGAACGAGGAGCCATTCTCATGGGCATGCTCAAGCCCTGGCACATCATCGTGCTGGTGGTCGTGATCCTGCTGCTGTTCGGGGCGCGCAGGCTCCCTGACCTGGCGCGCAGCGTCGGCCAGTCGCTGAAGATCTTCAAGAAGGAGGTCAAGGACCTCACCGACGACGGCAAGCTCAACGACTCGAACGAGCCGCCGGCGGACACGACGACGTCGTCGAACACCACGCCGACCCACACGTCGAGCACCGCGCCGAACCGGCCGGCGACCCCGTCCACGGGTGACGGCGAGCAGATCCCGGGTCTCATCGACCCGAAGCAGCCGCGGGCGTAGTCGGTGCCCGGACAGTCCCGGGACCCCGAGGGGCGCATGCCCCTGCGCGAGCATCTGCTGGAGCTGCGCAAGCGGCTCTTCCTCGCCGCGTGCGGCCTCGTCGTGGGTGCGGCCGCCGGATGGGTCCTGTACGAACCGCTGCTCGCCGCGCTCCAGGCGCCCCTGTCGGCGGCCGCGGAGGAGCAGGGCAAGACGATCGCCCTGAACTTCACGGGCATGGCGTCGGCTCTCGACATGAAGGTCAAGGTCTCGCTCTTCCTCGGCGTGATCGTCACCTGCCCGTGGTGGCTCTACCAGCTGTGGGCGTTCGTGACGCCCGGCCTCACGAAGCGGGAGAAGGGGTACGCCTACGGGTTCCTCGGCGCCGCGGTGCCCCTCTTCCTCGGCGGGGCCGCGCTCGCGTGGTGGGTGCTGCCGCACGCCGTGGACATCCTCGCCGGCTTCGTGCCCGAGGGCGCCGTGAACTTCACCGACGCCCAGGGGTACCTGAGCTTCGTCATGCGCCTGGTGCTGGCGTTCGGCATCGCGTTCGTGTCGCCCGTGTTCCTCGTCGGCCTGAACATGGCCGGCGTGCTGCGGCACGAGACCCTCGCCAAGGGCTGGCGGTGGGCGGTGCTCATCGCGTTCGTGTTCGCCGCCGTGATGACGCCGACGCCGGACGCGCTGACGATGATCTTCGTGGCGCTGCCGATCTGCGTGCTGTACTTCGGCGCCCTCGGCCTGTGCGTGCTGCACGACCGGCGCGTCGACAAGCGCAGGGTCGCCCCCACTGTCTGAGCGGGACCGGTCCGAGCGAGGTCTGCCCGGGGCAAGCCGTGCGCTGCGCCTCGGCGTGGTCGTCAACCCGACGGCGGGCAAGGGGCGGGCCGCGCACGCCGGCGCGGGCGTCCTGGCCGGGCTGCGCCGCGCGGGGCACGACGTCGTCGACCTGACCGCCCCGGACGCGGACGCCGCGCTCGCCCGGGCACGGGCGGCCGTTGACGGCGCCGGCGGCGCCGGCGGCAGGCCCGTGGACGCGCTCGTCGTGGTCGGCGGCGACGGCATGGTGCACCTCGGGGCGCAGGCCGTCGCGGGCACGGACGTCCCGCTCGGCATCGTCCCGGTGGGCACGGGCAACGACTTCGCCGCCACGCTCGGGCTGCCCGTGCGCGACCCCGCCGCGGCGGGCGCCGCGCTGTGCCGGGCCCTCGACGCCGGCGCCGCCGGGCGACGTCCCGTGGACGCGGCACTCGTCACCGGGCCAGGGCTCCGCATCGGAGCTCCCGGCGACGCCGGGGGACCTCGCTGGGTGGCGGGCGCGGTGTCGGCCGGGCTCGACGCCGCGGTGAACGCGCGCGCCAACCTGCTGCGACACCCGCGGGGCAGCGCCCGGTACACCGTGGCCGCGGCGCTCGAGCTGCTGCGCTACCGGCCCTGGTCGTACCGGCTCACGTTCGACGGCGTCGTCGACCGCGTCGACGGCGTCGACGGCGGGCGGCGCGCGCTGCGGCTGCGACCCGGGCCCGCCGGCACCGCGACCTGGTCGGGCCGTGCCGCCCTGGTCACCGCGGCGAACGGCCCGCAGATCGGCGGCGGCATCCGCGTCGCCCCGGCGGCGTCCCTCGACGACGGCCTGCTGGACGTGCTCGTCGCCACCGACCTGTCGAAGGCCGGGGCTCTCGCCGTCTTCCCGAGCATGTTCACCGGCGGGCACGTGCGGCGTCGCAAGGTGCACGTCGTGCGGGCGCGGGGCGTGACGATCGAGCCCGGCCCCGACGCGTGGGTCGCGGGCGAGCGGCCGCTGCCGGTCGCGCACGCCGACGGCGAGCGCCTCGGGCCCCTGCCGCTGCGCGTGGAGGTGCGGGCCCGCGCCCTGCAGGTGCTGGTCGCGCCGCGCTGAGCCGCGGACCGCGGGGTGGTCGAGCGGTGACGTGCGGGTCGCGCGGCGGTCCTCGTGCGTCGGGCCCGGCGCCTAGGCTGACGGCATGGCTCCCCGTTCCCGTCCCGGCTCCGGCCCGCGCGCCGGTTCGCCCGACGGCACCGCTCCCGGCACCGACGACCTCAGCCCCGCCGAGCGGTACGCCGCGTCACGGGCGCGCAGCAGCCGCGACCGGGCCGACGCGGAGGGCGAGCTGCGGCTGTTCCGCCAGGTGGTCGGGTTCGAGCTCGACCCGTTCCAGGTGGACGCGTGCGTCGCGCTCGAGGAGGGCCGCGGGGTGCTGGTCGCCGCGCCGACCGGCGCGGGCAAGACCGTGGTGGGCGAGTTCGCCGTCCACCTCGCGCTCGCCCGCGGCGGCAAGGCGTTCTACACGACGCCGATCAAGGCGCTGTCCAACCAGAAGTACAGCGACCTCGTCGCCCGGCACGGGGCCGCGAACGTCGGCCTGCTCACCGGGGACACCTCCATCAACGCGGGCGCGCCCGTGGTCGTCATGACCACCGAGGTGCTGCGGAACATGCTCTACGCGGGGTCGTCCGCCCTCGACGGGCTGGCGTACGTCGTCATGGACGAGGTGCACTACCTCGCCGACCGGTTCCGCGGCCCGGTGTGGGAGGAGGTCATCATCCACCTGCCCGACCACGTGCAGCTCGTGTCCCTGTCCGCGACGGTGTCGAACGCGGAGGAGTTCGGTGACTGGCTCGCCACCGTGCGCGGCGACACGGCCGTGGTGGTCAGCGAGCGCCGCCCCGTGCCGCTGTGGCAGCACGTGGTCGTCTCGGCGCCGGAGCCGCGCGGCGTGCCGCGCCTCATGGACCTGTACGCGGGGCACGTGGACCCGACCGACCCCGGCACCAACCCGCCGATCAACCCGGACCTGCAGGCGACGTTCCGCGTGTCGGCGCGGGCGGAGTCCGGCCGCGGCCGGCACGGGCACAAGGGGCGCGGCGACCGCGGGTACCGGGGCCCGGGCGGGAACCGGCCGGGTGCCGGGCCGGCGGCGCACCGCCGGACGCCGCCGCGGTTCGCCGTCGTGGACTCCCTCGACGCGGACGCGCTGCTGCCCGCCATCTACTTCATCTTCTCCCGTGCCGGGTGCGACGGGGCCGTGCAGCAGTGCCTGCGCGCGGGCCTGCGGCTGACGAACGCGGAGGAGGAGGCGCAGATCCGGCGGGTGGTGGAGGAGCGCACCGCGACGATCCCCACCGAGGACCTCGACGTGCTCGGCTACTGGGCGTGGGCGGAGTCCCTGTCGCGTGGGATCGCGGCGCACCACGCGGGCATGCTGCCGGTGTTCAAGGAGACGGTGGAGGTGCTGTTCTCCCGCGGCCTGGTGAAGGTCGTGTTCGCCACCGAGACCCTGGCGCTGGGCATCAACATGCCGGCCCGGTCCGTGGTGCTGGAGAAGCTGGTGAAGTGGGACGGCACCGCCCACCAGCCGGTGACGCCGGGGGAGTACACCCAGCTCACCGGGCGTGCGGGCCGGCGGGGGATCGATGTGGAGGGGCACGCCGTCGTCGTCGACCACACGGGCCTGGACCCGGTGGCGCTGGCCGGCCTGGCGTCCAAGCGCCTGTACCCGCTGCGTTCCAGCTTCCGCCCCACGTACAACATGGCGGTCAACCTGGTGGGCCAGGTGGGTCGCGAGCGGGCCCGCGACGTGCTGGAGACGAGCTTTGCGCAGTTCCAGGCCGACCGGGGCGTGGTGGGCCTGGCGAAGCAGGCGCAGGCGCACGCGGAGGCCATGGAGGGGTACGCCGCGTCGATGGCGTGCGACCGGGGCGACTTCGCGGAGTACATGGGGCTGCGGCGGGCCATCAAGGACCGCGAGAAGGAGCTGTCGCGGGCCGCGTCGGGGGCGCGGCGCGCGGACGCGGTCGCGTCGTTCGAGAAGCTGCGCCGCGGCGACGTGGTCGAGGTGCCGTCGGGCCGGCGGCGCGGGTACGTCGTCGTCCTGGACCCAGGGCGCGACGACCGGGGCTTCGACGGGCCGCGCCCCACCGTCCTCACCCAGGAGAGGCAGGTCAAGAAGCTCACCCTCGCGGACGCGCCCGGGGGCGTGGAGGTCGTCGGGGTCGTGCGCATCCCGAAGGGGTTCAACCCGCGCCGCCCCGACCAGCGCCGCGACCTGGCCTCGAGCATGCGCAACGCGCTCGGCGCGTTCTCCGGCGACGCGGGCACGGGCCGGCACCCGGGCCGGCACGGCGGCCCCTCCGGCGGCGGGCAGGCCGGTCGCCCCGGCCGTCGCGGGGACGCCGCCTCCGACGCCGAGCTGCAGCGCCTGCGCGCGGCGCTGCGCGCGCACCCGTGCCACGGCTGCCCGGACCGCGAGGACCACGCCCGCTGGGCGGAGCGCTGGGAGCGGCTGCGCGCCGAGCACGAGCAGCTGGTGCGCCGCGTCGAGGGGCGCACCGGGTCGATCGCGCGCACGTTCGACCGCACCTGCGACGTCCTGACGCGCCTCGGCTACCTGGCACGCGCCGGCGGGGAGCACGACGGCGCACCGGCGGGGTCGCTCGCGGTCACCGACGACGGCCGGTGGCTCGGCCGCCTGTACGCGGAGGACGACCTCCTGCTCGCGGAGTGCCTGCGCCGCGGCATCTGGGACGACCTGGACGCGCCCGGCCTGGCCGCGGCGGTGTCGACCGTCGTGTACTCGGGGCGGCGCGAGGAGGCGTCGGAGCCGTTCGTGCCGGGCGGCCCGCACGGGCGGCTCGCGCAGGTCCTGGAGGCCACGACGCGCGCCTGGTCGGAGGTGACCGACCTCGAGGCGGAGCACCGCCTGGAGGCGACGGGCCCCCTGGACCTGGGCCTGGTGGCGCCGGTGCACCGGTGGGCCTCCGGCAAGAACCTCGACGCCGTGCTGCGCGGCACGGACGTGGCGGCGGGCGACTTCGTGCGCTGGTGCAAGCAGGTCCTCGACGTGCTCGACCAGCTCGCGAAGGCCGCGCCGCGCCCGGCGCTGCGGGCCACCGCCCGCAAGGCGCAGACCGCGGTGCTGCGCGGGGTGGTCGCCTACTCCAGCGTGTGACCGGCTCGCGCCCCCCGCCCCCCGCGCCACGGGCCGGATCTCGGGCCGGATGTCGGGCCGGATGTGAGGAATCCGTGCGGCCGGTGTGGGGGTGCGGTGGGCACCCGGGCGCGGCGGTGCCATAGAGTGCAGGCCGTGACGTCCACCCTGTACCGCAACGGAGTCGTCCACTCGCCCGCCGACCCGTTCGCCGAGGCCCTGCTCGTCGACGACGGCGTCGTGACCTGGCTCGGCGCGGAGGACACCGCCGCCGGGCTCGCGGCCCGCGCCGACCGCGTGATCGACCTCGACGGCGCACTCGTCGCTCCCGGGTTCGTCGACGCGCACGTGCACCTGCTCGAGACGGGGCTCGCGGCGGAGTCCGTCGACCTCACCGCCGCCGGCGGGGTGACGTCGCTCGCCGCGGCGCTCGACGCCCTCGCCCGCGGCGCACGCGAGCTCGACGCCGCCGACCCGGGCGGCGCGGAGGTGCTGCTCGCATTCGGGTGGGACGAGCAGACCTGGCCCGAGCGGCGCGCCCCCACGGCGGACGAGGTCGACGCGGCCTGCGGCGGTCGCCGCGTGTACGCGGCGCGGGTCGACGGCCACTCGGCCGTCGTGTCCGGGTCGTTCGCCCGCGCGGCGGGCATCGACCGGGTCGTCGGCTGGGAGGCGTCCGGGATGGTCACCTCCGACGCCCACCACGCGGCGGCCGCCGCGGTGCGGCAGGTGTCGCCCGCCCGTCGGACCCGCGCGTACCGGCGGGCCCTCGCGGACGCCGCGGCCCGCGGCATCGTCGGGGTGCACGAGATGTCCGAGCCGAACATGGACACGCGCGAGGGTCTCGCCGAGCTCGTGGCGCTCACGGCGGACCCGGCCGGCGGGCTGCCGCACGTCGTCGCCTACCGGGGCGAGCTGTGCGCCACGGCGGACGACGCCCGGCAGATGCTCGCCGAGCTGCCCTTCCTCACCGGTATCGCCGGTGACCTGTGTGCGGACGGGTCGATCGGCTCCCGCACCGCGGCGCTGCGCCACCCGTACAGCGACCTGCTCGCCGGGCCGGGCGGCACCGAGCCCACGGGCCGCCTCTTCCTCACCGGCGAGGACATCGCCGCGCACCTGGCCGCCTGCTCCGCCGCCGGCACCCAGGGCGGGTTCCACGTCATCGGCGACCGCGCGATGGACGAGGTGGTGCGCGGGCTGGAGCTCGCCGCCACCGAGCACGGCGCGAGCCTGCTGCGCTCGGGGCACCACCGCCTCGAGCACGCCCTGTTCGTGGACGCGTCCGCCCTGGCAGCCCTGCTGCTGTACGGGGTGGCGCTGTCCGTGCAGCCCGCGTTCGACGCCGCGTGGGGCGGCAGCCACGGCATGTACGCGGCCCGCCTCGGGCCGGGCCGCGCGTCCACGCTGTCGCCGTTCGCCGACCTCGCCGGGGCGGGCGTGCCGCTCGCGTTCGGCTCCGACACCCCCGTCACCCCGCTCGACCCGTGGCAGGCGGTGCGCGCCACCCTCACCCACGAGGACGCCATGCAGCGCATCTCCGCGCGCGCCGCGTTCCGCGCGCACACCCGCGGCGGATGGCGGCTCGCCGGCCTCGACCACACGGGGGCGGGCGAGCTGCGCGTCGGCGCGCCCGCCCACCTGGCGGTGTGGCGCGCGGACACGCTGTCCGTGCAGGCGCCCGGCGACCGCCTGTCGGCGTGGAACCCCGAGGCCCGCGCGGGTCAGCCGCTCCTGCCCGACCTGTCCGAGGGCGAGCCCGACCCCGTGTGCCTGCAGACCGTGCGCGACGGCGTCGTCCTGCACGACACCTTCGACTGACCTCGTCGACCGTCCCGTGCCTTCGAGCAGGCGATCCGTCGCGGCACACGAGCCCGTGCCGCGAGGGATCGCTTGCTCGAAGAGATTTCGGGTACCCGGCGACGACCCGCGGTCACGTACCCTGCGGGGGTGTTGCACGTGAGCCCGGGCGCGGTCGACGAGCCCTCCGACGGGGGAGCCGGCCCCGACCTCGGCCCTGACCTCGACGACCGCCGTGACGACCGACGCCCGACCGGCGAGTCCGGTCGGGACGCCGGTCACGATGGGGTCGCCGCTGCGCGCACGACGACGCCCACCGACCGGTGGGCGAGCCGCCCCGCCACGCTCCTGCTCGCGGTGGCGGCCGGCGTAGCGCTGTGGGCGTCGTTCCCCGACGTCGGCGCGTGGCCGCTGGCACTGGTCGGCGTGGCGCTGCTGTTCGCCGCCCTGCGCCGCGACGGCCGCCGGGCCGCCGGCTGGAACTTCCTCGTCGGGCTGGTCGCCGGGCTGACGTTCTGGCTGCCGCACATCTGGTGGGCGAACTTCGCCACCGACACCGTGCCCTGGGTGGCGCTGTCCGTGCTGGAGACGCTGTTCCTCGCCGCGTTCGGTGCGCTGTGGACGTGGGCGCGCCGCTGGGGGTGGGTGCGTCGGCACGCCGTCGCCCAGGCGGGCGTGTTCGCCGTCGTCTTCGTCGCGGTGGAGCAGTGGCGCTCGGAGATCCCGTTCGGCGGGTTCCCCTGGGGTCGCCTGGCCTGGGCCGTGGCGGGCGCGCCGACCGGGCGCGCCGCGTGGCTCGGCGGCACCACCCTCGTGTCCCTGCTGGTGGCCGCGGCCGGCGTGCTGCTCGCGCTCGCCGTCGGGCGCCTGCTGCGCACACCATGGCGCGACGCCGGACACGGTGCGGGACGCCGGGCGCGAGCGGCCGCGAGCGCCGCCGCGTTCGTCGTGGCCGCGGCAGCGCTGGTGTGCGGGCCGCTGCTGCTGCCGCTGGCGCACGACCCGGGCACCCGTGAGGTGACGGACGCCGCCGACCCGGGGCACACGGGCACCGTCGTGGACGCGGGCACGGGTACGGCGGAGGCGGGCGTGCTGCGTGCCGGGGCGGTGCAGGGCAACGTGTCGGAGCCGGGCGAGGGGTCGTTCGCGAACCGGGCGGAGGTGCTGAACAACCACCTGGCCGGCACGTATGCGATCGCGGACGAGCAGGCGGCGGGCGCGTACGGCGACGGGCCCGGTGACGCGGTCGACGTGGTGCTGTGGCCGGAGAACGGTTCGGACCTCGACCCGCAGACGACGCCCGAGGTGGGCGTGGCGATCGACGACGCGGCGCAGGCGGTGGGCGCGCCGATCCTGGTCGGCGCGCAGGAGTGGCCGGACACGGGCGGGCGGTACAACGTGGCCCTGCTGTGGGAGCCGGGCGAGGGCGTGACCCAGCGGTACGCGAAGCAGCACCCGGCGCCGTTCGGGGAGTACATCCCGATCCGCTCCTTCGTGCGCCTGTTCAGCGCGCAGGTGGACCGGGTGACGACGGACATGATCCCCGGCACGGAGCCGGCGGTGGTCGAGCTGCCGGTGGACGGGGCGGCGATCGGGCGCGGCGCGGGGGAGACGACGGTGCCGATGGCGACCGTGATCTGCTTCGAGGTGGCGTACGACGAGATCATCCGCGACGCGGTGCAGCGGGGTGCGCAGGTGCTGGTGGTGCCGACGAACAACGCGTCGTTCGGGTACACGGCGGAGTCGACGCAGCAGCTCGCGATGACGCGCCTGCAGGCGATCACGACGGGTCGCGCGGCGGTGCAGGTGTCGACCGTGGGGGTGAGCGGCGTCGTCGCCCCGGACGGGACGCTGGTGGCGCGCACGCAGCTGTTCACGCCCGACCACTGGGTGGCGGACCTGCCGCTGCGCACGGAGCTGACGCCGGCGGTGCGGGCAGGCTACTGGCCCGGCTGGGCCGTGGGCGCGGCGGCCGCCGTGCTCGTCGTGGGCGGGATCGTGTCCGCGGTGCGGGCCCGAGGGCGGCGCGGCTGACGACCGCCGCTAGACGTGCCGAGACGCACCGAGACGCGTGAAGGGCGGGCACCCGGTGGGGTGCCCGCCCTTCGCGCGGTCAGAGATCGATGGAGGCCGAGTGTCAGGCGCTGCGGCGCAGCTTGCCGGCGCGCAGCAGCTCGAGGCGCTCGTCGAGGAGCTCCTCGAGCTCGGAGACGGTGCGGCGCTCGAGCAGCATGTCCCAGTGGGTGCGCTGCGGCTTGGTGGCCTTCGGCTCCGGCTTCTCGGCGTCGCGCAGGAGCGCCTCCTCGCCGCACCGGCACTCCCACACCGGCGGCACTTCGGCCTCGGTGGAGAAGGGCAGGATGATGGTGTGGCCGTTGGGGCAGTCGTAGTGCGCCTGGAACCGGGGGGCGAAGTCCACGCCCTCGTCGGACTCCATGCTCTTGCTGCCGATGCTCATGCCGCGCAGGGACCGGTCGGGCATGTCGTCCTCCTGGAGGTCGGTGGGAAGGGGCCTGAGGTTCCAACGCAGCCTCGCCGGGGGATGTTCCGGCGGGTCGTGAAGGTCCCGTGAAGCACGGTCCACCCCGGGTGCCGGAGACACGGCAGGATGGTGTGGACGCGGCGGTTGCCACCCCAGGCTGGCCAGTCGGCGCGCCGTGCGCAACTCGAGACCGTCCCGCGGGGGTCCTTTGTGCGCGACGTCACCTGCGAGCGCGTCGCGGGGCCGGGAACAACCGGGCGGGGTGCGCGGTTCACCGGCATGTACATGCAAACGCATGGACCTGAGCTCCATGTCAGAGCCACGAGTTCAGCGACCACGAGCCTCAAGACCACGAGCAGGGAGCGCAGCCGTGCAGTTCGGAATCTTCTCCGTCAGCGACGTCACCACCGACCCCACGACGGGCCACACGCCGGACGACACCGAGCGGGTGCGCAACATGCTCACCATCGCGCGGCACGCCGACGAGGCGGGCCTGGACGTCTTCGCCACGGGCGAGCACCACAACCCGCCGTTCGTGGCGTCGTCGCCCACGACGATGCTCGGCTACCTGGCCGGCGTCACCAAGCACATCACCCTGTTGACCGCGACGACCCTGATCACGACGAACGACCCGGTGCGCCTCGCCGAGGAGTACGCGATGCTCCAGGTCATCTCCGACGGGCGCATGGACCTGATGATGGGCCGCGGCAACACCGGCCCCGTGTACCCGTGGTTCGGGCAGGACATCCGCCAGGGCATCCCGCTGGCCATCGAGAACTATGCGCTGCTGCGCCGCCTGTGGACCGAGGACGTCGTGGACTGGGAGGGCAAGTTCCGCACCCCGCTGCAGGGCTTCACCTCCACGCCGCGCCCGCTGGACGGCGTGCCGCCGTTCGTGTGGCACGGCTCGATCCGCAGCCCCGAGATCGCCGAGCAGGCCGCGTTCTACGGCGACGGGTTCCTGCACAACAACATCTTCTGGCCGATGCACCACACGCGGCAGATGGTGCGGTTCTACCGCCAGCGCTTCGAGCACTACGGGCACGGGCGCGCCGACCAGGCGATCGTCGGGCTCGGCGGCCAGGTGTTCATGCGCAAGCGGTCGCAGGACGCGTGGAACGAGTTCCGGCCCTACTTCGACGAGGCGCCCGTGTACGGGCACGGCCCGTCGATGGAGGACTTCACCCGCGAGACGCCGCTGACGGTCGGCTCGCCGCAGCAGGTCATCGACCGGTACGCGTCGTTCGTCGACGAGGTCGGCTACTACCAGCGCCAGCTGTTCCTCGTGGACCACGCGGGCCTGCCGCTGAAGTCCGTCCTCGAGCAGATCGACCTGCTCGGCGAGGAGGTCGTGCCCGAGCTGCGCAAGATCGTCGAGGCCAAGCGCCCCGCCGACGACGTCCCGCTGAACCCCCCGACGCACGCCGAGCGCGTCGCCGCCGCCCGCGCGGCGGGCGACGCGGGTGCCACCCACGTCGGCGACACCGCCGACCCGTACACCGGTACCGTTGCCGAGGGCACCGAGCCCGCCGGATCTCAGGAGGCACGCGCATGACCACCCCGTTCGTCCCCGCAGGGCCACTGTCCGGCGCTGCCGGCGAGCGCACGCTCGCCGTGGTCTCGGCGGGCCTGTCCCAGCCGTCGTCGACACGCCTGCTCGCCGACCGGCTCGCGGACGCCACGGTGCGCGAGCTGGAGGACGCGGGGCACACGGTGCGGGTGGAGACGATCGAGCTGCGCGACCTCGCGCACGCCGTCGTCGACGCGATGCTCACCCGGTTCCCGACCGGGGACCTGGCCCGCGCGCTGGAGACGGTGACCGGCGCGGACGGCCTCATCGCCGTCTCGCCCGTGTTCACCACGAGCTACTCGGGGCTGTTCAAGTCCTTCTGGGACGTCGTGGACCCCGACTCGCTCACCGGCATGCCGGTCCTGCTCGGCGCCACCGGCGGCACCGCCCGCCACTCCCTGGCGCTGGAGTACACGATGCGGCCGCTGTTCACCTACCTGCGCGCCGACGTCGTGCCGACCAGCGTGTTCGCCGCCACGGACGACTGGGCCGCGAGCGCCGACGACCCCGGTGCCGGCCTGCCGAAGCGGATCTCCCGCGCCGGGCGCGACCTGGCGCAGCGGGTGGCGCGCCGGGAGAACGACGGCCCGGTCGACCCGTTCGCCGCGACGCCGAGCTTCACGGAGCTCCTCGGCGGCAGCTGAGCCGGAGCGGCACCAGAGCGCGCACGGGCCCGGCCCGGGGTGCGGACGCCCGTCCGACGACGGCGCCCCACGCCCTAGGCTGGGCCCATGCGCGTTCTGGTCTCCGGCGGCGCCGGGTACATCGGCTCCCACACCGTCCTGTCCCTCGTCGCCTCCGGGCACGACGTCGTCGTGGTGGACGACTTCTCCAACTCCAAGCCCACGGTGACGGGCCGCCTGGAGTCCCTGTCGGGGGTGCACGTGCCGGTGCACGCGATCGACCTCACGGACGCGGAGAAGACCGAGCGGCTGTTCGCGCACGAGAAGTTCGACGCCGTGGTGCACTTCGCGGGCTTCAAGGCCGTGGGGGAGTCGGTGGCCAAGCCGCTGGAGTACTACCGCAACAACCTGGACTCCACGCTGTCGCTGCTGGAGGCGATGCGCCGTCACGACGTGCCGCGCCTGGTGTTCTCCTCGTCCGCCACCGTGTACGGGGAGAAGGCGCCCGTGCCCTACCGCGAGGACTACGAGTACCTGTCCTCCTCGTCCCCGTACGGGCAGACGAAGGTGATGATCGAGCGCATCATGGCCGACGCCGCGGTCGCCGTCGGCGGGCTCAAGGTCGCGCTGCTGCGCTACTTCAACCCCGTGGGCGCGCACCCGTCGGGCCGGATCGGGGAGGACCCGCAGGGCATCCCGAACAACCTCATGCCGTTCCTCGCGCAGGTGGCCGTCGGCAAGCGCGACAAGCTCGTGATCTTCGGCGACGACTACCCGACGGCCGACGGCACGTGCGAGCGCGACTACCTGCACGTCGAGGACCTCGCCGCCGGGCACGTGGCCGCGCTGGACCACCTGGACGCGATGACCGAGCCCGTGCGCGCGTTCAACCTCGGCACCGGCACCGGCACCTCGGTGCTGCAGATGCTGCACGCCTTCGAGCGGGCCGTGGGGCGTGAGCTGCCGTACGAGATCGGGCCGCGCCGCGCCGGCGACCTCGCCGCGTTCTGGGCCGACCCGACCCGCGCGCAGACCGAGCTGGGCTGGCGCGCCGTCAAGACGATCGACGACATGTGCGCGGACACCTGGCGCTGGCAGTCGGAGAACCCGCAGGGCTTCCCCGACGCCTGACCTCCGGTCGGCCTCGCGGATCGGCCTCGCGGGTCGGGTCCTCGGGGCCGGTCTTGCGGGCCGGTCTGCGCCGCGCCACGATGACCCCATGCCCGCTCCGACCTCCGACGACGCGACGCCGCGCCCCCACCCGCGGTGGGACCCGGGCGCCCGGTACCGGCCGTCCGTGCTCGCCGGCCTGCCCTCGCTGCGGCCCGTGCAGCACGTGACCACGGGGCTGGTGCGCGTCGTCGGGCGCGCCCTGGGTCGCTGAGCGCCGGGCGCGCCACGACGTGTCACGACGCGAGCTGGTCGTGCTCGGCACCGCGAGCATGGTGCCCACCCGCACCCGCAACCACAACGGGTACGTCCTGTTCTTCGACGACACCGCGATCCTGTTCGACCCGGGCGAGGGCACGCAGCGGCAGATGACCCTCGCGGGCGTGTCCGCCACGGACCTCACGCGCATCGCGATCACCCACCTGCACGGCGACCACTCCCTGGGGCTGGCGGGCGTCGCACAGCGCCTGTCGGGGGACCACGTGCGGCACACCGTGCCGATCTCCTTCCCTGCGTCCGGCGAGCCGTGGGTGCGCCACCTGCTCGACGCCAGCGCCTACGACCACCACGAGCGGGTGGCCCTGCAGCCCGTGGCCTTCGGGGCCGGTGCGCGTCCGGGCGGCGGGCAGGTCGCGACCCTTCCTCCAATGGACGGCGAGCGCGGCGCCGGGCCCGGCGCGCCGGTGCTCTCCGCCCGCCCGCTGGACCACCGCGTCGACGCCGTCGGCTACCGCCTCGACGAGCCGGACGGCGTGTCCCTGGACCCGGCGGCGCTCGCGGACGCCGGCGTGCCGCCGGGCCCGGCGGTGGGGCGGCTGCTGCGCGACGGGGTCCTGGTGCTCGACGACGGCCGCACCGTGCGTCGCGAGGCGGTGTCGGTGCCGCGGCGCGGCCAGTCGGTGGCGTTCGTCATGGACACCCGCCTGTGCGACGCCGTCCTGGAGCTCGCCGACGGCGTCGACATGCTCGTCGTCGAGTCCACGTTCCTGCACCGCGACGCCGAGCTCGCCGCCCGCTGGGCCCACCTCACCTGCCGACAGGCCGCGATCGTCGCCGCCCGCGCCGGCGTGCGCCACCTCGTGCTCACGCACTTCTCCCAGCGCTACCGCGTGCCCGACGAGCTGCCGGACGAGTTCGAGCACGAGGCCCGCGAGGTGTTCGACGGCGGTCTCACCGTCGCGGCCGACCTCGACCGTGTGCCGCTCCCGCCGCGCCACCGCCCCTGAGCGCCCCACGAAGGACCACGCGCGCGGGAGGAGTCACAGGACGGCGGCGACGTCCACGTGCTCGAGGGAGTGCGCCTCGGCCACGCCCGGGTTGGTGACACGGCCCTCGTGCACGTTGAGGCCGTGCGCGAGCACCGGGTCGCGCCGCAGCGCCTCGCGCCAGCCGTGGTCCGCGAGCGCCACGGCGTACGGGAGGGTCACGTTCGTCAGCGCGTACGTCGACGTGCGGGGCACCGCGCCGGGCATGTTCGCGACGCAGTAGAAGACGGTGTCGTGCACGGCGAACGTGGGATCCGCGTGCGTCGTGGGGCGGGAGTCCTCGAAGCAGCCGCCCTGGTCGATCGCGATGTCCACGAGGACGGCGCCCGGCCGCATGCGCGCCACGAGCTCGTTCGGCACGAGCACGGGCGCCTTCGCGCCCGGGACGAGCACGGCGCCGATCACCAGGTCGGCCTCCAGCACGGCCTCGGCGAGCGTGAGCCGGTTCGAGGCGAGCGTCTGCACGCGGCCGCCGAACTCCCGGTCGGCGGCCTTCAGCGCGTCGGCGTTCGTGTCCAGGAGGGTCACGCGGGCCCCGAGCCCCACCGCGATGCGGGCGGCGTTCATCCCCGACACGCCCGCGCCGATGACGACCACGTGCCCGGCCGGCACGCCCGGCACCCCGCCGAGCAGCACGCCGCGCCCGCCCGCGGCCCGCAGCAGGGTGGCGGCACCGACCTGCGGGGCGAGCCGGCCCGCGACCTCCGACATCGGGGCCAGCAGCGGGAGCCGCCCGTCGGGGCTCTGCACCGTCTCGTACGCGACGGCGGTCACGTCGCGGGCCAGCAGCTCCTCGGTGAGCGCCTTGTCGGCCGCGAGGTGCAGGTAGGTGAACAGCACCAGCCCCGGCCGCAGCCGGTGGTACTCCTGGGCGACCGGCTCCTTGACCTTGAGCACCGTCTGGGCGCCGGCCCACACCTCGTCCGCGTCGGCGACGACGTCCGCCCCCGCGGCGCGGTACTCCTCGTCGCTGATCGCCGACCCTGCTCCGGCGCCCGTCTCCACGACGACGTCGTGGCCCCGGGAGACGAGCTCGTGCACGCCGGCAGGAGTGATCGCCACCCGGTACTCGTGGTTCTTGACTTCCTTCGGGACGCCGATGCGCATGGTGGGTCCGCCTTCGAGGCTCGGCACCGGCCCCGGCTCGTGGCCGGGGGGCGGTGGGTGCGTGGCGCGGGACGTGTGACCCCGCTCACGTCACAGTCTGACGGGCCGATTCGGCATCGCGCCACGAATCCGTACATCCT
This sequence comes from Isoptericola sp. NPDC019482, assembly GCF_040632295.1. NCBI lineage: Bacteria > Bacillati > Actinomycetota > Actinomycetes > Micrococcales > Promicromonosporaceae > Isoptericola > Isoptericola sp. NPDC019482. The sequence goes on from NZ_JBEYBQ010000019.1 coordinate 28,382, forward strand.
TCGGTAGATTGCCGGCATGTCGACACGACGCCCGGCTCAGCCCGTGGCACGCCAGCCTCGAGCGAAGGATGTTCGACCGGGGGAGCGGCCCGACCCCTCCTGGGGCCTCGAGCGACGCGGCCCGGCCCCCGCCCACCTGGACGACGTCGACCAGCGTCTCCTCGCGGCGCTCGCGGACGACGCCCGCATCCCGAACAATGCGCTCGCCGCGCGGGCGGGGGTGGCGCCGTCGACGGCCCTGACGCGGGTGCGGCAGCTGCGCGAGCGGGGCGTGATCCGCGGCTTCCACGCGGACGTCGACCCGGCGCGCACCGGGCACCCGCTGCAGGCGATGATCGCGGTGCAGATGCGCGGCGCGGCCCGCACGCGCCTCAGCGGCTACCTGCAGCGCCTCGCCGAGCTGCCGGGGGTGCTGAACGTCTTCCTGCTGGGCGGCGCGCACGACTTCTTCGTCCACGTGGCCGCCGCGGACTCCGACGCCCTGAACGAGTTCGTCATCGAGCACCTGTCCACCGATCCGGACGTGGCGCTCACCGAGACCAACCTCATCTTCCAGCACGCGCGGGCGAGCTGGTACTGACCCGTCAGCCCGTCAGCGCCCGTCAGCGGCGGGGCGCGAGCCAGCGCTGCAGCTCGACGGCGAGCGCGACGGGCGCGTCGAGCTGCACCAGGTGGCCGGCGTCCGGGATCAGCCGCACGTCGGCGCCGCCGATCGCGTCCGCGAGCCGTGGCGCCCGGTCCGGGGGGATCCACGTGTCCTCCTCGCCCCACAGCACCCGCACGGGGACGTCGAGACCGGCCAGCAGCGGCTCCAGCTCGGCGGTGTACCGCTCGTCGGCCTGCGCGACCTGCCGGTAGAACGCGGCCTGCCCGGCCTCGCCCGTCCACGGGGCGACGAGCGCCGCCAGGTGCTCCTCCCGCAACGGCCGGTGCGCGGCCGTGCGCACGTACGCCTCCAGCGCGCCCCGGTGCACGGCGGCGGGGACGGCCGCGAAGACGTCGGCGTGCTCACGCACCAGCGCGAAGTACGGCGAGCCCCACGGGCGCAGCGCCACCACGTCCACGAGGCACAGCGACGCGTACCGGGCGCCGTGCAGCAGCGCGGCCCGCAGGCTCACCGCGCCGCCGTAGTCGTGCGCGACGACGTGCGGGCGCGTCGGCGTGCCCCCGGCGGCCCCGCCGTCGCCTGCCCACCCGGCGCGCCAGTGCGCCAGGAGGGCGGCGAACGCCTCGCCCTGCGTGCCCAGGTCGACGTCGTGCGCGGGCTCCTTCGACGACGCTCCGTAGCCGGGCATGTCCCACAGGTGCACCGTGAACTCGGCGGCCAGGGCGCGGGCGTACGGCTCCCACAGCCACGACGACCACGGCGTGCCGTGGCAGAACACCAACGGCGGGCCGGAGCCGAACGCCGTCCACGCGATCTCCCGGCCCCGCCACGGGAACCGTCGGTCCAGCAGCGTCGCCGTCGCGCCAGGGGGCGTGGGCGGGCTGATGGGCGGGCTGATGGGCGGGGTGTCGGTCATCGCCCGAGGCTAGGCCGCGGGACCGACCACCGCCCCCGCGGCCCGGGTCGCGGGCCGCCCCGGCCCGGCCGTGAGGTCGAGGGTGCGGAACACGCTGCACGGGTCGGGGGAGTACGAACCGAAGGGCCCGCAGGGGACGAACCCGTGCCGCTCGTACAGGCGACGCGCTGCGGCGAAGTACTCCTGCGGGCCCGTCTCCAGGCTCACCGCGGCGTACCCGCGCTCGCGGGCGAGGCCCACCAGCCGGTCCAGGACGGCGCCCGCCACGCCCCGCCCGCGCGCGGGGCGGGCCGTGCGCATCGACTTCACCTCGCCGTGCCCCGAGGACGTCGCGGTGGTCGGCTCGAGCTCGCTGAGGGCGCCGCACCCCAGCAGCGTGCCGTCGTCGTCGCGCGCCGTCACGAAGGTCACCGCGGGCGCGAGCAGCGCCGTGAGGTCCAGGGCGTGCACCGACTCGGCGGGCGACGTGGCGTACATGTCGGCGAGGTGCTCCTCCAGCAGCCTGCGCACGTCGGCGGCGGCCGGGGACTCGGGGGCGATGATCACCCCCGCATCCTCGCCCGCCGGTGTTTCGCGCACGTGTCACGCGCCGTCCGCTCCCGGCAGACGCCCGCACCCTGGAGCGGCGCGCCTCAGCCGGCGTGTCCCGCGAGCAGGGCGTCCCCGAGCCGGGTGCGGGTGTGCAGCACCCGGTTGCCCTGCCGCTCCGACGTCACCAGGCCCGCCTCCCGCAGCACCGTCGCGTGCCGGCTCGCCGTCGCGGGCGTGAGGTCCAGCACGCGCGCCAGCTCCGTCGTCGTGCGGCTCGTGTCCAGCACCTCCAGGACACGGGACCGTGTCGGGCCGATCAGGTGCGCCACCTGCGCCCCGCCGTCGGCCGCACCGCCCCCACCGGCCGCACCGCCCCCACCGGCCGCACCGTCGGCACCGCGCGCCACCCAGTCCGGCGCCGGGTCCACCGGGTACACGAGCACCGGGTCCAGGGCGTCGTCCGCGAGCACCACCGGCGCCAGCACGCAGAACACCGACGGGACCACCGTCAGCGGCCGTCCGCGCAACGGCAGCGACTGCGACACCGGGTACCAGCCGGTCCACCGGCCGCCGTCGCGGCGCAGCAGCGGGTCGAAGCTGCCCATCAGCCCCTGCATCCCGTCGCGACGCAGCGCCGCGTCACGCGCCTCCCGGTCGGCCGCGAGCGCCGCCCGCGTCACCGGCGCGTAGGGGGCCACCGCGAGGTCGTGGTACCGGCGCAGCGCGGCCGCGAGCCACCGCATCGCCTCCGCCTCGCCGGCGGCGATGCGCCGCACCCACGGCGGCGCCCCGGACGGGAACGTCGCCGCCAGCTCGCGCGCGAGGCGCGCCCGCGGGGTGCTCGCCACCCGCTCCGCCGCCGCCTCGACACCGCCCACCACACCGCCCGCCCCACCGCTGCCTGCCACGGGGGACGGTGTGAGGAAGTCCGGGAAGTACGACGCGAACGGGGCCAGCCGCGCGAGCGCCGCGACCGTCGTCGTCAGGCCCGCCTCCACGATCCGCGCCCGCACCTGACGCCGCCACGGGTCGAACGCCAGCGCCGCCTGCCGGTTCTGCAGCAGGTGCAGGCTCAACACGGTGTCCCACATCGGGTCGGGGAGCCCGGGCGCGCGCAGGCGCGTGAGGTCCTCCGCCGACAGGTCGATCGTGAGCACGGGCCACCACCTCGGGGTCGACTCCGGGTCGACACCCCACGCTAGTCGCCCCCGGCACCCGCCACCCGGTGTGGTGCCCACCTTGCACCCACGCGCAATGTCCGCCCCGGCGGTGTCGTCGCCCAGGGGCACAGCCCTCTCCCGCGACGCGGGGTTCGTGCGTGCCGTCCTGCTGCTCGTCGTCGTCGCCCTCGTCGCGAAGATCGCCCACGACCAGTGACTCACCTGACCCGAGCGCCCGCCCGCGGGACACCGCGCCCGCCGGCAGGTCAGGGGGCGTGCACCGTGGGGTCGTCGCGCAGCACGTCCAGCAGCAGCGCCAGGATCGCGTCGGGCCGCTCCAGCACGGGCAGGTGCCCCGCCCACCCCAGCTCGGACAGCTCCGCCCCGGCCACCGACGCCGCCACGTGCCGTGCGCACGCCCGCAGCGCGTCCATGTCGTGCGCGCCCTCGACGACGAACGTCGGCACGCGGATCCCCGCGAGGTCCACCGCGACGCGCTCCGGGCCCGGCTCGGGCAGGCCTGCGGCGCTCGCGGCGGCGTCGGCCGCGAGCTGCATCTCGAACGCGCGCCGCTGCATGACGGCGAGCGTGTCCGCGGCGGCGGCGTCCGCCTCCGGGCCGAGCCAGGTCGTGACGTTGAGCCGCACCGCGCCCTCGACGTCGCCGTCGGCCAGCAGGCGGGCCTCCTCGGCGTCGAACGCGTCGGAGGTCTCCGTGTCGGGCACGCCGGGGGCGGCCGGGCACAGCAGCACGAGCTCGCGCACCCGGCCGGGGTGCGCGCTCGCGAGCTCGAGCGCCACCTCGCCGCCGAACGACGACCCGACGACGGCCGCGTCGGCGACCCCGAGCGCGTCGAGCAGGGCGGCGACGTCGCCCGCGTTCGTGTAGGGGCGGCCGTCCGGCGGCAGCGGCGAGTCGCCGAAGCCGCGCAGGTCCGGGCGCACCACCCGGAACGTGTGCGCCAGCGCGGGGGCGACGGCGTCCCACATGCGCCGGTCCGCCACCCCGGCGTGCAGCAGGAGGACGGCGGGGGAGCCGGGGTCACCGGCGACGTCGTGGGCCAGCAGGGCGGGCGGGGTGTCCCCGGCGGTGGCGTTCACCGGGCCATTGTCGCAGGCAGGGACCGCGGTGCGCCTGGCAGTATGGAGACGGGCACGCCGAAGGAGCGACATGCCGGTCGAGAGCATCCATCGAGGTTCGGACTCGCGCTACGTCGCGCGGGTCTGGCGCGGCCGCACGTCGGGGGCGGGGACGATGACGTCGGTCGCCACGTCGCACTGGGAGCTGGTGTTCTGGCGCGACGGGGCCACGACGCACGCCGCGGTGCGGGGCCCGGAGACGGTGGCGACGGCGGCACGGATCGCGGGCGAGTCCGACTCGTTCGGCATCACGTTCGCGCACGGCGTGACGATGCCGCACCTGCCGGTGTCCGCGCTGGTGGACGGCGAGTTGGAGAGCCCGCACGTCGCGGGAGGCCGCTTCGTGCTGCGCGGCGAGGAGTGGCCGATCCCGCGCGCGGACGACGCGGAGGCGTTCGTCGACCGGCTGGTGCGGGCCGGTGTGCTCGTGCGGGACCCGCTCGTGGAGGACGTGGTGTGGGGCGGCGTCGCCCGGGTGGGCACCCGGTCCGTGCAGCGGCGCGTCGCGGCGTCGACCGGGCTCACGCAGGGCACGATCCGGCAGATCGACCGCGCCCGCACGGCGGCCGTGCTGCTGCGCGAGGGTGCCGTGCCCCTCGACGTCGTGCACGCGCTCGGCTACTTCGACCAGCCGCACCTCGCGCGGTCCCTGCGACGGTTCATCGGCCGCACCGCGACACAGCTCCGCGCGCCCCGGGAGGCGGCGCCGTCCGGGCACGGCGGCCCGGGCGGCACGACCCACGAGATGTCGCTCCTGTACAAGCCGGTCGAGCCCTCGGCTTCCTAGCGTGGACGTGTCGCGGCCCCCGCCGCGCGCGACCGTCAGGGAGGCAGCGCAGTGAGCACCAGGATGACCACCAGCACCGTCCGGTCCGCGGACGGCACCCCGATCGCCTGCTCGGCCTGGGGCTCGGGCGACCCGATCGTCATCGTCGACGGCGCGACCGCCCACCGCGCCACCACCCCCGAGAACGCCGCCACGGCCGAGCTGCTCGCCGACGAGTTCCTCGTGGTCAGCTACGACCGCCGAGGGCGCGGGCAGAGCGGCGACACCGCGCCGTACGCCGTCGAGCGGGAGCTCGAGGACCTCGCCGCCGTCATCGACCAGGCCGCCGGCGGCGGCCCGGCCACGGTGTTCGCCTGGTCGTCGGGCGGCAACCTGGCGCTCAACGCCGCCCAGGCGGGCGTCCCCGTCGCGCGGCTCGTGCTGTTCGAGCCCAACGCCGTCGTCGACGACGGGCGTCCGCCGCTGCCCGCGGACTATGTGCGGCGGGCGGACGACGCCGTCGCCGCCGGGCGCCCCGGTGACGCCGTCGCGCTGTTCCTCACGGCGGCCGCGGGCCTGCCCCGGGAGGCCGTGGACGGGTTGCGGCAGGACGCCGCGACCTGGTCCGTGCTCGAGGCGGTGGCCCCCACCATCGCGTACGACGGCCGCCAGGTCGGCGACGCGATGTCGGGCCGGCCGCTGCGCCCCGACCTGTGGGACCGGGTCGACGTGCCCGTGCTGGTCATGCACGGCACGGGCACCTGGGCGTTCCTCGCGGCCGCGGCTCGCGCGATCAGCGCGCACCTGCCCACCGCGACGCTGCGCCCCGTGCCCGGGGCGGACCACACCACCACGCCCGAGGTGCTCGCCGCCGAGCTGCGCGCCTTCGCCGGGCAGGACTGACACGCAGGACTGACACGCAGGACTGACACACAGGACCGGCAGGGAGGCACGACATGGGATCGATCGTGGTCACCGAGTTCATCTCGCTGGACGGCGTCGTCGAGGCGCCGGGCGGCGAGGACTTCCGCTACCCGGACTGGAGCTTCGAGGTCGACCGCGGGCCGGAGGGCGAACGGTTCAAGGAGACCGAGGCGCTCGGCGCGGACGCCCTCCTGCTGGGGCGGCGCACGTACGAGGGCTTCGCCGCCGCGTGGCCGCAGTACGAGGGCGAGCTCGCCGACAAGTACAACGGCATGCCGAAGTACGTCGTCTCGCGCACCCTCACCGACCCCGGCTGGAACGGCACGAGGGTGCTGTCCGGAGACCTCGTCGACGAGGTCTCCCGCCTGCGCGACGAGGTCGACGGGGAGATCTCCGTGCCCGGAAGCATCCGGCTCGTGCAGGGGCTGCTGGCACACGACCTCGTCGACGAGATCCACCTGATGACGTTCCCCGTCGTCCTCGGTCACGGGCGCACCCTGTGGCCTCCGACGCCGGACAAGACCATGTGGCGCCTCACCGAGGCCACGACCTACGGCGACGGCGTGCTCGTCACCGTCCACCGCCGGGCGCGCTGAGGAACGGGCCGTGAGCAGCCGCGACCCGGCCACGCGAACGACGGTGCCGAAGGTGCCGACGGTGCGCACGATCGAGCTGAGCACCGCGACCCTCGACTACACCGACACCGGCGGCCCCGGCCCGGCCGTGCTGCTCCTGCACGGCCCGCTCCTCGACCACGCCGTGTGGGACGGCGTGACCGCGCGGCTGCCGGACCTGCGGTGCGTCGCGCCCACGCTGCCGCTCGGCGCCCACCGCCGCCCCGCGCCGCACGACGAGCTCACGAACGCCTCCCTGGCGCGCATGGTCGCAGAGCTCATGGAGGCGCTCGACCTGCGCGACGTGACCCTCGTCCTCAACGACTGGGGCGGCGCCCAGGTGCTCGTCGAGCTGGGCCTCGACGAGCGCGTGGCACGCCTCGCGCTCGTGGCCTGCGAGGCCTTCGACAACGTCCCCGCGGGCCGCCCCGGACGCGCTCTCGCCCGGGCCGCCCGCGTGCCCGGCGCGCTCGCCCTCCAGGCGCAGCTGACCCGGCTGCCCGCGGTACGGCGCCGTCTCGCGTCCGCGATGGCGGCCCGCCCCGTCCCCGACACGCTCCTGCGGCGCTGGTTCGCCCCCTTGCGCGACCCGCTCGTGCGCGCCGACCTGCGCCGCTTCAGCGCACGCTTCCCCGTCCCGGCCGACCGCGACTGGTCGGCCGGGCTCGGCGCCTTCACCGGTCCCGCGCTCGTCGCCTGGGCCGACGACGACCGGATGATGCCGGCCGACCACGGCCCCCGCCTGGCCCGCCTGCTGCCCGACGCCGAGCTCGTGCACGTCCCGCGCGCGGCGACCCTCGTGCCCCTCGACCAGCCCGACGTCCTCGCCGAGCACCTGCGCGCGCTCGTGCGGCGCTCACCGACCGACCACGGAGGAACGACATGACCGGCGACATGACCGGCGACATGACCGGCGACATGACCGGCGACACGGCCGCCACCCGGCCCGGTTCCCGGCGGCGCGTCGTCGCCGCCCTCGCCGCAGCCCTCGTCCTGCTCGCCACCGCCGCGCCGGGCGCGGCGGCCCGGCCCGACGGCGACGCCGTCGTGCGCGTCGACTCCGGGTGGCTGCGCGGGCACGCGGAGACGGACCACGTCGCCTACTCCGGCGTCCCGTACGCGGCCCCGCCCGTCGGCGAGCGCCGCTGGCGGCCTCCGGCACCCCCGCGCGACTGGAAGGGCGTGCGGGACGCGACCGCCCCGAGCCCCCTGTGCCCGCAGCCCGGTGAGGAGGAGGGCACCGTCCTCGGGCAGGAGGACTGCCTGACGCTCGACGTCGTCGCGCCCGCCGACGCCCGCCGCGGCGACCGGCTGCCCGTGCTCGTGTGGCTGCACGGCGGCGGCCTGGACTCCGGCGGGGCGGCCCGCTTCGACGGAGCGCGCCTCGCGACCCGGGGCGGCCTGGTCGTGGTCACCGCGAACTACCGGCTCGGCGCCCTCGGCTTCCTGTCGACGGCAGAGCTCGGCCCCCACCGCGGCAACTACGGGCTCCTGGACCAGGCCGCCGCGCTGCGGTGGGTGCAGCGCAACGCCGCAGCCTTCGGCGGCGACCCCCGCAACGTCACGCTCGCCGGGCAGTCGGGCGGCGCCCGGTCCGTCTGCGCCCAGCTCGCCGCCCCGTCGTCGAGGACGCTGTTCGACCGCGCGATCGTGCAGAGCGGCGCCTGCGCCAACCCCGTCCCCGACCGCGCCCAGGGGCAGGCCTTCGGCGACCGCGCCGTCGAGCACCTCGGGTGCGCCGACGACGATCCCGGTGACGTCGCCGCCTGCCTGCGCCGCAGCAGCGTGCCCGCCCTCGTCGGCACGCTCTCGGGCGTCGGGTACGGGCTCACCGAGCACTCCGGCGACCGCCCGTGGAACCCCGTCGCGGGCACGCCGTTCCTCCCGCGGCAACCGATCGACGCCCTGCGCCGCGGCACCGCCGCACGGGTCCCCCTCCTCGTGGGGGCCACGCGCGACGAGATGCGCGGGTTCGTCCACTGGCAGGCACCCGGCCTCACCGCCGACGACTACCACCACCGGGTGACCGACACCTTCGGCCCCTACGCCGCGACCGTCCTGGACGCCTACCCGCTCGCCGACCACGACTCCCCGGAGACGGCGCTCGCGGCCCTGCTCGGCGACTGGGGTGCGCAGATCGGGGCCTGCCCGGTGCTGCGCACCGCCCAGGTCGCCGCACCGCACCAGCGCGTGCACGTGTACGAGTTCGCCGAGCCCTCCGCCCCGGGACCCGACGGGGTCCCCCTCGGTGCCTACCACGGCCTCGAGCTGGGGTACCTGTGGACGCTCGTCGGCGACCACCTGCCCCCGCCGCTCGACCCGGCGCAGCAGCGGCTGTCCGCGACGATGATCGACTACTGGGCCGCCTTCGCGCGCACCGGCGACGTCAACGGCCCCGGGCGCCCGCACTGGCCGCGCTTCGGGCCCGAGCAGACGGTCGTCGAGCTCTCCACCCGCGAGATCGGCCCGACACCCTTCGCCGCCGACCACCGGTGCGACCTGTGGGCCGACGTCGACGTCGACGGCGCGACGGGCGGGCCCGCGACCCGTGGGCTTGACTGAGCACGTGAAGCACCTCGGATTCCTGTCGTTCGGCCACTGGACCCCGCACCCGCAGTCCGCGACCCGCTCGGCGTCCGACGCCCTGCTGCAGTCGATCGAGCTCGCCGTCGCGGCGGAAGAGCTCGGCGCCGACGGCGCGTACTTCCGCGTGCACCACTTCGCCCGGCAGCTCGCGTCCCCGTTCCCGCTGCTCGCCGCCGTCGGCGCGCGCACGAGCCGCATCGAGATCGGCACCGCCGTCATCGACATGCGCTACGAGAACCCCCTGTACCTCGCCGAGGACGCCGGCGCGGCCGACCTCATCTCCGGCGGGCGGCTGCAGCTCGGCATCAGCCGCGGGTCGCCCGAGCAGGTCATCGACGGCTACCGGCACTTCGGGCACGAGCCGAGGGCGGGGGAGTCCGACGCCGACATGGCCCGCCGCCACACCGCCCGCTTCCTCGAGGTGCTCGACGGCGAGGGCTTCGCCGAGCCGAACCCGCGCCCCATGTTCCCGAATCCGCCCGGTCTGCTGCGCGTCGAGCCCTACTCCGAGGGCCTGCGCCGGCGCATCTGGTGGGGCGCCGGCACCCGCGCCACCGCCGAGTGGACCGCCGCGCAGGGCATGAACCTCATGAGCTCCACCCTGCTGTCCGAGGACACCGGCGTGCCGTTCCACCGGCTCCAGGCCGAGCAGATCCAACGCTTCCGCGACGCCTGGGCCGCCGCCGGCCACGGGTGGGAGCCCCGGGTGTCCGTGTCCCGCAGCATCTTCCCGATCACCGACGACCGCGACCGCGCCTACTTCGGCATGGAGACGGCCAGCACCGACCAGGTCGGCCTCCTCGAGGGCGTGCGCTCGAGGTTCGGCAAGACGTACGCCGGGGAGATCGACGCCATCGTCGCGGACCTCGCCGAGGACGAGGCCGTCGCCGCGGCCGACACGCTCCTGCTCACCGTGCCCAACCAGCTCGGCGTCGAGTACAACGCCCACGTCATCGAGAACGTCGTCCGGCACGTCGCGCCCGCCCTCGGCTGGCGCTGAGCCTCAGGCCCCGTCGCCGCCCACCAGCTCCTCGACCACCGGGGGAGAGGAGCGGTAGTCGCCCCAGCGTGCCCACCGCGCCTGCACCCGCACCACCACGATCCCCGGGTCCACCAACGAGGCCGCGAACTGCGGGAACGCCGAGCGGTACGCCGCCGCGCACCGCTCGCGGTCCGCGCCCTCCGGGGCGTCCGCCACCCCCTCGACCTGCAGGGTCGTCCCGCCCGGCCCGCCCACCACCACGGCCACCCGCGGGTCGCGCCGCAGGTTCGCCACCTTGCGCGACCCCTCCCGGGCGTCGAAGACCAGCTCGCCCGACGGCGTCACCGCCAGCGGTAGGTACGCCGCCTGCGGGGCGCCGTCCGGACCCAGCGTCGACACCACCCCGTCACCCACCGCACGCACGTGCTCGACCACCCGCTCCAGCGCTGCACCCGTGAGGGCCGACGACGTCATGGGCGCGACCCTAGCGGGCACCGCGCACGCCGACCGGCGACGCCGCGTCCACCACCCCCACCAGCACCGGAACGGCCTCACCCCGGCCCACCACGTGCACCTGCGACCACCCGGCGGCCGAGCCCTCCCTCGACCCGCCCGACGCCGCCACCAGGCCGGCACGCTGCGCCGCCCACCGCCGCCAGTGCCGCACGAACGCCCGCGACCGCACCACCCGGCCCCGCGACTCCTGCCCCGAGAGCGCCTCACCGCGCCCCACGTCCACCATCACCAGCACCGGACGCCACCCCGCCCGACGCGCCAGGCACGCCCACCACCACCGCCGCATCCGCGACGTCGCCGGGTCGTGCACCACCAGCACCGCCGCGCCATCCAGCGGGCCACCCAGCACCGCCCGCACCACCCCCGCCAGGTGCCGCACGTGCACCACCGGCCGGTACACCGCGTACGGCACCCCGCGCGGCACCCGCCCCCGCAGGTCACGACGCACCACCTCGCTGTCCAGCACCCGTACCCCCGGACGCAGACCCGCCACCCACGCGAGCGCCGTGCTCTTGCCCGCCCCCGGCACACCGCCCACCAGCACGAACGTCCCCATGGCAGATCGCCGCGTCACCGCACGCTCCCGCACCGTCGCCGACATCCGGCGCACCCACCCCTTCCCTCACCGACACCCGGACCGAACTCCGTCCCGCCGAGCGGCGGGCGCCCAGCGTGCCAGGCCTGCATGAGCGCCAGATGAGACCGGCCCACCGAGACCAGCCCCGCCACGACCCGCACAACTGAGCACACAGGCACCCGGTGGGACGATGCCAGGCATGGTCCGCACCACCCCCGCCACCCTCCTCGGCACCGACCTGCCCCTCGTCGCAGCCCCCATGGCCGGCGGCCCCACCACCCTCGACCTCCTCGCCGCCACCACCGACGCCGGAGCCTTCGCCTTCCTCGCCGGCGGCTACCAGACCCCCGACGCCCTCGCCGACCAGATCCGCCACGCCCAGCACCGCGCACGCCCCTTCGGCGTCAACCTCTTCGTCCCCTCCACCACGCCCGCACCCGACCCCGCGGCGCTCGCGGCCTACGCGCGGGAGATCACGCCGGACGCGGGCGCGCACGACGTCGACCTCGACGCAGTGCTGGCATCCCTCCCCGCGACCGACGACGACGCCTGGGCCGCGAAGATCGACCTGCTGCGGCGGGACCCCGTGCCCGTCGTGTCGTTCACCTTCGGGCCCCCGCCGGCGGCGGACGTCGCGGCCCTGCGCGCGGCGGGCTCGGTCGTGCTCGTCACCGTGACGACCCCGCAGGAGGCCGCCGCGGCCGCGGGGCTCGGGGCCGACGGCCTCGTGGTGCAGGGCCCTCGCGCCGGCGGGCACAGCGGCACCTGGGACCCCGCGCGCACCGCCGCGGAGGCCCGGACGGCCGGCGTCGTCGCCGCGGTCGCCGCCCGCACGGGCCTGCCGATCATCGCCGCCGGGGGAGTGGACGGCCCCGATGCCGTCGCCACGCTGCTGCAGGCCGGGGCGCAGGCGGTCGCGGTCGGCACGCTGCTGCTGCGCACCGACGAGGCAGGCACCTCGCGCACCCACCGCGACGCCCTCGCCGACCCCCGGTACCCGACGACGGCGGTGACCCGCGCGTTCACCGGACGCCCGGCTCGCGCGCTGGTCAACGGCTTCCTCACCCGCCACGACGCGCACGCCCCCGTCGCCTACCCGCAGGTGCACCACCTCACCCGCGAGCTGCGGCGCCGCGCCGCAGCGGCCGGGGACGCCGAGCGGCTGCACCTGTGGGCCGGGACCGGCTACCGCGCCGCCGCCACCGGGCCCGCGGCGGACGTCGTCGGCTCCCTCGCGGCCCGTCTGTGACGGTCGCGCGCGGCACCTCGGTCACCCGGCACCGGGTTCGCTAGGTTGCCGTCATGAGCGTCGACTGGGACCCGCCGACCGTGCTCCGTGCCGCCGCCGCGTGGTCCTGGGTGCCGCCGGACGCGGAGTGCGTCGTCACGGATGTCACCCTCACCCGGTGGCCCGCCTGGGCGCACGGGCGCGTCGTGCTCACCGGCATCGCGTCCGCCCGCGCGCCGGAGGAAGTCATGCGCTCCGCCGTCGAGCAGGCGCGGACCTGGGGCAGCGACACCCTCGGCGTCTGGACGTCGGCGAGCAGCACCCCCGACCTCACCGGCCTGCTGCTCGACCGGGGTGCCCGGCTCGAGGACACCGTGGACGTGCTCGCCCGCCGCCTCGGGCCAGATCTCCGCGAGCCGCCGGAACGCGACGGGCGCCTCGACGTGCGGCGCGTGACCGACGTGGACGGGCTGCGCGACGCCGACCGCGTCGACACCGCGGTGTGGGACCAGCAGCCCATGGACGACGACCGGCTCGCCGAGACCGCGCGCACGCTGCTGTCCGACGACAGCCGTGAGCTCCGTGTCGTCGCCTACCAGGACGGGGAGCCCGTGGCCTCCGCAGGGGTCACGCTCGCGGCGGCGCCACGACCCGAGCTGGGCACCGTCGCCCGGTTGTGGGGCGCGGGCACGGTGCCCGACCGTCGCGGTCGCGGTGCCTACCGGGCCGTGCTCGAGGAGCGGCTGCGCCTGTCGGCCGCCGCGGGCGCGTCCCTCGCGCTCGTCAAGGGCCGGATCAGCACCTCCGCGCGCCTCCTGCGCAAGGCCGGGTTCGAGCGGTTCGGCCAGGAGAACTACTACCGGCTCACCCTCTGACGCCGTGGCGTCGTCAGCACGGGGCGCACGACAACGCACGACAACGCACGACAACGCACGATGGGACGCTCCACGAGGAGGACGGACGTGACAGGACCTTCGGCAGGGCGGTTCGAGGGCCGCGTGGCGCTGGTCACCGGCGGCGCGCACGGGATCGGCGCGGCCGCGGTACGACGCCTGCACGCGGAGGGCGCCACCGTCGTGGTCGCCGACCTCGACGACGACGCCGCACGGCGTGCCGTCCACGACCTTCCTGCCGGCGGGGCTCCCGCCTCGGCCGTCACCTGCGACATCACCGACACGGCGTCCGTGGACGCCGCCGTCGGGGCGGCCCTGGAGCGGCACGGGCGCCTGGACGTGCTTGTCGGCGTGGCCGGTGGCACCGGCGTGCACCCCGGGCTCCTGGACGGCATGGACGACGCCACCTGGGCCGCAGGCGTCGACCTCAACCTGGCTGGGCCGGCTCGCTGCGTGCGCGCCGCGGCCCCGCACCTGCCGCGTGGGGGCGCGATCGTGCTGGTCGGGTCCGTCAACGGGCTGCAGGCCTTCGGCGACGAGGACTACTCGGCCGCGAAGGCCGGGCTCGTGTCGCTCGCACAGAACCTCGCCGTGCGCCTCGGAGCCAGAGGAGTGCGGATCAACGTCGTCGCGCCCGGCACGATCCGCACCCGGGTGTGGGACGAGCGCGCCGACCCCGACCGGCTCGCGGCGCTCTACCCGCTCGGCCGCATCGGCGAGCCCGACGACGTCGCCGCCGCGATCGCGTTCCTCGCGTCCGACGACGCGGCCTGGATCACCGGTGTCACGCTGCCCGTCGACGGCGGTGTCCTCGCCGGCCCGCTCGCGCGCTTCGAGTCCCTCGGGGGCGGGGGAGAGCGCCACCCCGATGTCACCGATCGTTGACATCATTCGAGATGTTACTTAGCGTTGACATCACGCTCGATGTCGTCGCTCGTTGACATCTCGTCACGGAGGGCGCGCCGGCGGGGGAGGGGAGCTCGTGATCGTCGCGAACGCCGAGCAGCTCGGCTCGCTGCTGCGCCGCGCGCGCAAGGACAAGGGGATGACGCAGGCGCAGCTGGCCGCCGCCGTCGACGTGTCCCGCCAGTGGGTGATCGCCGCCGAGGCCGGGGCACCCACGGCGCGCCTCGACCTGGTGCTCGACGCGCTGCGGGCCGTCGATCTCGTCGTCGACGTCGTGCCCGACGAGCCCGACGACGCGCTCGACGCCGTGCTGGGGCGTGCCCGTGGCTGATCGCACCGCCGACCGGCTCGATGTCTGGCTCGACGGCGCCCATGCCGGCACGCTCCGGCGCGAGCGCGGCGGGGACGTCGCGTTCGCCTACACCCCGACCTACCAGGCACTGCGGGCCGCGCCGTCGCTCTCGGTGAGCATGCCCCGCCACGTCACCGAGCACGACCCCGGCGTGACCATGCCCTGGATCGACAACCTGCTGCCAGACAACGACACCGTGCGCGCCCGCTGGGCGGCCCAGTTCGACGAGCGCCGCCCGACGGCCTTCAACCTGCTCCGGCACATGGGCGCCGACTGCGCGGGCGCCGTCCAGGTGACGCCCCTGGGCGAGCAGCCGCACGACGGCGCCGGCAGCAGGCCGCTCGGGCCGCGGGAGATCGCCGCGCACCTGCGCGAGCTGCGCGCGGACGACAGCTCGTGGGCGTTCGAGCACCACGGCGGACGGTTCTCGCTGGGCGGCCAGCAGGGCAAGTTCGCCCTCGTCCACCGCGCCGACGGGTCGTGGCACCAGCCCACCGGTCGTGGCGCCAGCACCCACATCTTCAAGATCGGCGTCGACGGCGTCGCGCACTCGGCGGCGGCCGAGCTCGTCACCATGCGCGCAGCGCGAGCCCTCGGGCTCCCTGTCGCGACCGTCGAGGCCGCCTGGTTCGAGGACCAGGCCGCCGTCGTGGTCGAACGGTTCGACCGGCTCGCCACCAGCGACGGCGCCCGGCGGCTGCACCAGGAGGACCTCTGCCAGGCCCTGGGACTGTGGCGCTCGGCGAAGTACGAGGCGGACGGCGGTCCCGGGGTGCGGGACGTGGCGCGGCTCGTGGCGCGCGCCGTCGACCGGCGCGACCTCGCCCGGTCGCGCGACGACCTCGCGCGCGCCGTCGTCTTCAACTGGGTCGCGGCCGGCACCGACGCGCACGCCAAGAACCTGGCGCTGCTGCACGTCGGCGCACGCACGGTGCTCGCGCCCCTGTACGACCTGGTCAGCGCGAGCCTGCTGTGGCCGGCCGACGAGGTCAGGCTCAAGGCCCGGCTCGCCATGAAGCTCGGCGGCGAGTACCGCCTGCGAGCGCTGGGGCCACGGCACGTCGAGCGCGCCGCTACCGACCTCGGGGTCGACGCGGGCTGGCTGGCCGACGTCGCCGCCACGTACGCCGCGACCTGGCCGGAGGCGGTCAGGGACGCCGTGGCCGAAGCGCGCGACCTCGTGCCCGACGACGTCGCGGGGGAGTTCGTGGACCGCGCTGCTGCCCGCGGAGGAGACGTCGCCCGTGCGCTCGGCGGCGCCGCCGGGGGAGAGGCACCGGGAGGGACGCCCGCCCGACCCGGCGGCACCTGGGTCCCCGCGCATGACCGGGCCGGGCGCCCCGTCGCCGGGCACTGGCGTTCGCGCCCGGGGCGGTGAGGGAGCGAGCCTGACGGCGGCGCGCCCGTAGCCTCGTCGGCCGTGCAGGCCGTAGGACGACTGGGTCTACGTGGTCACGGACATCGAGACGGACGGGCCACATCCCGGCGCCAACCCGATGCGATCCTTCGCCTCGGTGGCGGCTCGCGCCGACGGGTCCGTCGTGAGCGAATTCGAGGCCGTCCTCGATCCGCTACCTGGCGCCGCACCGAACGCGGACACGCTGGCCTGGTTCGAGGCCCAGCCACCGGAGATCTGGGCTGCCGCGACCGAGGGCGCCCGACCGATCGGCGCGGTGCTGAGGGAGTACACGGCATGGATCACCACACTGGGGTCAGGCCGGCTCTTCGCGGCCGCCCCGCTGGCCTTCGACGGGACCTGGATGGACTATCACCTCCGCAGGTTCACGACGTACGGGCTCTGCCAGGGCCGTACGAGGAAGACGTCCTGTTCACCGGACGCGCGCTGTGCCTCCGGTCGTACGCGGCGGCGGTCCTCGGCCTGCCGATGGCGGAGACGCCGACGTCCGCCGAGCTGCCCGCCGGATGGCTCGGTGACGTCGAGCACACCCATCGGGCCATCGACGACGCGCGCGGGTTCGCGCATCTCCTGGGCGTGCTGACCGAGAAGGCACGCGCGCGATACGGGAGCGGGGCAAGGTGCCACCGTGCCGTCCAGTCACCGCCACCCGAGCCGCGACGTCGTGATCGATGGCACCGTCGGGCTGCGCCGATTCCTGGGCGTCGATCGGGCACCGGCCGCCGCGACCCGGACCGGCCCCCCGTGACGCGCAGGGACGTGCCGCTAGGGTCGGCGCGTGAGCGATACCAACCCCGCCGCGCTGCATCCACACGATCCTCGGTGGCTTCCTCATGCGACTTCATGGCTGGACCGGATCGCTGGCGCGTTGAGCGACCTGCCTGGTGGCGTTACGGCAGCGTTCGACCACATCGGTTCGACGTCGGTCCCGGGTCTGGCCGCCAAGCCCTACGTCGACCTCCAGGTCCGAATCAGCCCGCTGCCGGGCGAGGAGCCGCTCAGCGAGTGACTTCAGCCTCTGGGTCTCGTGCGCGCTCACGGCTCCCGCCGCGACTCGCCGGGGGTGTATGCCGACGTGCCGCGCGGCGGGGACGACCGGCTGCCTCCTCAGGTGTGGGAGAAGCGTCTCTACGTCCACCCCGAGGAGCGGCTGATCCTGCACGTGCGGCGTGCGGACTCGCCGTGGGGGCTCTACACGGTCTGGTTCCGGGACTGGCTCCGTGCGCACCCGACTGCTCGTACCCGGTACGAGGCGACCAAGCAGAGACTGTCGGCGCAGAACGGCGGCAAGGCCGACTACGACGACTACACGCGGGCGAAGAGCGCGTTCTTCGACGAGGTCGAGCAGGAGTTCGTCTCCTGGGCGAAGGCGCGCGAGCGCTGACGCTCGTCTCGGGTTTCAGGTCCGGGTCAGAACAGCATCGACGAGGGGCGCGTACCGGTCGGACCGAGCACGGTCCCAGCGCCCCAGGAGGTGGAACGTCGCGATGCGGAAGGCCAGGGCGCGCACCACGAGCTGCGACCACTCCGGGACACCGGCCCCGAGGCCGGCGATGGCCCTCATGGGGGTGCTGTGCCACGTCACGGCGTCGACGACGGCGATCGCGGCACCGAGGCCGGCCGGCCGCCAGTACGGAGCCCAGTCGATGATCGCGGGGGGCTCGCCGTCGGCGAAGAGCACGTTGCCCAGGAGGTCGCCGTGGATGACCTGGCGAGCTGATTCCACAGGGCGAAACCGGGCGGCCAGTCGGTCGAGCGTCGGATCGTGGGGGAGCGGGTCTTCTCCCCAAGCCATGCGATCCGCTCGGGCCCAGGGGTCGTCCGCGGCGTCGATGAACGACGGTTTGCCGAGACCGGCGATCGCGCGGTGAAACGCATCGGCGGCCCTCAGGACGTCGGAGACCCGCGACTCGTCGGCGGCGCCGGGTACCCAGCTCCAGGCCTCCCAGCCGTCGACGACCCATGCTCCCGACGCGGTCCTGACCGGCCGTGGGGTCCGGAACTCATCGGTGTGCTCGAGCGCATCGAGCACACCCGCGCGCCAGCAAGCCTCGCTGCTGCCACCCGAAGGGCGGAGCACGAGCCGCCCCACGCGCCACGTCAAGCCGCGGCCGCCCGCAAGCCGCTCGCGACTCACGACGTCGCCGACCCCGAAGGCATCCAGCACCTGTGCGGAAGGCCCATGTCGCGACGTCACGCACGGATCGTATCCGTCACCGCACGACGGGGATCCCCGCTCGGAGCTGCGACGCCACCCTTGCCCGGGAGGTGACGGCCAGGGCGGGCGCTCGCAGCACTGCACCGACCACTCGCGGTCAGCGAGCAGGGGAGTGGCGCCGCGGTGGCGATGCCGCCCGCGCTCGGGTTCGGGCCCGCTGCCGTGGCCAGGGCGCTCTCGTCGCCGAATGGAGCCCACCAGGTGACGCCAGGCGGCGCGGAGCAGCCCCGCTCAGCACGACCGAGCAACATCGGGCAAACCGGACATTGCAGCATGGCGATGGGGCAGGTCGGCGCGCCGGACGGGGTGACCGGCGCTCCGGTCGTCGGTCGGACGACGCGAGCGCCGGCCCGCAGGTAGGCGCGCGGCCCTGGCTCGCGAAGTCCGCAGGTGCCGAACTGCAAAGGCGCCGAACTGTGAATGCGAAAGCCTGGAGGATCTCGGCCGCGCCCTGGGTCTCGATGGGAGCGTCGAGCGGGGCGCTGAGTCATCCATGCGGCAAACCGATAATGCACATTATGTCATTACGCCGGAGAATGACGCCCTGAACCCCTCCCTCGAGCGGCGGCGCGACGCGAGGTTCCAGGTGCGACCGCGCGGCTGCACACGGCGACACCTGCGGTATGTCCGGTGACCATGGACGGCCGCCGAGTCCCGAGTGCAGGCCCGAGCATCGGCAGGCCCGAGCATCGGCAAGACCGCAGCGCGCGCAGCAACATGCTCGTGCAACGCCGGTCAGATTCTCCGCCGACCCGGACGATCGTTCGTCGGCGTGCGCATCGTCCTGGAGCGCCGGCCTGAATGATCGCTCGGCAGCCTCGGCGTGCACGTCGCCGCGTGCGCTGCCCGCCGCCCCGGCCGAAGCGCGCTCAGCCTCGTTTCTTCCTGCGGTCCCCCGGGGCGATCCGGACGCGCCGGCGCGCTCGACCTGCCGCGCCGACAGCAGGACGAATCCCGGTCAGCCCACCGCGGCGCCGAGCTCTCGCACTCCCTCTCGTGCCGCGGTAGGATGATTCGGACATAGGCCTCAAACCATTGTGTATGACACAACACAGTGGTCTCGTGCGACCGAGCCCCCGGTGTCGTCCGGTCGCCGGACCGGTACAGGCCCTCCGGCGCGGCCTGTCGCACGGCACGGCTACCGTGAACGACATGTCCACTCCCCCCGGCGGGCTCGCGTTCTGCGTCTTCCCCACCGCGATCGGGCACTGCGCCCTCGTGTGGCGCGCGCCCGGCACCGTCGTGGGCTCCGCACTCCCCCACGGCTCGCCGCAGAGCACCCGTGCCGCCGTCTCACGATGGTTCCCCTCGGCCCGAGAGACCGCCCCCGACGCCGCGATCAGCGCCGTCGCGGCCGACGTCGCGGTCCTGCTCGAGACCGGGGAGGGCGACCTGTCGGATGTCGACCTCGACCTCTCCGCGGTACCGGCGTTCGACCGCCGCGTCTACGAGGTGGTGCGCACCATCCCGGCCGGCGCCACCCTCACCTACGGCGACGTGGCCGCACGCCTCGGCGCCCCCGGCGCGGCGCAGGCCGTCGGCCAGGCCCTCGGGCGCAACCCGTTCCCGCCCATCGTGCCGTGCCACCGCGTGCTCGCCGCGGGCCGGCAGGTCGGCGGTTTCTCCGCACAGGGCGGGCCGCGGACCAAGCTCCGGATGCTCGAGGCCGAGGGCGTGCACCTCGAGCACCCCACCCTCTTCGACGTCTGAGCGACCCGGCCTGGTCCACGCGCCAGGTGTGTCGGTGCGCGCGCCTACCCTGGGTTCAGCCGTGCGGCGGGCGTCGCCGCAGGTCACGGACGTGCGGGTGGGCCGCACCGGTTCGCAGCAGACGCCCTGGAGGACGAGATGGTCGCCCCGCCACGGCTGGATCGCGTCGCGGTCGAGGCCGCCGTCGACCGGTACCTGGCCTCGGTCCGGGTGGAGAGCGTGCGCGGGATCCTCTCCCCCGCCACGGCGCGCAGCTACGAGCGGGACGTCCGCGAGTTCGCGGACCTGGTCGGGCGCGACCGCGTCCTGGACGACGTGACCGGCGAGGACGTCGACGACGCGCTGGTGCGCTACCAGGCCAGCCCCGACGGCCGGTACAGCGACCCGGGCCGCAAGGGCGGTCCTGGGCGGTCGGTCGCTACGGTCAACCGGTTCCGGCAGTCGGTGAGCCGGTTCTTCGCGCACGCAGCCCGGCACTGCTGGGTGCAGGCCGACCCCATGCAGTGGGCCGCGCCACCGGCCCGCTCGCGCGACCGGCTGCGGGTGGAACGCACGGCGCTCTCGGCGTCGGCGGCGGGAGCCCTGCTGCAGGCGTCGGCCGTGCCCGACCTCCCCGGCCCCGGGCCCGCCGGCGCTGCCCGAGCGCCGCGGTCGGACCAGGCGCTGGCGCTGCGCGACCGCCTCGTCGTCGCGCTGCTCCTCGTGCTCGGCCCGCGGGTGTCGGAGCTGGCGCGCGCGGACGTCGCGGACTTCACGCGCGAGCCGGAGGAGACGCGGTGGCGCATCGTCGGCAAGGGCGGGTCGATCCGCACGGTCGCGCTCTCCGCCCCCCTGGCGTCGGCGCTCGAGGAGTACCTGCACGAGCTGCGTCCGCGCCTCGCGGCCCGGCGACCGGACGACACGGACGCGCAGCGTGCCCTGCTCCTCACCTGGCGCGGCCGACGCGTCGACACCCAGGCGGTGCGCGCCCTGCTCGCACGCGCCGTGGAGCGGATGCCCGCCCCATACCGCCGGCCGGCGACGCCGCACGCGCTGCGGCACACCACCGCCACGCTCCTGGTGGCGGAGGGCTGGGACGTGAAGGTCGTCGCGGAGCTGCTCGGGCACCGGTCCATCGCCACCACGGGCGTGTACCTGGACCGGATCGAGGGCGAGCTGGCCGCGGCGATCCGGTCGCACCCCCTCTCGGCGGGGCTCGCGGCCCCCGGGGCGACGGCGGCCGAGGCTCCTGGCGAGCAGGTGGCGGGTGACATCACCGACGTACCCGACAGTTCGGCGCGCGATGCCGACGCCCCGTGGCTACGGTGAGCCTCGTGCCGCCTCGTTTCCCACGCCTCCGCAAGCCCGTCCGCGTCCAGATCGACTGGCCCGCCCTGCGCCGGTACGCGACCCGCGGCGCGGTCCTCGCCGCGGCGGTCCCGGTGGCGGCGGCGGGGGCGGTGATGGGGCTCGAGCGGTTCCGCCGCCACCAGTACCCGTTGGACGAGCCGTTCCCCACGGCCCCGCCGTCGTCCACCGAGGTCGAGGACACCACCGCGACGCTGTACACGTACGGGGCGGACCTCTACGACGCGATGCTCGCGGCGATCCGCGGCGCGCAGCGGGAGATCTTCCTGGAGACGTACATCTGGAAGGACGACGAGGTCGGCCGCCAGTTCAAGCAGGCCCTCGTGGAGGCGGCAGCCCGCGGCGTGGCCGTCTACGTCGTGTACGACGGGTTCGCGAACCTGGTCATCTCCCGGCGCTTCTACGACCTGCCCGGCGTGCACGTCCTGCGCTTCCCCGCGATGCGCCCCGGGCTGTTGATGCTCGACGTGCGCCGGTCGGGCCGCGACCACCGCAAGATCCTCGTCGTCGACGACGAGACCGCGTTCGTGGGCGGGTACAACATCGGCTCCCTGTACGCGACGCAGTGGCGGGACACGCACCTGCGCCTCACCGGCCCGTCGGCGTGGGAGCTGCGCAACGCGTTCGTCGACTTCTGGAACCGGTGGCGCGGCCCGCGCCTGCCGGTGCTGCAGGACGTCGGCTCGTCGCTGTGGCTGCCCGAGCTGCGGGCGGCGCGCAACGCGCCGTCGGAGCTGGTCTTCCCGATCCGGGGCATCTACCTGGACGCGATCGACCGCGCCTGCTCGCACGTGTACATCACGCAGGCGTACTTCATCCCCGACGAGGACATCCAGGCGGGTCTCCTCGCCGCCGCGGCCCGCGGCGTCGACGTGCGCGTCCTCGTGCCGGAGCGGTCGAACCACGTGGTGGCCGACTGGCTGGCCCGCGGCCACTACTCGACGCTGCTGCGCGGGGGCGTGCGGATCCTCCTGTACCAGGGCGCGATGATCCACGCGAAGACCGCGACGATCGACGGGCGCTGGACCACGGTCGGCACCGCGAACATCGACCGGCTGAGCCTCACGGGCAACTACGAGATCAACCTCGAGGTCGTGGACGACGGTCTCGCGGGGCAGCTCGAGGACGCTTTCCGCATGGACCAGTCGAACTCGCGCGAGCTGACCCTCGCCGAGTGGCAGACCCGGCACCCGCTGTCGAAGGTCGCGGAGCGGCTGATGTCGCCGCTGCGTCCCTTCCTCTGACAGACGTCGCCCCCGGGCCCGACCAGGAGGTCGTGGCCCGAGGGCGTGTGCGTCGATGCGTGCGCGGCGTCAGCCGGCGGAGCGTGCGCGACGGCGCGCGGCGAGCTCGTCGCCCTCGTGCGCGGCGGGCTCCTCGTCCTCGAGGGACTCGGTCGGCATCTCGGACAGGGTGCCCTCGATGTCGCGCCACACGCGCCCGACGGCGATGCCGAACACGCCCTGGCCGCCCTGGACGAGGTCCACGACCTCGTCGGGCGACGTGCACTCGTAGACCGACGCGCCGTCGCTCATGAGGGTGATCTGCGCCAGGTCCTCGACACCCCGCTCGCGCAGGTGCGTGACGGCGCTGCGGATCTGGTGCAGCGAGACCCCGGTGTCGAGGAGCCGCTTGACCACCTTGAGCACGAGGATGTCGCGGAAGCTGTAGAGGCGATGCGTCCCCGAGCCTGTCGCAGGCCGGATGGACGGCTCCACGAGGCCGGTGCGGGCCCAGTAGTCGAGCTGGCGGTAGGTGATCCCCGCGACCCGGCACGCCGTGGTGCCGCGGTACCCGGTGGCGGCGTCCTGCTCCGTGAGGTCCTCGCCGAAGAGGAGCCCCTGGGCGCCGTGCGGCACCGAAGCACCCGTGGGGACGCTTGCCTCACCGCTGCTGTTCACTGTGCCTCCTGGTGTTCGACTCCACGCTAGGACGCCCCTGGGGGGCCGTCAACGACGTCGGGTCCGAGCGGACCGCGTGTCGCGCCGCCCTGCCCCGCGTCCGGGGACCTCGCGCCTGGCACTCAACCATCGACCACGACTTGAGGGTTCGGCCCTACGGTAGCCGAGTCTGACCGTCAACCGGAGGTCGAGGGTCTGTCCGGGCGTGGCGGACACCGCCCGCCGGACCCCGCCCGTGCCGCGACGACGTCAGGGAGGGGCGTCGTCGGGCCGTTCGCCGCTCGGGGGCGTACCCGGCTCGTGCGGCCCGCCGGGAGCCGTGAAGTCGGCGGCGGTCGCGTGGTCGAGGAAGTCGCGGAACTTCTCCACCTCACGCTGCTGCTCGACGTCGACCACCTCGACACCGGCGACGGCGACGACCTCGGCCGAGCAGAGCACCGGGCTCGTCGTCCGGACCGCCAGGGCGATGGCGTCCGACGCCCGGGAGTCGAGCCGGGTGCCGTTCGACAGGACGAGCTCGGCGAAGAACACCCCGCCGTCGAGCGCCACGATCTCGACCCGCTCGAGCTCCACGCCCACCGCGCCGAGGAGGTCCCGCAGCAGGTCGTGCGTCATGGGACGGGGGGTGACCAGCCCGGCCTGCGCCATCGCGATGGCCGACGCCTCGCGCGCCCCGATGACGATCGGGACCGCGAGGTTCGCGGCGGCGTCGAGGAGCAGCACCACGATCTCCTGGTCGTGCTGCTGCTGCCGCACCCCGAGGACCTCCACGGGGACCATCGGTGCGTCGCTCGCGTCGTCGGCGTCCACCGATCCACGGTACGTCCGCAGGGTGCCGCACGTCGCCCGGGGAGCACCCCCGATCATGACGCGCCCGCATCGGGGGGACGCGGGCGCGTCAGACGAGGTCGTTCGACCCCTGCCGCACCCAGGTCGAGTGCAGGCGCGCGAGCAGCTCGCCCACCTCGGCGGCGAGCTCCGCGCCCTGGGCGCGGGCGGACGGGGTCTGCTGGCTGCGGTACGGGGCCACGAGCTGGTCGACCAGTCCCACGTGCCGGTCCGCCGACGACCGCAGCGACCGCAGGTGCCGCGGCTCGATGCCGTGCTCCGCGAGCCGGGCCGCGATGCGCACCACGTCGGGGGCGCCGTCGTCCAGCCGGCTGCCCGCCCGGGCCTGGAGCACGCCCGCGGACACGAGCTCCTTGACGAACCCCGGGGACGTGCCGGTCGCCTCCGCGACGGTCTCCACCGTCCACCGCCGGCGAGCGACCTCCGCCGGGCCCGTGGCCTCCGCGAGCCGCGGTGCGGGGCCGGGAGCCGGCTCCCCCGCGTCCATCTCGGCGAGGCGCTCCTTGATGACCTTCAGCGGCAGGTACGAGTCCCGCTGCTCGGTGAGCACGAACCGGAGGCGCTCGACGTCGGCCGGGCTGTACTGGCGGTAGCCCGACGGCGTGCGCACCGGGTCGATGAGGCCCTGGTCCTCGAGGAAGCGCAGCTTGGAGTGGGAGACCGAGGGAAACTCCGTGCCCAGCTGGGCCAGCACGTCGGAGATCCGCATCGTCGCCTGGCGCGAGATCCCCCGCGGCCAGGGTTCGGGCGCGCCGGCGGGCTCCTCGCCCTGCGCGGCCTGCGCCGCCGTCACGACGCGGGCGCCTGCGGGTCCCGCGGCGCCTGCGGGCTGGCGTGGAACGACATGCGGAACTTGCCGATCTGCACCTCGTCGCCCGTCGTCAGCGGTGCCGAGTCGATGCGCTCCCGGTTGACGTACGTGCCGTTGAGGGAGCCGATGTCGCGGACCACGAACCGGTCGCCCTCACGGGCGAACTCCGCGTGCTTGCGGGACACGGTCACGTCGTCGAGGAAGATGTCCGCCTGCTCGCTGCGGCCCGCGACCGCCCGGTCGGAGTCCAGCAGGAAACGCTCCCCCACGGCGCCGGAGCCGTACTGCACCACGAGGAGCGCCGAGTGCCGCGGCAGCGCCGCGACGGCGGCCGCCTCCTCCGCGGTCAGCGGGATCCGGAACGCCTGCTCCTCCGCGGGCGCGCCCACGCGCCCCAGGTGCGCGGTGGTGTCCGCGGCCGCCTGGTGCGGCGGAAGAGAGCGGGGGTCCGTCATCAGTCCTCCTGTGAGGTCGTGCCGGTGGGTCGGGCGACGCTGCCTGCCTGGCTCGTGACCGGATGCCCCGGGATGGCCGACTGTGCGTCCGACGTGCGCCGTCGTCCGACAAACCTACCCCGACCGGGGCACGGGCGGGAAGCCCGCCCACCGCCGACGACGCCGCGGACCCGGTCCGGGCGCGCCGCGCACGACGAGTCAGTCGTCCTGCCGCTCCGGCTGGGCGTACTCGGGCTCCTGCGGTGGCGTGACCGCCGTGATCTCCACCTCGTCCTCGCGGGCCGTGGACGCCTCGGCCCCCGCGGTGCGCACCGTCGCGAGGGCGCCGCCGGGGATCTCGAGCGCCCGGTCCAGCGTCTCGGGGTCACCGATCACGGTCCACTCGTACGGGGAGGACAGCGCGGTCCCGTCCACGACGATCGCGGTGCGCTCGTCCTCGAACCACGTCGACGTGACGAGGCGCACCCCGTTGAGCTCGACGACCTCCGCGCCGGCGTTGCGCAGCTCCTCCAGCACGTTGAACATCTGCGACGCCTTGAGCGCGCCCTCCGGGTCCTGGATGGTGATCCGCACCCCCGGGCCCTGCGCCGGCAGCCGACCCGACAGGATCCCCTCGGACTCCGCCCGCTGCTCCGCGAGCTCCAGCGCCGACCGCGCCTGCCCGGAACCGGACTCCAGCTCGTCGCGCGTCGCCTCCAGCCCCGAGACCTCGTCCCCGAGCTGCTGCGCCCGGTCCGTGACCTCGTCGAGCAGGCGCACCAGGTCCTCCTGCCGCGCGGACGACAGCTGGTCCGAGGCCGACTGCTGCACCTGCACCACCAGGGCGAACCCCAGAGCGGCGCACAGCACGCCCGCCAGCACCTGGGACCGGCTGGCCCGCGGACGCAGCGCGGCACCGAGCCGGCGCCATCCGCTGGGCTCGGACGACGCCGCGGCGCT
The DNA here is from genome assembly GCF_040632295.1 of Isoptericola sp. NPDC019482. Taxonomy (NCBI): domain Bacteria; kingdom Bacillati; phylum Actinomycetota; class Actinomycetes; order Micrococcales; family Promicromonosporaceae; genus Isoptericola; species Isoptericola sp. NPDC019482. The sequence continues at coordinate 54,726 of NZ_JBEYBQ010000019.1, forward strand.
CGCAGGCTCGCCGGCGGCGTCCGGCCCGCTCACGGGACCGGGGTCGGCCTCCGACACCGGCCGGGCGGACGGCTCGCTCTCGGTCGTCGTCTGCGCGCTGGTGGGACTGTCCGAGCCCGCGTCCGCGAAGACCGCGTGCGCGGGGTGCGTGCTCTCCGGCGAGGGGGTGACCGGCTCGTCGTGGCCGGGGGCGAGGTGCACAGGCTCGGCGGGCGCCTCCGCCTCCAGCGGCTCGTCGTCCTGCTGGTCGTCCTGCGAGTTGTCGTCGTCCAGCGGCTCGTCGTCCCCGGTGGGGACGGAGGGAGACGATGACGCCTCCGGCGCCGTCGCGTCCCCGGCGTCGCCGGGCTGGTCGTCCGTCCCGCGCGGGGTCTCCGCCGCGACGGCGCTCGCGGCGTCGGCAGCGTCCTCGTCCGGGCCGGTGGACGACGGCGGCGCCGCGGCCACGTCGTCGCCCGGGTCCGTGGTGCCGTCGCCGACGTCGGGGGTCTCGGGACGGTCGTCCTTCGGGTCGCTCATGCGCCGCTCACGCCTTGAACAGGTGGCGACGGATCGCCGCCGCGTTCGAGAAGATCCGGATGCCCAGCACCACCACGACCGCGGTCGACAGCTGCGCGCCCACGCCCAGCTGGTCGCCGAGGAACACGATGAACGCCGCGACCACCACGTTCGACAGGAACGACACCAGGAACACCTTGTCGTCGAACAGGCCGTCCAGCTTGGCGCGCAGGCCACCGAACAACGCGTCCAGTGCCGCCACCACCGCGATCGGCAGGTAGGGCTGCAACGCCACCGGCACGGTCGGCTGCAGCACCAGACCGGCGACCACGCCGATCACGAGCCCGATCGCGGCGATCATGAGCGTTCCTCCTCGGTGTCGGACGACGACGTCCCCTGCGGTGTCTCCTGCGAACCGTCACCGGGCTGCGAGGACGACTCCCCCGCACCCGACGGCGACGCGTACCGCAAGGTCTGGTTCCCCACGCCCGGCAGCGACAGGTCGCTCTGCGGGGTCACGCTCGACTGGATCCCGTAGCGCGACCCCAGCAGCTGCAGGTACGCCGGGGCGCCGGAGCGAGCGTACGCGGTCTGCATGTCGTCGGGGTCACCGATCGCCCGGATCGTGTAGGTCGGGCCCGGCAGCGGCACGAGGTCCACCAGGATGGCGTCCCCCGCGTTGCGGATGGCCGACAGCGACGTCAGGCGCTGGTCGTCCACCGAGACCGCCTCCGCGCCCGCTGCCCACAGCGCGTTCACCACGGTCTGCACGTCCGCGTCCCGCACCCGGGCGCTCGCATCCGGCGCGGACTCCGACTGCGCGGCGTCGCCGTCCGACAGGGAGACCACCAGGCCCGGACCGCTCACCGCGGCCGACCCGCTCACCACCCCGTCGCGCTGCAGGGTCTGCAGCAGTCCCGGGTCCTCGCTGGCCAGCGCGGTGTGCTGCAGCTCCTCGATCTCGTCGCTCAACGCCACCGACCGCGCCTGCTGCGCCTCCACCTCCGCGCGCCGGTCCACGATCTGGTTCTCGAGCACCTCGCGAGCCGCCGCCACCTCGGCCTGCGGCGCCCGCAGCTGTCGTGCCGCCGACACCGTCAGCAGACCCAGCAACGCGGCCAGCACGAGCAGGAGTGCCACCGAGAGCCCTCGGCGCCGCGTCGGGCGGCCGGCCCGAGCCGCCTCGGCACGCCGCTCGGCCTCCTCCGCGTACCCCGGGTCCAGAGGCTTCTCCATCACCTCGACCAGCAGGGTCATCGACTCGTCCGGGCGACGGCGCCCCGGCGTACGCACCGGCGCGGTCACGCCTCGCCCTCCGGGCCCCCGACGGCCGGCCCGGCGCTCGCGGCCCCGAGCAGCTCGCGCGCCTGCCGCAGGTACTGCACGCCCGCCACCCAGTACAGGCCGACGCCCCACCATGTGAACGCCCAGCCCACGACGTGCGCCGCCGCGCCGACCCCACCCGGCACCGTCGCCAGGAGGAGCAGCGGGAACGCGTACAGGAGCGCGAACGTCCCGGCCTTGCCCACGAAGCTCACCGGCAGGGGCCCGTACCCGTGCCGCGCCAGCACCGGCAGCAGGCACGCGAGCATCACGTCCCGGGCCACGATCACCACGAGGATCCACAGCGGGATCACGTCCCGCCAGGTCAGGCCGATCAGGGTGACGAAGATGAAGAGACGGTCCGCCGCCGGGTCCAGCATCTGCCCCAGCCGCGTCACCTGGTGCAGGCGCCGCGCCAGCACGCCGTCCAACCAGTCCGTGAAGCCGGAGAAGGCCAGGACGGCGAGGGCCCACACGTCCTCGCCCACCACGATCAGCACCGCGAACACCGGCACCAGGGCCAGACGCAGCAAGCTCACCAGGTTCGGGATCGTGAAGACCCGGCTGCTGATCTCCTGGCCCTCCTGCACGGGGCACATCCTACGCACGCGCCCTGCGCCCAGTGGCCGAACTCACCGGCACCCGCCGGTCCACTTCCGGCCCCGGCCGGTAGACTGGGACCACCTTCGGAGTTCGTCGTGCCTCCCGCGTGTTCGTTGTGCCCCGCTCAGAGCGGGGCTTGGTGTGTGTCCGGGACCGAGCGACCGTGCCGCCTCCTCGGCGGTGCAGGACTCCTCCCCCACCACCCACAGAACGGTGACCCCCTCTTGAGCACCCCTGACTCCACCCTGCCCAGCGAGCCCACCTCCGGGCAGACCACCGGGCAGGAGCCCACGTTCGCCGACCTCGGCCTCCCCGCGCCGCTGCAGGCCGCCGTCGACGACCTCGGGTTCACGACGCCGTCGCCCATCCAGGCGCGCGCCATCCCCGAGCTCCTCGCCGGCCGCGACATCACCGGCGTCGCCCAGACCGGCACCGGCAAGACCGCCGCCTTCGGCATCCCGCTGCTCGCCGCCCTCGACCCGCAGGCCTCCGTCGCCGGCGGGCACGTGCAGGCCCTCGTCCTCGCCCCCACCCGCGAGCTCGCGCTCCAGGTCGCCGAGGCCGTCGAGTCGTTCGCCACCCACCTGCCCGGGGTGCGCGTCACCTCTGTGTACGGCGGCTCCCCCTACCAGCCCCAGCAGCGCGCCCTGCGCGACGGCGTGCACGTCGTCGTCGGCACCCCCGGCCGCGTCATGGACCACCTCGAGCGGGGCACCCTCTCCCTCGACGGCGTGAAGTTCCTCGTCCTCGACGAGGCCGACGAGATGCTCCGCATGGGCTTCGCCGAGGACGTCGAGACGATCTTCGGCCAGGCCCCCGCGAAGCGACAGGTCGCCCTGTTCTCCGCGACCATGCCGCCCGCCATCCGCGCCGTCGCCGAGACCCACCTCACCGACCCCGTCGCGATCGCCGTCTCCCGCCAGTCCTCCACCGTGTCGACCGTCGAGCAGACCTACGCCGTCGTCCCCTTCCGGCACAAGATCGGCTCCCTCGTCCGGGTGCTCGCCACCTCCGACGCCGACGCCAGCATCGTCTTCACCCGCACCCGCAAGGACGCCGAGGAGGTCGGTGCCGCCCTCGTGGAGCGCGGCACCTCCGCCGCCACCATCTCCGGCGACGTCGCCCAGAAGGAGCGCGAGAAGATCGTCGAGCGCCTCAAGTCCGGCGCCCTCGACGTCCTCGTCGCCACCGACGTCGCCGCCCGCGGCCTCGACGTCGACCGCATCGGCCTCGTCGTCAACTTCGACATCCCCCGCGAGCCCGAGGCCTACGTGCACCGCATCGGGCGCACCGGCCGCGCCGGCCGCACCGGCCGCGCCCTGTCGTTCGTCACGCCCCACGAGCGCGGCAAGCTCAAGCACATCGAGCGGACCATCCGCACCACCCTCACCGAGGTCGAGATCCCCTCGCCCCGGGACGTCTCCGAGCACCGCGCCCGCCGCCTGCTCGACGCCGTCGGCACGCGCATCGAGGCCGGCCGCCTCGACCTGTACACGCGCATGCTCCAGGAGCGGGCGGCCACGCCCACGGGCGTGGGCTCCGACACCGAAGGCACGCCCGCCCCCGTCGAGGGGAACGACGACGCCCTGCAGGTCGCGGCCGCCCTCCTGGCGCTCGCGGTCGGGGACGACGGCCCCCAGCAGCGCGCCGCGCAGGAGGAGCACGAGCGCGAGCGGGCCGAGGCCAAGGGCGGGCGCACCCGCGAGACGCACCGCGCCGAGCGCACCGAGCGCGACGGCGACCGCACCGGCCGCCACCCGCGCTCCGACCGCGACCGGGACGACCGTGGCCGCGGCATCCGCCGTCCCGCCGCCGGCACGCGCTACCGCATCTCCGTCGGGCACACGCACGGCGCCCAGCCGCGCGGCATCGTCGGGGCGCTCACGCACGAGGGCGGCCTGTCGGGCAGCGACATCGGCAAGATCGACATCTTCGGCAACTTCTCGCTGGTCGACATCACGCGGCCGCTCGACGACGCCGACATGAACCGCATCGGCCGCGCCCACGTGGCCGGCAAGGCGCTCCGCATCTCCGTCGACAAGGGCGCCCCCGAGCGTCGCGCCCCGCGCACCGAGCGGCCCCGCACCGACCGTCGCCCGGCCCGCACGGCCTGACGCACCGGGCGGCCTGCCCGAGACACGACGAAGCCCCGCGAGCCGTACGGCTCGCGGGGCTTCGTCGTCCCGGCGGTGAAAGAGGCGGTCAGCTGCGGTCCGGCGCCTCGCCGAGGCTCACGACGAGGGACCTCAGCCGCCGCGCCTCCGCCATCCCCCGCTCGCCGTCGGCGCGCTGGATGCCCATGACGGCGAGCGTGCCGCCGTCGGCGAGGTCGAGCCGCACCCACGGGTCGTTCGGGCCGAGCCGCACCTCGACGATCTCCGGCCACGCCAGGGTCCGGGACCGGATGAGGTTGCGCACCCGCAGCCCTTGCTCCGACGGCACCGCGTGCACGCCGCCGAGCCGCCACAGCAGCCAGGTGACGCCCAGCGCGAAGACGATGAAGGAGACCTTGTTCACCGCGGCCGCGCCCATCGGCCCGTTCGAGCCGAGTCCGACGACCACGCTGCCGACCGCGGCGACCACCCACACGAACCAGGCCGAGACCTGGCCCCACAGCGGTCGGAACGTGCGGAAGCGTGGCGTGCTCATGCCGACCACGCTGCCACCCCGCGCGCGTGCTCGACAGGCCGGCGGGCGCCGACCCGCCGGGTCACAGGCGGCTGGCGTGGATGGAGGTCACGATGATGCCGCGCGCCCCCACCTCGTACAGCGCGTCCATGACGCGGTTGGTCTCCGAGCGCTTCACCATCGACCGCACCGCCGCCGACTCGCCGTTGTGCAGCGGCGACACGGTGGGCGACTCGAAGCCCGGGGTCACGGCCACCGCGGCGTCCACGAGCTCCATCGGCACGTCGTAGTCCATGAGCACGTACTCGTGCGCGGTGATGACGCCCTGCAGGCGGCGCGTGAGCACCTCCAGCCCGGCCGGCTCCCCCACGTCGCTGCGCCGGATGAGCAGCGCCTCCGAGCGCAGGATCGGCTCGCCGAAGACCTCCAGGCCCGCTGCGCGCAGCGTGGTGCCGGTCTCGACGACGTCGGCGATGACGTCCGCCACGCCGAGGCGCACGGAGCTCTCCACGGCGCCGTCCAGGTGCACCACCGCCGAGGGCTCGATGCCCCGCTCGCGCAGGTACGAGCGGACCAGCGTGTCGTACGACGACGCCACGCGGCGGCCGTTGATCTGCTCGACAGACGTCATGGTCCCGGCCGGCGCCGCGAAGCGGAAGGTCGAGGCGGCGAAGCCCAGCGGCAGGTGCTCGACGGCGTCCGCGCCGGAGTCCAGCAGCAGGTCGCGGCCCGTGATGCCGACGTCGACGGTCCCGGAGCCCACGTACACCGCGACGTCGCGCGGGCGCAGGAAGAAGAACTCGGCGCCGTTGTCGGGGTCGGCGAGCACGAGCTCGCGGGTGTCGCGACGCTGGCGGTAGCCCGCCTCGCGCAGCATGTCGGAGGCCGGGACGGACAGGGAGCCCTTGTTGGGGACGGCGATACGGAGCACTGCGGTTACCTCGCTTGGATCAGGTCGGGACGTGTCGGCGGCTGGGCGCGCGCGACGGACGACGGGGCCGCACCGTGACGGTGCGGCCCCGGTCCGGGCGCTCACAGATGCGCGTACACGTCCTCGAGCGTCAGCCCCTTGGCCAGCATGAGCACCTGCAGGTGGTAGAGCAGCTGCGAGATCTCCTCCGCGGCGGCCTCGTCGGTCTCGTGCTCGGCGGCCATCCAGACCTCGGCCGCCTCCTCCACGATCTTCTTCCCGATCGCATGCACGCCGGCGTCCAGCTCGGCCACGGTCCCTGACCCGGCGGGGCGGGTCGTGGCCTTCTCGGTCAGCTCGGCGAACAGGGAGTCGAACGTCTTCACCCGCTCAGCCTAGACGCCGGGACCCCGGGGTCCTGGCCCGGTTCCAGGCCTCGGGACGGTGATCTGTGCTTGTTCAGGACGCTTGGCACACTATTTTTCTGGAACGAGAAGAGATCTCCCTTGCCCGACCCGCGAGGCCTCAGTGCGCGTGCGACGACGCCAGCTCGCGCAGCGTCGAGATCTCCGCCGGGACGTCGGCGGCCCCGTACACCGCGGAGCCCGCGACGAAGACGTTCGCCCCCGCGTCCGCCGCTCGCTCGATCGTGTCGCGCGACACTCCCCCGTCGACCTGGATCCACACGTCCAGCCCCGACTCCCCCACCGCCTGCCGGGCGCGCCGGATCTTCGGCAGCGTGCCGTCGATGAACGACTGCCCGCCGAAGCCGGGCTCCACGGTCATGACGAGGATCATGTCGATCTCCGGCAGGAGGTCGAGGAACGGCTCCACCGGCGTGGCCGGCCGGAGCGCGACGCCCGCCCTCGCCCCCAGGCGCCGCAGTTCCCGCGCGAGGCGCACGGGAGCTGTCGCGGCCTCCGCGTGGAACGTCACCGACGCTGCGCCCGCCTCCGCGTACGCGGGCGCCCAGCGGTCCGGGTCCTCGATCATCAGGTGCGCGTCCAACGGCACGGGCGAGACCTGCGCGAGGCGCTCGAAGATCGGCAGGCCCAGCGTGAGGTTCGGCACGAAGTGGTTGTCCATGACGTCCACGTGGGCGTAGTCGGCGGTGGCGATGGCCCCGAGGTCGCGCTCGAGGTTCGCGAAGTCGGCCGACAGGATGCTCGGGTTGATCAGCGCAGGCATGCGCCCAGCGTAGGCGGCGCAGCCACTACGCTCGCCCCGTGCCACCGCTCCCCTCCCCCACCGAGCCGTCGCCGACGACCCGGACGACCCCGACGGCCGCCCCTGCCTCGACGACCGTGCGTGCCGCCGTCGCCGACGACCTGCCCACCGTCGCGGCCATCCTCGAGCCGTACGTCACCGGCACGGCCGTGACGTTCGACGAGCAGGCCCCCGACGTCGCCGCGTGGCGCCAGCGCCTCGTGGACCTGGACGCCCGCGGCCTGCCCTTCCTCGTGGCCGAGGTCGACGGGGCCGTCGTCGGCTATGCCTACGCGTCCCCCTGGCGCCCCAAGGCCGCCTACCGCTACACGGTGGAGGACACGATCTACCTCGCCCCCGCGGCGCAGGGGCGAGGCGTCGGCTCCCTGCTCATGACGGCGCTGCTCGAGGCCTGCTCGCGTGCGGGCGTGCGGCAGGTCGTGGCCGTCGTGGCCGACGACCCCGCGGCGGCCGGCTCGCTCCCCCTGCACCGCCGGTTCGGCTTCGAGGTCGCCGGCGTGCTGCGCGACGTCGGGGTCAAGCACGGCCGCTCCGTGAGCACCACGCTGCTGCAGCGCACCCTCCCCTGACGGGCGTCAGGCGGGCAGGTCGGCGCGCAGCGCGTCGGTGCGGTCCTCGACGGTCCGCCACGCCTCCGTCCCCACTCCCGGGTGGGCGTCGCGGTCGATCTCCTCGAGCCCCGTGCGCAGGCCGTCCAGCGTGGCCGTCACGGCGCGCAGCGCGCGCCGACGCGGCAGGCCCCACGACACCCCCTCGTCGACGAGGTGCTCGGCCGTGATCCGGTCCATGTCGCGCTCCCCCGACACGTCCATGGCGAAGACGCGCGACGCATGGGCGTGGTGCAGGTGCATGGAGACGTCGTAGGCCGGGGCGAGCGCGACCGTGCCGTCCGCGCGCCGGAGCATCGAGACGTTCTTCGCGTGCGCGTCGGTGTTGCCGACGGCCAGGTTCAGCGTGGTGAGCGCGAGCAGCGGGTCGGGCCGGGCGCCGTCGTCACGCAGCACGCGGGCGATCCGCGCGAGCGACGGCAGCGCCCGCCCGTGCTGGAACTTGCGCTCCGGGTCGCGCGTGTTGATCCCCAGCGCCTGGGCGGCGTCCTCCTGGTGCACGCGCCGCTGGCCGCCCGGGGCCGCCGGGTCGGGCACCCGGTCGTAGCGGGAGACGACGATCGCGCGGACGTCCTCGAACGTGGCGACCTCGGCGCCGATCGTCGTGAGGCCCACCCGGCGGGCCAGGTCGAGCGCCGCGGCCTCCGTGTCGACCAGGTCGGCCGTGGGCGAGCCCGCCTCGCGCGCCACCTTGAGGATGTGCGTCGTCGGCTGGGTGGGCGACGCCCGCAGCCAGCCGCGGTCGTCGCGCACCAGGCCGATCTTGGGTTCCATGCCGGGCAGGGAACTCGTGAGGTGCCGGCTTCGGCCGTGCCCACCCGCCCGCGCCAGGCTCTCGCGCAGGAGCGACGCGACGCCGGACTCGTCGACGTGCACCGCCGGCCGGGACGCGGGCGTCGGGGTGAGCCCGGGCGGCACGAGCAGGAGCGCCCCGACGGTGTCACCGCCATAGGCCGCGAAGAACCCGACCGAATCCTCCGGGTCGACGCCTGCCTCCATCGCCATGGAATCGCGCACGCGACCCTCGGGCATCAGCCCGTCGAGCCACGCCGTGACACGGGGGGACGGCGGCGGAGAGTCCGGGTCCATGGGTAGGAGGTGGGACAGCACGCGCGCACCGTATCCCCATCGTGCGACCGCTCCGGCGTCCCAGTCCAAGTCGACCCGGTGGGTTCCCCGCGGGCTGGACCGTCCGACGAATCGCGCCACCCTCGTCCCGTAGAGCCAGGCGTCGAGCTCACTCACCGGCACGATCGGCTCTCTCTGCAAGACGCACGTCGATGTCGAGCGCGTCGAACATCTCGAACAACCGGGTGATGTACAGGTTGTCCACGCCGGACTCCATCTCCGAGACATACTGCCGAGTCAGTCCTAGCTCGTCCGCGAGCGCCGCCTGGCTGAGTCCTGCACCCTTGCGCGCCTGTCGGACGAACCGGCCGATGTCGCGCGGGCTTCGCGCGACGGCCCATCGCTCGCCGTCCATGTGTCACCTCGTCATGTCGGATTATTCTGACCACCCCGGATGGCGCCAGGTTATCCTGGCACAGCAGGGTGATGCAAGAAGATCCCGACAGTCAGACTCCGCGCCGGCGCAGCAGCGTCAGGTGCATCGCGTCCGTGCCGTGCACGTGCGGCCACAGCTGCACGTCCAGCCCGTGCGCGCCGCCGTCCGAGGCACCGAGATCGATGTCCGCACCGGGCACCAGAGCGTCGCGCATCGCCGACCGCGCGTCGATGCGCTCCGCGTCGTCCCGGCGGCGCAGCACGTCGTCGACCACGAGTCGCGTCTCCGCCAGGTGCGGGGAGCAGGTGACGTACGCGACGACGCCGCCGGGACGCACCGCGTCGAGGGCGGAGGAGAGCAGCTCACGCTGCAGCACGGTCAGCGTGCCCAGGTCGGCGGGCGTGCGGCGCCAGCGCGACTCGGGGCGGCGGCGCAGGGCGCCGAGCCCGGTGCACGGGGCGTCGACCAGCACGCGGTCGTAGCCACCGGGCTCCTGGTCGCCCACCTCGCGCCCGTCACCCGTGCGCACGCGTTCGACGACGCCGTCGGGCACGGCACGCAGGGCACGCTCGACGAGGCGGGCGCGGTGCGGCTGCACCTCGTTGGCGACGAGGGCGGCGCCCCGCTCCCCCGCGAGCGCGGCGAGGAGCGCGGCCTTGCCACCCGGCCCGGCGCAGAGGTCGAGCCAGCGGGCGTCGGGCCCGTCCAGCGGCGCGCCGGCGAGGGCGAGGGTGACGAGCTGGGAGCCCTCGTCCTGCACGCCCGCGCGGGCGTCCGCGACGGCCGGCAGGGCGGCGGGGTCGCTGCCCCCGGCGAGGACCAGCGCGGTGGGCGCCCAGCGGCCCGGTTCGAGGCGCACGTCGGCGTCGTCGGCCTGCCCGCGCAGGACGTCCGGGCCCGCGAGCCCGGGGCGGGCGACGAGGGTCACGCGCGGCGCGGCGTTGTCGGCGTCGAGCAGGTCGGGGGCCTCGTCGGGGCTGCGGCCGTGGCCCGCGAGCGCCTCGCGCAGGGCGCGGGTGATCCACACGGGGTGGGAGCCCGTCGTGGCGAGCGCCGTGACGGCGTCGGGCGCCTCCTCGGTGAGGCGTGCGAGCCAGTCCTCGAGGGGGGTGCGTCCGACGGCGCGCAGGACGGCGTTGACTATCTGCGCGGGCCCGGCGCCCACGCGGTCGCGGGCGAGCGCGACCGTCTCGGAGACGGCCGCGTGCGAGGGGACGCGCATGCCGAGGAGCTGGTGGGCGCCGAGGCGGAGGACGTCGAGCACCTCGGGGTCGAGCTGGTCGAGGGGGCGCGTCACGCAGTGGGCGAGGATCGCGTCGTAGCGTCCGCGCAGCCGCAGCGTGCCGTACGCGAGCTCGGTGGCGAAGGCGGCGTCGCGCCCGGAGATGCGACGCTCGCGCAGCAGGGGCGGCAGGACGAGGTTGGCGTAGGCGTCGGAGCCGTCGACCTGGCGCAGCACGTCGTAGGCGGCGGTGCGGGCGGGGTCGGTGCGGCGGCGCCGTTCGCCGGGGGCCTGGGCGCTGCGGTGCGTCTCGCCGCGGGAGCGGGCGGCGCCGCGCTGGCGGCCCTTGCTGTCGCGCTGCCCGTCGCGGCCGCTTGCCTGGTCGGCACGGTCCTGGGATCGGTCCTGGGATCGGTCGCGCCCTGCGCCCGGACCGCGTCGCCCGGCGCTCATCGGGCGTCCTGCCCGAGGCGCGGCGCGGCCTGGCCGGCATCACCGGTGAACAGGCCTCGGGCGCCGCGCGCCCAGTCGGCGGCGGGCATGGGCTTCTTGCCGACGGGCTGCACGTGCCCGAGGGCGACGGCGTGCGTGGCGGTCCCGACGAGGACCTCCTTCTTGCCGGCGCTCACCTGGCCCGGCGCGAGGTCGGTGACGTCGGGGCGGGGGGTCACGGGGCCGAGGCCGAGGCGCGCCCCGGGCGCGGCGTCGAGGCCAGGGGTGGACGGCAGGGTCGTCCACGCCCCCGGGGCGGGGGTGACGGCGCGGATCCGCCGGTCGACGGCGAGCGCGGGGTCGTCCCAGCGGACGCGGGCGTCGTCGGTCGTCACCTTGGGGGCGAGGGAGGCGCCGTCGGCGGGCTGCGGCTGGGGGGCGAGGCCGCCGTCCTCGAGCGCGTCGAGGGTCGCGACGAGCAGGTCGGCGCCGCTGGTGGCGAGGCGGCCGAGCAGGTCGCCGGACGTGTCGCGGGGGCGGATCGTCTCGGTGGCGGTGCCGAGCACGGGGCCGGTGTCCATGCCCTCGTCGAGGAGGAAGGTCGTGGCGCCGGTGACCTCGTCGCCGGCGAGGACGGCGTGCTGCACGGGAGCCGCGCCGCGCCAGGCGGGCAGGACGGAGAAGTGCAGGTTGACCCAGCCGAGGCGGGGCACGGCGAGCACGTCCGGGCGCAGGAGGTGGCCGTACGCGACGACGGGGGCGGCGTCGACGGCGAGCTCGCGCAGCGTCGCGAGGAACTCCTCGCCCCGGGGGCGCGCGGTGAGGACGGGTATGCCGGCCTCCTCGGCCGCCAGGCGCACCGGGCTGGGCACGAGACGGCGTCCGCGACCGGCGGGCGCGTCCGCCCGGGTCAGGACGGCCACGACCTCGTGGCGCGACGCCAGGAGGGCGCGCAGGGACGGGACGGCGGGTTCGGGGGTTCCGGCGAAGAGCAGGCGCACCACCCGATCGTAGTCGGGCGAGCGCGGCGCGGTCCGCGAGCGCCGGGGCGCCGCCGAGCGGCACGACGAGGGCGTGGCACGACCAAGGTTCGCGAGGGGTGGTGGGCAGCTACCGCAGGGGCCCTGTGGTGAACTCTCCCGCCGGGAACCCGAGCCTGAGCATCGCCTCGGACGTGAACACCACCATGATCTCGTCGCCGAGGAGGACGGCACCGCCCTCCTCGGTGGGGATGCCCACGACGAACCACACGGGACCGGCGGCGGCGACGTCGAGCCGGAGGGCGACCGGCACCTCGATCGTCCGGCCGGGACCGACGACCCGTCCGTCCCTGTCGCGAGGAGGGCCGAGCTCGAAGCGGTCCCAGAACGTGACCGCGGCGACGACCTGGAGGCCGGTCCACCGCCTCCACTCGGGGTGCTCCGTGACCCTCCATGACTCAGGTCCGTCGTCGCCCAGGGTGAGGAAGGTGGTCATCGGCGCGCTGAAGACCTCGACGCCGTGACGTCGTCGACGCGGGCCCCGACCAGTGCCGCGGCCGTCCGGTCGAAGTCCTCCCTCGTGCTCATGCCGGCTGGCGGCGGACGGGGAGGCCGAGGCCGCGCAGGGCGGCGCGCAGCGCGGGGGCGTCGGTGAACCGGACGCCGTGGAAGCCCAGCTCGCGGGCGGCCGCGACGTTGGCGGCGCTGTCGTCGACGAAGACGGTGCGCGACGGGTCGACGTCGTGGGTGTCGGCCAGGTGGCGGAAGATCGCCGGGTCGGGCTTGGCGAGCCCCACCCGTCCGGAGACCACGACGTGCTCCATGCGGGTCGTGGCGGGCGCGGCGTCGGCGGCGTGCGCGAACAGCTCCGCGGACCAGTTGGTCAGCCCGAGGAGCCGCACCCCGGCGGCGCGCAGCTCCTCCACCAGCTCGGCCGACCCCGGGACGGGCCCCGTGAGGGTGTCGGCGAAGCCCGCGACGTACTCGTCGAGCAGGGGCACCAGGTGAGGCCGGTCGGCGAGGGTCCCGCGGGCGTCGGCCCAGCTGCGCCCGGCGTCCTGGGCGAGGTTGAACGCGGGGAAGTCGATCTCTTCCATCCAGGCGTCGACCTCCGCCCGGGTACGGCGGGGGAACGCGCCGTACGGGTCCCAGCCGACGAGCACGTTGCCGAAGTCGAACACCACGGTGCTCACGCTCGCGGCGGTTGCGGTGTCGGTGTCGGCCTCGGCGGGCATCAGAGCATCTCCTTGGGGTCGATCTGCACGCGGACGCCGCCTCCCTCGCGCCGCGCGGAACGCACCGCGAGCGAGGCCCGCAGCTGGGCGGCGAGCTCCGCGCCCTGCGCGAGGGGGACGCGGAGCACCGTACGCACCTGGGGCTCCAGGGTGGCCCCGCGGCGCGCGTCGGCGTCGGGCTGCTCGACGGGCCCGAGGACGGTGTCGGGGCCCGCGAGCGCCACGCGGCCCACGAGGGCGTCGACGGCACCCCGGTCGCCGGTGACGGCAGCGACCCGGACGGCGGGCGGCAGCGCGAGCTCGCGGCGCTCCGCGAGCTCCCGGTCCGCCAGCCCACCCGGGTCGTAGCGCACGAGGGCGCCCGTCGGCGTGGGGGCGGCGTCCCCGACGAGGAGCACCTGTCCCCCGGCGCGGGCGGGGTGCACGAGGGCCGCGGCGGCGAGCCAGCGGTGCAGCGCCTCCGTGGCCGTGGCGAGCCCGGTGCCCGCGGTGGCCACGGCGGCGTCGAGCAGGAGCGCGACGGCGTACCCGCCGTCGGCGACGGGCTCGGCACCGGGGGTCGCGACGACGAGCGCCGGCTCGGGCCCGACCCGGTCGAGCACCCCGGCGGGCGCGGACGACGCGGACACCCGCACGGGCGTGCCCGCGAACGCCCTGCCGAGCTCCTCCGCCGTCCGGTCGGAGCCCACGCGGACGGCGCGCACCCGGGTGTCGCCGCACTCCTCGCAGCGCCAGCCGCCGGCGAGGCGGCCGCACCACGAGCACTGGGGCGCGCTGCCGGTGCGCGTCATGCCGAGGGGGCCGTGACACGTGCCGCAACGCGCGGCGGTGCGGCACCGGGCGCAGGCCACGACCGGCAGATAGCCGGTGCGCGGCACCTGCACGAGGACGGGACCCCGGGTCAGGCCGTCGCGGGCGGCGCGCCAGGCGGCGGTCGGCAGGCGCGCGGCCGCGCCGGGCCCCTCGGCGGCGAGCTCGACGGACGTCAGGGCGCGCACCCGCGGGGCGCGGGCCCGCAGCACGTCGCGCGGCGCGGCGATCTCGCGCGCCCACCCGGACGCGAGCAGCGCCTGCGCCTGCACCGTCCGACCCGGGGACGCCAGCAGGTATGCGGCCTCCTCGAGGTCGCTGCGCAGGGCGAGCACGTCGCGGGCGTGCGGGTACGGGGCGTGCGGCTCGGCGAGGGTGTCCTCGCCGTCCCCCCACAGCACCACCAGGCCGAGGTCCGGCACGGGGGCGAACATCGCGGCCCGCGTGCCGACGACGACGTCCGCGAGGCCGTGCCGGGCACGCAGGAACGCGCGGTACCGGGGGGCGGGCCCGTCGTCGGCCAGCAGGCGCACGACGTCGTCCACGCCGGCGTCGGCGAGCGCCACCACCACGCGCTCGACGTCGCGCGCATCAGGGGCGACGACGAGCACCCGCCGCCCGCCGGCGACGGTGGCGCGGGCGGCCTGCGCGACCGCGGCCGCCCAGTGCGGCACGTGCGCCGGCCCGTCGCCCGCGGGGGGCGCGAGGCCGGGCAGCGGCGTCCACACGGCCCGTGGGGCACCTCCGGCGAGCAGGTGCCGGCAGAACGCCTCCCCGCCCAGGTAGGACTCCCACGCGGCCGTGGAGCCCGCAGCGACGGGCCGCACCGCCCGGGGAGCCACGGGAGGCGCACCAGGCGCTGGAGGCGTGGAAGACAGCGAGGCGTCCCCGGACGCGCCCTGGGCGGCCTCACCGGTCTCCTGAGGGGTCTCCTGGGGCTCGTCCCGGCCGGTGGGCGCACCGACTGAGACCTCGGCGCCCTCCTCGCTCTCCCCGGCCGGCACGGGCGTCCCCTCGACTTCGCCCTCGGGCGCCGCGAGGACGGCGAGGACCTCCTTCTCGACGCGGGCGTGCCGCGGCGGCACGGCGAGGCGCAGCACGTCGGCGAGGGTGCCGGCGTACCGGTCCGCGACGGCGCGGGCCAGCCGCAGCACGGGCTCCGAAAGCACCGGGTCGCCGGAGACCACCCGCTTGAGCGGCACGAGACGCCCGTCGTGGTCGGACGTCGCGCGGCGCTCCACCACGTAGCCGGCCACCTCCTGCGGCCCGAACCGGGCCCGCACCCGCACGCCGGGCCGGGCGTCGTCGGCCATCGGCGCGGGCACCAGGTAGTCGTACGCGCGGTCCAGGTGGGCCGGCTGCAGGTCGAGCACCACCCGGGCGACGGGCAGCTCCTCGGCGACCGGTGTGGCCCCCAGGGCCGCCTTGCCGGCCTTGCCGCCCTTCCCGGGCTTGCTGCGCCCCTTCGTCGCGGCGTCGCGCGGGGCCGGGACGGCGTCGAGCCCGAGCAGCGCGGGCTGCTCGGGCTCGGGGGTCTCAGTCACGAGGCCATCCCATCACGCCCCACCCACGTGCCTGTCCCGGTTCACGCAGGCCGGGGAGACGCCGTGGTCCCGGAGCAGCGATCGACGCCGCCGTCCGACGAGAGGAGAGCGTGGCGGCAGGATTGCTTCGCGCGGACGTATCCCTCCCGAAGTGGAGGGCGCCCTGGCGTCCGTGAACGCGTCCGCGCGAAGCAATCTTGCCGCCACGCGGCCCCGACCCGAGTCGGAACGGTGGCCGAGACGATGGCCGAGACCGATCAGACCGCGGCCCGCAGCGCGTCGACGCGGTCCGTGCGCTCCCAGGTGAACCCGGGCAGGTCGCGCCCGAAGTGGCCGTAGGCGGCCGTCTGCGCGTACACGGGGCGCAGCAGGTCGAGGTCGCGGATGATCGCCGCGGGGCGCAGGTCGAACACGCTCTCGATGGCGGCGGCGATCCGCTCGGTGGGCACGGTCTCCGTGCCGAACGTCTCGACGTACAGGCCCACGGGGTGCGCCTTGCCGATCGCGTACGCGACCTGCACCTCGCAACGGCGCGCCAGCCCGGCGGCGACGACGTTCTTCGCGACCCAGCGCATCGCGTACGCGGCGGAGCGGTCCACCTTCGACGGGTCCTTGCCGGAGAACGCGCCGCCGCCGTGGCGTGCCATGCCGCCGTAGGTGTCGACGATGATCTTGCGGCCGGTGAGGCCGGCGTCGCCCTGCGGGCCGCCGACGACGAACTTGCCGGTCGGGTTGACGATGAGGCGGGCGTCCGACGTCTCGACGCCGGTCTCCCTGGCCACCTGGGCGAGCACGGGGGCGATGACGACGTCGGCGACCTCGCGCTGGAGCTTCTCCTGCACGATGTCGGCGTCGTGCTGGGTGGACAGCACCACGGTGTCGATGCGCACGGGCCGGTCGCCGTCGTAGGCGACGGTCACCTGGGTCTTGCCGTCGGGGCGCAGCCCGGGCAGCTCGCCCGAACGGCGCACGGCCGACAGCCGCTCCGCGAGGCGGTGCGACGTCCAGATCGGCAGCGGCATGAGCGACGGCGTCTCGTCGGTGGCGTACCCGAACATGAGGCCCTGGTCGCCCGCGCCCTGCGCGTCGAGGGGGTCGCGGTCGAGGCCGGGGCCGGAGGCGTCGTCGCGCTCCTCGAGGCTCTTGTCCACGCCCTGCGCGATGTCGGGCGACTGCTGCCCGATCGAGACGGACACGCCGCAGGAGTCGCCGTCGAAGCCGATCGCGGACGAGGTGTACCCGATCCGGCGCACGACCTCGCGCACGATCTGGGGGATCTCGACGTAGGCGTCGGTCGTGACCTCGCCGGCCACGTGCACGAGGCCCGTGGTCACCATCGTCTCGACCGCCACGCGCGAGCGGGGGTCCTGCGCCAGCAGCGCGTCCAGGATCGCGTCGGAGATCTGGTCGCACACCTTGTCCGGGTGGCCCTCGGTCACGGACTCGGACGTGAAGAGGCGCAGCGCATCGGTCATGGCGGACAGCCTACGGGCAGCGGCCCGCCTGACCAGGCCCCCGGGACAGGAAATGTCTCACATGCTGGGGTGAATCTCAGATGCCGGACAGCGTCTTCGCCACGGCGTCCCAGATCGCGTCGGCGACCTCGCGCTTGGACCCGGCGGCCTCCGTCACGACCTCGCCACGGCCGTCGAGCACCGTGACGGCGTTCGTCGGGGCACCGAAGCCGCGCCCCGCGCCCACGGCGTTCACCGCGAGCATGTCGGCCCCCTTGCGCAGCGCCTTGCGGCGCCCGTGCTCGAGGACGGAGCCGTCGGCGTCGCCCGTCTCGGCGGCGAAGCCGACGACGAGCTGGCCGGCGCGCAGCCGGTCGTGGGCGAGCTCGGCGAGCACGTCCGGGTTCTCCACCAGCGTGATCGGCGCCGGACCCGTGCCGGGCACCTTCTTGATCTTGGCGTCCGGCACGTCGGCCGGGCGGAAGTCGGCGACCGCCGCGGCCATCACGACGACGTCCGCGTCCGCGGCGCCAGCGCGCACGGCGTCGCGCAGCTCCGCCGTGGTCTCCACCGGGACGACGACGACGCCCGCCGCACGCGCCGGCGCGCAGACGGCGTCGTCCAGGTTCGCGGCGACGAGCGTCACGTCGGCGCCGCGGGCGCGCGCGGCCTCGGCCAGCGCCGCGCCCTGGCGGCCGCTCGACCGGTTGCCGATGAAGCGCACCGGGTCGATCGGCTCGCGCGTGCCGCCCGCGGACACGACGACCCTGCGGCCGGACAGGTCGTCGTGGTGCGCACCCTCGGCCGGCGCCGGGACCGTGCCCGCCACGGCCGCGAGAGCCACGCGGGCGATCTCCTCCGGCTCGGGCAGGCGGCCAGGGCCGGTGTCGGCGCCGGTGAGGCGGCCGCTGGCCGGATCGATCACCGTGACGCCGCGCTCGCGCAGCGTCGCCACGTTGGCGCGGGTGGCGGGGTGCTCCCACATCTCGGTGTGCATGGCAGGTGCCATCACCACCGGGCATCGCGCGGTGAGCAGCGCCGAGGTGAGGAGGTCGTCCGCCCGGCCGGTGGCGGCGCGGGCGAGCAGGTCCGCCGTGGCGGGCGCGACGACGACGAGGTCGGCGCCCTGGCCCAGGGCCACGTGCGGCACGTGCGCGACGTCCTCGAACACCTCGTCGGTGACGGGCTCGCCGGACAGCGCCTCGAACGTCGGCGCGCCGACGAAACGCAGGGCGGACGCGGTGGGGATCACCCGGACCGCGTGCCCCTGCTCGCGGAGCAGGCGCAGCAGCAGCACGGCCTTGTACGCGGCGATGCCGCCGCTCACGCCGAGCAGGATCCTCATCGTGCGCTACCTCGCCGCCGCAGGGTGGCGCCGGTCAAGGGCCGGCGCCGGACCGTCAGAAGGTGATCTCGTCGCCGGGGTCGGCGACCGGCTCCGCGGCGGCCGCGGGCTTCTCCTCGACGGGCGTGGAGGTGAGCAGGCCCTCGTTGATCTCGCGCATGGCGATGGAGAGCGGCTTCTCCTGGTTGCGGGTCTCGACCAGCGGGCCGACGTTCTCCAGCAGGCCCTCGTTGAGCTGCGAGTAGTACGCGTTGATCTGACGCGCGCGCTGGGACGCGTACAGCACGAGGCCGTACTTCGAGTCGGTGCGCTCGAGCAGCTCGTCGATGGGCGGGTCGGTGATGCCGATGGGCTGGGCCACGGTTCCGGCCATGGGTCACACTCCAGACAAAGTTCGGTGACGGGTTCGCTGACAGCTGCGGTGACGCGATGTCAGGGGGTCAGCGGTCCATCCTACCTGCGGTCGGGCGTGGACCCCCAGCCGGTGCCCTACAGGGCGACCCGTGGTGCGGCGGACGTCACACCCATCACGCGCGCGAGCCGGTCCGTGGCGTGGGTGACGTCGTCGTTGACGATCGTCACGTCGAACTCGGCCTCGGCCGCGAGCTCGGTCCGCGCCGTGCTCAGCCGCCGCTCGCGCTCCTCGGCGTCCTCCGTGCCGCGCCCGACCAGGCGCCGCACGAGCTCGTCGAAGCTCGGCGGCGCGAGGAAGACGAACTGCGCGGCGAGCCCCCGCGCCGCGACCGCCTCCCGCACCTGGCGGGCACCCTGCAGGTCGATCTCCAGCAGGGTGGGCACGCCCGCCGCGAGGTGCTCCTCCACCGGCCCGCGAGGCGTGCCGTACCGGTGCCGGCCGTGCACCACCGCCCACTCGAGCATCTGCCCCTCGGCGACCATCCGGTCGAACTCCTCGGGAGAGACGAACAGGTAGTGCACGCCGTGCACCTCGCCGGGGCGCGGCGGCCGCGTCGTCGCCGACACCGACAGCCACACCTGCGGGTAGCGGGCACGGACGTCGGCGGAGACCGTGCCCTTGCCGACGGCCGTCGGCCCCGCCAGCACGGTCAGCCGGGCCGGGGGCGTCCCGGCGGCCGCGCCGACGGTGACGGGGGCTTCCTGCGATGCCGGACGGCCGGCGGGTGGTGCGGAAATGTCAGCCAAACCTCTCGATGAGCGCCGAAGCCTGGTGCGGCCCGAGGCCGCGGACCCGACGAGTCTCGGCGATCCCGATCTCCTCCATGATCGCCCGGGCCTTCACCTTACCGACCCCGGGGAGCGACTCGAGCAGCGAGACGACTTTGAGCTTGCCCACGACGTCGTCCTTCTGCCCCTTCTCGATCACGTCCTTGAGGGAGCCCTGGGAGTACTTCAACCGGTTCTTGATCTCCGCGCGGACGCGCCGAGCCTCGGCCGCCTTCTCGAGGGCCGCAGCACGCTGTTCCGGGGTGAGAGGGGGGAGAGCCACGCAAGTCACCTACTCTGTCGGTCCGCCTGTGAGGGAACTGCTCCCTCGAAAGTAGCCACGACCTGCGGAGGCGGCAATCCGTAGCACGGGAGCGACCGCCCTCCGACCGGGAGGAAAGCGGCATTAGGGTCAGGACATCGTCGCAGGTCGCGCGCCTGCGCGAAAAAGTGCTGCTCCGGCCCCCGCGCGGCGTTCTACGGTCGGGTCATGCCGACCGACCCGAGCACGGTCCCTGACGCCACCCCGGACGCAACCCCGGACGCAACCCCGGACGCCACCGAGGACGGATGGTTCCCGGAGAGCGTCGCCGCCTCCTACGACTCCTCCACCGACCGTGAGTTCGACCCGGCGGTGGTCGCCCGGACCGTCGACGTGCTCGCCGAGCTCGCCGGCGACGGCGCCGCCCTCGAGCTGGCCGTCGGCACGGGCCGCGTCGCCGCACCGCTCGCCCTGCGCGGGGTGCCCACCCATGGCATCGAGCTGTCCCGGGCGATGGCGGCGCGCGTCGCGGACAAGCCGGGCGGCGACCGGGTCGAGGTGACGATCGGCGACATGACGACGGCGCGCGTGCCCGGCGAGTTCGCCGTCGCCTACCTCGTCTTCAACACCATCGGCAACGTCACGACCCAGGACGGTCAGGTGGACTGCTTCCGCACGGCGGCGGCGCACCTGCGTCCCGGCGGGCACTTCGTGGTCGAGGTCGGGGTGCCGCCCCTGCGCCGCATGCCGCCCGGCCAGGACACGGTGCCGTTCACGGTCGCGCCCGACGACGCCGGCGGCGGGTACGTGGGCTTCGACCGGATCGACGTCGTCACCCAGGGGTTCACGTCGAACCACGTGACCGTCGGGCCGGACGGCTCGGGTCGGTTCCGGTGGCTGCCGTTCCGGTACGTCTGGCCGGCCGAGCTGGACCTCATGGCACGGCTCGCCGGGATGCGCCTGGTGCACCGCTGGGGGGACTGGGAGCGCACGCCCTTCACCGCCGACAGCGAGCGGCACGTGTCCGTCTGGCAGGTCACCGGGTCCTGACGCCGGCACCTGACGTCGGCACCTGACGCCAGCACCACCGGGACGACGACGGGCCCGCCCCCGTGAGGGGCGGGCCCGTCGTGCGGGCGGCCGGCGTCAGGGACGCAGCGCGGCCCGCGCGTCAGCCACCGCGGACGCCGCCGCCTCGCGCAGCCCGTCGGCGTCGGGCCCCGCCGCGAGGACGCCGCGGGACGACGAGGCGAGCACCTGTCGCCGCGCGTCCCCGAAGGCCGAGGCGAGCTCCCGCTCCCCCGCGCCCTGCGCGCCCACCCCGGGAGCGAGCAGCGGGCCGTGCACCGCAACGAGGTCCGTGCCGGTCTCGCGGGCGGCGTCGCCGACCGTGGCGCCGACGACGAGCCCGACCGAGCCCATCGGCAGCCCCTCGGCCACCGCGCCCGCGTTGAGCACCGCGGCCTGGGCGGCGACCGACGCCGCGACGCTCACGCCGTCGGGCCCGACCGCGTGCTGCACCTCGTGCCCCTCCTTGTTGGAGGTGAGGCACAGCACGAAGATGCCGCGCCCGGTGCGGGCGGCCAGCTCGGCGGCCGGGGCCAGCGAGCCGAAGCCCAGGTAGGGCGACACCGTCACGGCGTCGCCCGCGAGCGGGGAGCCGTCGGCCAGGAAGGCGTCCGCGTACGCGCCCATCGTCGAGCCGATGTCGCCGCGCTTGGCGTCGACGATCGTCAGGGTGCCGACGGCCCGCGACGCGGCGATCACGTCCTCCAGCGCAGCCACGCCGGCCGAGCCGTGCCGCTCGAAGAACGCGGCCTGCGGCTTGAAGGCCGCGACCCGCCCGCCGAGCGCGTCCACGACGCGCAGCCCGAACTCGCGCACCCCGGCGGCGTCGTCGCCCAGCCCCCAGGCCGAGAGCAGCGACGCGTGCGGGTCGATGCCCACGCACAGGGGGCCGTGGGCGTCCATCGCCGCGGCGAGGCGCGCGCCGAACGGCACCGGCGTCGCGGCCGCCGCCGCACCGGGCGTCGCCGCGGCGCTCACGCCGACACCCCCGCCGCGGCGCCGAGCCGCTCCCGCGTCGCCACCGTGTGCTCCTGCAGGCTCGCGACGTCGAACGGCCCGCCGCGCACCGCCTCGATGCCCTGCACCGCCGCGGCGAGCTGGTCCACCGTGGTGATCATCGGCTTGTCGGCGGCCGTGGTGGCCGCGCGGATCTCGTAGCCGTCGGCCCGCGCACCCTGGCCCGACGGCGAGTTGACGACGAGGTCCACGTCGCCGTCGGTGATGAGGTCGACGATCGTCGGCTCCCCGTCGGCGCCGCGCCCCTCGGAGAACTTGCGCACCACCGTGCTGCCGATGCCGTTGCGGCGCAGCACCTGGGCGGTGCCGGCCGTGGCGAGCACCTCGAAGCCCAGCTCGGCGAGCCGCTTCACCGGGAAGATGATCGAGCGCTTGTCGCGGTCGGCGACCGACACGAACACCCGGCCCGCGGTGGGCAGCCCGCCGAACGCGGCGGCCTGCGACTTCGCGAACGCGTGCGGGAAGTCCTTGTCGAAGCCCATGACCTCGCCGGTGGAACGCATCTCCGGGCCGAGCACCGTGTCGACGACCTGGCCCTCGGCGGTACGGAACCGCTTGAAGGGCAGCACGGCCTCCTTGACGGCCAGCGGCGCGCCCAGGTCGAGCGTGCCGCCGTCGCCCTCGGCGGGCAGGACGCCCGCCGCGCGCAGCTCGGCGATCGACTCGCCGACCATGACCCGGGCCGCGGCCTTCGCCATCGAGGTGCCCGTCGCCTTGGACACGAACGGCACGGTGCGCGACGCCCGCGGGTTCGCCTCGAGCACGTACAGGACGTCGGAGACGAGCGCGTACTGCACGTTGAGCAGGCCGCGCACGCCGACGCCCTTCGCGATCGCCTCCGTCGAGCGGCGGATCCGCTCGATCTCCGCGTCCGACAGGGAGACGGGCGGCAGCACGCAGGCCGAGTCGCCGGAGTGGATGCCGGCCTCCTCGATGTGCTCCATGACGCCGCCGAGGAACATCTCCTCGCCGTCGAACAGGGCGTCGACGTCGATCTCCATCGCGTCGTCGAGGAAGCGGTCGATGAGCAGCGGAGCGGGCAGCAGGCCGCCGGCCGTGCGCTCGTCCGCGGCGGCCGCCTCGAGGGCCCGCTCGACGTACTCGGTGAGCTGCTCGGCGGAGTACACGATCTCCATGCCGCGGCCGCCCAGCACGTACGACGGGCGCACCAGCACCGGGTAGCCGATGGTCTCGGCGACCTCGCGGGCCTGGCCCAGCGAGCGGGCCGTGCCGAACGCGGGGGCGGGCAGGCCGGCGTCGAGCAGCACCTGGCCGAAGATGCCGCGGTCCTCGGCGGCGTCGATGGCCTCGGGCGAGGTGCCGAGGATCGGCACGCCGGCGTCCGCCAGGCGCTGGGCGAGGGCGAGCGGCGTCTGCCCGCCGAGCTGCACGATGACGCCCTTGACCGGCCCGGCGGCGAGCTCCGCCTCGTAGACCTCGAGGACGTCCTCGAAGGTCAGCGGCTCGAAGTACAGGCGGTCGGAGGTGTCGTAGTCCGTCGAGACGGTCTCCGGGTTGCAGTTGACCATGACGGTCTCGTACCGCTCCGACAGGGTCAGGGCGGCGTGCACGCACGAGTAGTCGAACTCGATGCCCTGACCGATCCGGTTCGGGCCCGAGCCCAGGATGATGACGGCCTCGCGCTCGCGCGGCGCCACCTCGGTCTCCTCGTCGTAGGTCGAGTAGTGGTACGGCGTGCGGGCCGCGAACTCGGCCGCGCACGTGTCGACCGTCTTGTAGACGGGGCGGACACCGAGCGCGCGCCGCACCTCGCGGACGGTGGCCTCCCCCGCCGGCCCCATGCCGCGCAGCCGCGCGACCTGCACGTCGGACAGGCCGTGCCGCTTGGCGCGGCGCAGCACGTCCTCGGTCAGGGTGGGGCCGGTGGCGACCTCGGCGGCGACCTCGTTCATCAGCAGGATCTGGTCGAGGAACCAGGGGTCGATCTTGGTCGCGTCGAACACGGCCTCGAGCGTCGTGTGCCCGGCGACGACGGCGCGCAGCGCCTGCTGCACGCCGACCATCCGGTGCTCGGTGGGCCGCACGATGTCGGCCAGCAGCTGGTCGAGCTCCGCCCCGGACGGCGCGGCGCCGTCCCAGTGGAACGCGACCCCGCCCTTGTCGATGGAGCGCAGGGCCTTGCCGAGCGCCTCGGTGAAGTTGCGGCCCAGCGCCATGGCCTCGCCCACCGACTTCATGGTGGTGGTGAGCGTCGGGTCGGCGGCCGGGAACTTCTCGAACGCGAACCGCGGCACCTTGACGACCACGTAGTCGAGCGTGGGCTCGAAGCTGGCGGGCGTGACGCGGGTGATGTCGTTCGGGATCTCGTCCAGGGTGTAGCCCACGGCGAGCTTGGCCGCGATCTTCGCGATCGGGAAGCCGGTCGCCTTGGACGCCAGGGCCGAGGAGCGCGAGACGCGCGGGTTCATCTCGATGACGATGATGCGTCCCGTGTCGGGGTCGACGGCGAACTGGATGTTGCAGCCGCCGGTGTCGACGCCGACCTCGCGGATGACGGCGATGCCGATGTCGCGCAGCTTCTGGTACTCGCGGTCGGTGAGCGTCATCGCGGGGGCGACCGTGACCGAGTCGCCCGTGTGCACGCCGACCGGGTCGACGTTCTCGATCGAGCAGACGACCACGACGTTGTCGTCCTTGTCGCGCATCAGCTCGAGCTCGTACTCCTTCCAGCCGAGGATCGACTCCTCCAGGAGCACCTCGGTGGTCGGCGAGTAGTGCAGGCCCTGGCCGACGATGCGGCGCAGCTCCGTCTCGTCGTACGCGAATCCGGAGCCCAGGCCGCCCATCGTGAAGGACGGGCGCACGACCATCGGGTAGCCCAGGTCGGCGGCCGCCGCGACGGCCTCGTCCACGGTGTGCACGATGACGGAACGGGCGGACTCGCCGCCGCACTTGGCGACGACGTCCTTGAACTGCTGGCGGTCCTCGCCCTTCTGGATGGCGGGGATGTTCGCGCCGATGAGCTCGACGTCGTACTGCTCGAGGACGCCGGCCTCGTCGAGGGCGATGGCGGCGTTGAGCGCCGTCTGGCCGCCCAGGGTGGGCAGGAGGGCGTCGGGGCGCTCCTTGGCGATGATCGAGGTGAGCACCTCGGTGGTGATCGGCTCGACGTAGGTCGCGTCGGCGAACTCCGGGTCAGTCATGATCGTGGCCGGGTTCGAGTTCACGAGGACGACGCGCAGGCCCTCCTCCTTGAGCACGCGGCAGGCCTGCGTGCCGGAGTAGTCGAACTCGCAGGCCTGGCCGATGACGATCGGGCCGGAGCCGATGACCAGGACGGAGGAGAGGTCGGAACGGCGGGGCATCAGTTCTCCTTCAGCGCGGCCAGCGTGGCGGCGGGGACGGTCACGGGCTCGCGGGTCGTCATGAGCTCGACGAAGCGGTCGAAGAGGTAGGCGCTGTCGTGCGGGCCGGCGGCGGCCTCGGGGTGGTACTGCACGGAGAAGGCCGGCACGTCGAGCGCGGTCAGCCCCTCGACCACCTGGTCGTTGAGGCCGACGTGGGACACGATGACGCGGCCGTAGGCGCGGCCGTCGGCGCGCTCGGCGTCGTGCGGCGCCGTGGACACGGCGTCGAGCGGCGCGTCGACGGCGAAGCCGTGGTTGTGCGCCGTGACCTCGACCTTGCCGGTGGTGCGGTCCATGACCGGCTGGTTGATGCCGCGGTGGCCGTACCCGAGCTTGTACGTGCCGTACCCGAGGGCGCGGCCCAGCAGCTGGTTGCCGAAGCAGATGCCGAAGAACGGGATGCCACGGTCCAGCACGCCGCGCAGCAGCTCGATCTCGTGCGTGGCCGACGACGGGTCGCCGGGCCCGTTGGAGAAGAACACGCCCGTGGGCGAGCCGTCCGTCGGGAGCAGGGCCTCGATGTCGGCGATCGTGGCCGACTGCGGCACGACGTGCACGCGCACGCCCCGCTGCGCCAGGCGCGCGGGCGTCATGGCCTTGATGCCGAGGTCGACTGCGACGACCGTCGCGAGCGGCTCCCGCCCGGCGAACTCGCCCGACGGCTCGACGACGTACGCCTGGTCGGTCGTGACCTCCGGGGAGAGGTTGGCGCCCGCCATCTGCGGGGAGGCCTGCACCTCGGCGACGAGCTCCGGGACGGACCGCTCGACGAGCGTGCCGCCGGCGACCTCGCGCACCAGCGCGTCGCCGGAGAAGATCCCGGCGCGCATGACGCCCAGCTCGCGCAGGTGGCGCGTGAGCTTGCGGGTGTCGACGTCGCTGATGCCCACGACGCCCTGGGCCGCGAGCTCGTCGGCGAGGGAACGATCGGCGCGCCAGGAGGACACGCGGCGGGCGGGGTCGCGCAGCACGTAGCCGGCCACCCAGATCTTGCCGGACTCCGGGTCCTCGTCGTTGATGCCGGTGTTCCCGACGTGCGGGGCCGTCATCACGACGATCTGCCGGTGGTAGGAGGGGTCGGTGAGCGTCTCCTGGTAGCCGGTCATGCCGGTGGAGAAGACGATCTCGCCGAACGTCGCGCCGCGGGCGCCGTAGGCGCGGCCGCGGGCCACGGTGCCGTCCTCGAGCACGAGGAGCGCCGCCTGGGGTGCGGGCGCGGGGCTGGTCTGGGAGCTGGAGGTCACTGCTCGTCCTTCGGTGCGGGGGCAGAGGTCATGAGGTGGCGCACGGCGTCGACCAGGCGGGAGCGGTCGGGCGCGAGGCGGGTGCGCAGGCCGGTGTCGAGGGCGACCGCCGGCACGCCGTCGCGCTCCGGGTCCTCCCAGGTGACGACGACCAGGCCGTCGGCGCCGACGTACTTGCCGGCCATGCCGGGGGCCAGGCCGACGCCGCGCAGGGCGGCCACGGGCGCGAACACGTCCGGGGCGCCGTCACGCTCGACCAGGACGCCGGCGTCGTGCACGGACACGTGGGCGGTGGAGCGGTCGCCGAGGTGGTGCGCGCCGACCCGGGCCAGCCAGTCCCCCGAGAGCGTCGAGGAGACGTAGGTGGCGTCGAGCGGGCCGAGGCGCAGGGCGCCGAGGTCCTCCGGGACGGCGGGCGGCGCGGGGACCGTGTCCTTCGTGCGCGCGGCGAGCCGCCGGCGGCCGCCGAGGATCACGAGCAGGAGCAGGACGCCGATCACGACCCAGATCCCGACCGCGACGGGCATAGGAAGGTTCATCGGGCGCCTCCCCGCGTGCCCGCGGCGGCGGCCGCGACGGGCTCGCCGTCCAGGACGGTCGCGCGGCCGCGCAGGAACGTCGCCACGACGCGGCCGGGCAGCTCGCGGCCCGCGAACGGCGTGTTGCCGCTCGCGGTGGCCTGCGCGGCGCCGTCGACCGTCCGGGTGGCGGCCGGGTCGACCAGGGTGAGGTTGGCGGGCTCGCCGACCTCGAGCGGTCGGCCGTGGTCGGCGACCCGACCGATGCGGGCGGGGTTGGTCGACAGGACGCGCGCGACGTCGGCCCAGGTGAGGCGGCCGGTGTCGACCATGGTCTGCTGCACGACCGAGAGGGCGGTCTCGAGCCCGGTCATCCCGAACGCGGCGGCGCCCCACTCGCAGTCCTTGTCCTCGCGGGTGTGCGGGGCGTGGTCGGTGGCGACGATGTCGATCGTGCCGTCGGCCAGGCCCTGACGCACGGCCTCGACGTCCTCGGCCGTCCGCAGCGGCGGGTTCACCTTGTACGTCGGGTCGTAGGTGCGGGCGAGCTCGTCCGTGAGGATCAGGTGGTGCGGCGTCACCTCGGCGGTGACGTCGATGCCGCGGCCCTTGGCCCAGCGGACGATCTCGACCGAGCCCGCGGTCGACAGGTGGCAGACGTGCAGGCGCGAGCCGACGTGCTCGGCGAGCAGCACGTCGCGGGCGATGATCGCCTCCTCGGCGACGGCGGGCCAGCCGGCCAGCCCGATCTCGGCGGAGACGACGCCCTCGTTCATCTGGGCGCCCTCGGTGAGGCGCGGCTCCTGCGCGTGCTGCGCGACGACGCCGTCGAACGCCTTGACGTACTCCAGCGCCCGGCGCATGAGGATCGGGTCGTGCACGCACTTGCCGTCGTCGGAGAAGACGCGGACGCGGGCGGCGGAGTCGGCCATCGCGCCGAGCTCGGCGAGGCGCTCGCCCCCCAGGCCCACGGTGACGGCACCGACCGGGTGCACGTCGACCCAGCCGGACTCCTGGCCCAGGCGCCACACCTGCTCGACGACGCCGGCGGTGTCGGCGACGGGCGACGTGTTGGCCATGGCGTGCACGGCGGTGAAACCGCCGGCCGCGGCGGCGCGCGTGCCGGAGGCGACCGTCTCGGCGTCCTCGCGGCCGGGCTCGCGCAGGTGCGTGTGCAGGTCGACCAGGCCGGGCAGGAGCACGTGCCCGTCTGCCGCGATCTCCACGACGTCCTCGCCGGCGGGCAGGTCCGCGGTGCCGGGCGCCGCGACCTGGGTGATCACGCCGTCGGCCAGGACGACGTCGGCGGGCTCGCCGCCCAGGGGGCGGGCCCCGCGCAGCACGTAGGTGGTGGTCACAGGGCGGTCCCTTCGGTGGTGCTCGAGACAGGGGCGGGCACAGAGGCGGACGAGGCGGTGCCGGACAGCAGCAGGTAGAGCGAGGCCATGCGCACGGCGACGCCGTTGGCGACCTGCTCCACGATGACGGCGCGGTCGGAGTCGGCCGCCTCGGCGGAGATCTCCAGCCCGCGGTTCATCGGGCCGGGGTGCATGACGATGGAGTGCTCGGGCAGCAGCGCCAGGCGGCGGCCGTCGAGGCCGAAGTAGCGGGTGTACTCCAGCGGGCTCGGGAAGAACGCCCCCGCGCCCCCGGACATCCGCTCGCGCTGCACGCGCAGCATCATCACGGCGTCCGGCTGCCAGTCGGCGAGCGTGGCGTCCAGGTCGTAGGACGTGCGGCACGGCCAGGTCTCGACCCCGACCGGCAGCAGCGTGGGCGGCGACACGAGCGTCACCTCGGCGCCGAGCGTGCGCAGCAGCCACACGTTGGCCCGGGCGACGCGCGAGTGCAGGACGTCGCCCACGATCGCGACCTTCACGCCCGCGAGGTCGGCGCCGACGCCGTCGTCGCCCCCGCGGCGCAGCCCGCCGCCGTGGCCGGCAGCTCCACCGACCACGTGCCGGCGGATCGTGTAGGCGTCGAGCAGCGCCTGCGTGGGGTGCATGTGCGTGCCGTCGCCGGCGTTGAGCACGGCCGCGTCGAGCCAGCCCGCGTGGGCGAGCTGGTACGGGGCGCCCGAGGCCCAGTGGCGCACCACCACGGCGTCGGCGCCCATCGCGTGCAGGGTGAGCGCGGTGTCCTTGAGCGACTCGCCCTTGGAGACGCTCGACCCCTTGGCCGAGAAGTTGATGACGTCCGCGGACAGCCGCTTGGCGGCCGTCTCGAACGAGATGCGCGTGCGGGTGGAGTCCTCGAAGAAGAGGTTCACCACGGTGCGGCCGCGCAGCGTCGGCAGCTTCTTGATCTCGCGGGACTGCGTCGCGGCCATCTGCGCGGCGGTGTCGAGGAGCTCGATCGCCTCGTCCTTGGCGAGGTCGGCGGTGGACAGCAGGTGCTTCATCGCCCGCTCCCGTCGCCCGGGACCGCGCCGTCGGGCTCGCGCCCGCTGATCACGACGGCGTCGGAGCCGTCCACCTCGGCGAGGAGCACGCGCACGCGCTCCGTCTGCGCCGTCGGGAGGTTCTTGCCCACGAAGTCGGGGCGGATCGGCAGCTCACGATGGCCCCGGTCCACCAGGCACGCGAGCCGGACGGCCTGCGGGCGGCCGAGGTCGCCGATGGCGTCGAGCGCGGCGCGGATGGTGCGGCCGGAGAAGAGGACGTCGTCGACGAGGACGACCGTCTTGCCCTCGATCCCCGCGGCGGGCAGCCGGGTGACGCCGACGGCGCGCGTGGGCTGGCGGCGCAGGTCGTCGCGGTACATCGTGACGTCCAGCTCGCCCAGGTCGCGCTCCGGGTCGAAGGCGGGGTCGATGCTCGCGAGCCGCTGCGCGAGGCGCGCGGCGAGGGTGACCCCACGGGTCGGGATGCCGAGCAGGACGACGTCCTGGGCCCCCTTGGCGCGCTCGACGATCTCGTGCGCGATGCGGGTGAGGGCGCGGGCGACGTCGCTCGCGCCGAGCACGACCGTCCCTTCCGGGGCGTCGGGCAGTTCGGGTGTTCCGGGCATACCGGTGCCAGCAGCCACTGGCGACCTCCTTCTCCGCCTCACGGGACGGGGTTAAAGGGTGTCGTTCTGACGGCCTCCACCCTATCCCGTCGCCCTCGCTCCGCCCGTGAGCGTGCCCACCATGCGGGCGCGGCGTGCGTCACACACCGTGTCCCCCGGGCGCCGGAATGCCGAACAGGCGGTGGCGCACGCATCCGGCCCGCAGGGAGAGGGGCCCACCCCGGAGGGCGGCCCCGGGCCGGGCAGGCCGCCTGGTCGGACAGGGCGGGTGTTTAGAGAAC
>NZ_JBEYBQ010000020.1:0-71207 GCF_040632295.1 Isoptericola sp. NPDC019482
GGCGGCCCGCGACCACGGCCGCCCGCGCGCCCGTCCGCGCGCCGGCTCGGGGCGAGGGCTCCCCGCCCCGGCCGCGCGGCGGGGCCGCCGGCCGGGGGCGGCCGGGCGATCCCGAGCGCAGGCAGCGGTGGATCATGGTCGTCGCGGCGCTCGTGCTGGCGGTCTTCGTCGGCCGCCTGGTCCAGGTGCAGATCTTCCAGGGGCCGTCGCTCGCGGCGACGGCGCAGGAGAAGCGGACGACGCACGCGGTGGAGGTCGCGCACCGCGGCGACATCGTCGACGCGAACGGCCGCGTGCTCGCGACCTCCGTCGACCGGTACACGATCTCGGCCGACACGCTCGCCATCCAGGGCTTCCAGGGCGGCCAGCGCGTGGACACCGCGACGGGCAGGACGGTGCAGGACGGCGCCCTCGGCATCGCCCAGCTCCTCGCCCCGATCGTGGACGAGGACCCCGCGGAGCTCGCGGCGAAGCTCAACGGCGACGACCGGTACGTGATCCTCAAGCGCAACGCGGTGCCCGAGGTGCAGCGGGCGATCACCAAGCTCGACCTCCAGGCCTACATCCGCACCGAGCTCACCTCCCGCCGCACGTATCCGGCGGGTGTCGTCGCCGGCACGCTCGTCGGGTTCGTCGACCGCGACCAGGTGGGCCAGGGCGGGCTCGAGCGCGCCTACGAGGACGTGCTCGCCGGCACCGACGGCAGCGTCACCTACGAGCGCGGCCGCGACGGCGTCGCGATCCCGGGCTCCGAGCGGGACGCCACGGACGCGGTGCCGGGCAGCGACGTGGAGCTCACGATCGACTCCGACGTGCAGTGGAAGGCGGAGGAGCTGCTCGACGACGCCGTCTCGAAGACCGGGGCGAAGTACGCGATGGCCGTGGTGGAGGACGTGCGCACCGGCCAGGTGCTCGCCGTCGCGGACTCGGGCGACGTCGACCCCAACGACCGCTCGACGTCCGCGGTCGCCAACGGCTCGCGCGCCGTGAAGGACGTTTTCGAGCCCGGCTCCACGGGCAAGGTCGTCACGATGGCGGCGGCCCTCGAGGAGGGCTACTGGAAGCCGGACAGCCAGTTCCGGGTGCCCTACCGGTACACCACCCCCAACGGGGAGTCGTTCAAGGACTCGCACGAGCACCCCGACCAGCGGCTGACGCTCGCGGGCGTGCTCGCGCACTCGTCGAACACGGGCACGGTGCAGATCGGCGAGAAGATCCCGCTGGACGTCCGCTACGACTACCTCGGCAAGTTCGGGTTCGGGAACCCGACCGGGCTCGGGCTGCCGGGGGAGTCCGCCGGCATCCTGCCCTCGGAGCAGACGCTGGCGCACGACGCCCGCACCCCGTACACGATCCTGTTCGGGCAGGGCGTGGCCGTGAACGCCATGCAGGCGACGCAGGTCTTCTCCACGATCGCGAACGGCGGGGTCCGGGTGGAGCCCAGCCTGGTGGCCGGCACGCGGGCCCCCGACGGCACGTTCACGCCCGCCGCGGCCCCGGGGAAGGACCGCGTGGTCTCCGAGAAGACCGCGGGCTCGGTGATGCGGATGATGGAGTCGGTCGTGGGGGAGGAGGGCACGGCGGCCAACGCCCGGGTGCCGGGCTATCGCGTGGCCGGCAAGACCGGCACCGCACAGATGTGGACCGGGTCCGGGACCACCTACATGGCGTCGTTCATCGGCGTCGCGCCCGCCGACGACCCCCGGTACACGGTGTCCGTCTTCCTGCGCAGCCCGCAGTCGTCGATCTACGGCGGCGTGGTGGCCGCGCCGGTGTTCAGCGACCTCATGGGGTACACGCTGCAGAAGATGGACGTGCCGCCCAGCACGACGCCGTTCAAGCCCTACCCGCTCACCTGGTGAACGACCTGGTGAAGGGCCCGGTGAGCGAGCGGTCGACCCGCGTCGCGAGGTCCGTGACGGTTCTCATGCCCGGCGCGCTGGGTGCCGGGCCCGCAGCACGCAGACGGTAGGTTCTTCTCCGTGACATCCCCGCTTCCCCGTATCCGGCCCGCGGGCACGACGCCCCGGCGGGTGCGGGACCTCGCCCTGACCTTCGGGCTGGAGGTGACGACGCCGGCGGCCCCCGACGAGGCCGGTTCCCGGCCGCAGGTCCCCGCCGACGTCGTCGTCACCTCGGTCGCGTCCGACAACCGCGTCGTCGCCGGCGGCGACCTGTTCGTCGCCCTCCCGGGCGCGCACGCCCACGGCGCGCGGTTCGCCGCCGACGCGGTGGCGCGCGGGGCCCGTGCCGTGCTCACGGACACCGCCGGCGTCGCGACCCTCGCCCAGGGCCCGGACGCGCTCGACCCCGCCGTGCCCGTCCTGGTCGCCGCGGACCCGCGCGCGGTGCTCGGACCGGTCGCGGCCTGGGTGTACGGCGAGCCCGCCGAGCACCTCATGACCTTCGGCGTCACCGGCACCAACGGCAAGACGACGACGACCTACCAGGTCGACCACCTGCTCCGGGCCCTCGGCTGGACCGGCGGCCTGATCGGCACGGTCGAGATGCGCGCGGGCGACACGGTGCTGCCCAGCCGGCTCACCACCCCGGAGGCCGCGGACCTGCAGGCGCTGCTCGCCGCGATGTGCGAGGCGGAGGTCCGCACGCTGGCGATGGAGGTGTCGTCCCACTCGCTGTCGATGCACCGCGTGGACGGCATCGAGTTCGGCGTGGTCGGGTTCACCAACCTCAGCCAGGACCACCTGGACTTCCACGGCGACCTGCAGTCGTACTTCGACGCGAAGGCGTCGCTGTTCACGCCCGAGCACGCGCGCCGCGGCGTCGTCGTGGTGGACGACGTGTGGGGCGAGCGCATGGCGGCCGCCGCGCAGGTACCCGTCGCGACGCTCCGCACCCGCGCCACGAGGGACGGCGAGACGGCGGCGGACTGGACCGTCACCGACGTCGCGCCGCACGGCACCGGTTCCGCGTTCACGCTCACGCACGTCGACGGACGTTCCCTGCGCACCTCGACGTCCCTGCCGGGCGGGTTCAACGTGGCGAACGCCGCGCTGGCCGTCGCCATGGTCCTGGAGGGCGGCGCGCACGTCGAGGACGTGGCCGAGGCCCTCGCCGCGGCCGACGGCCTCTCGGCCGTCGTGCCCGGACGCATGGAGGTCGTCGGCGCCGGCGGCGACGGGCACCCGCGCGTCGTCGTGGACTTCGCGCACAACACGGAGGCCCTCGAGCTCGCGCTCGCCGCCCTGCGCCCGACGACGTCCGGCCGGCTCGTCGTCGTCTTCGGCGCCACGGGCGACCGCGACAAGGGCAAGCGCCCCGCGATGGGTGCGGCCGCCGTCGAGGGCGCCGACGTCGTCGTCGTCACCGACGACGACCCGCACGGCGAGGACGCTTCCGCCGTGCGTGCCGCCGTCCTCGACGGGGCCCGCGCGGCCCGGGACGCGGCGCGGGAGTCCGGTCGCGACGTCGTCGTGACCGAGGCCGCCCCTCGCGCGGCCGCCATCGAGGGGGCCGTGCTCGACGCCGGGGCGGACGACACCGTCCTCGTGGCGGGCCGCGGCCACGAGACCATCCAGGAGGTCGCGGGCGTCGACCTCGAGCTCGACGACCGCGAAGAGGCCCGCCGCGCGCTGCAGCGGCGGCACGAGAGGACCACCGCATGATCGCGCTGACCGCCGCCGACGTCGCCGAGGCGACCGGGGGACGGCTGCACGCCGACGCCGCGACGCCCGTGACCGGGCCCGTCGTGGTCGACTCCCGCCGCGTGGAGGCCGGGTCGCTGTTCGTCGCGCTCCCCGGCGAGCACGTCGACGGGCACGACTTCGCCCGCGCCGCCGTGGGTTCCGGGGCCGCGCTGGTCCTCGCCGCCCGCGAGCTCGAGGGCGTCCCGACCGTCGTCGTCGACGACGTGCAGGCCGCGCTGGGCGAGCTCGCGCACGCCGTGCTCGCCCGCGTGCGGGCCGGCGGCGACCTGCGGGTCGTCGCGGTGACGGGCTCGGTGGGCAAGACCACGACCAAGGACCTGCTGGGCCAGCTCCTCGCCGACCTGCTGCCGGACGGCGTCGCGCCCGAGGACGGGCTGGTGGTGCCCACCGGGTCCTTCAACAACGAGGTCGGACTGCCGCTCACCGTGCTGCGCGTCACCGAGGCCACGCGGTTCCTCGTGCTCGAGATGGGCGCGGACGGTCCCGGCAACATCGCGTACCTCACGCGGATCGCGCCGCCCGACGTCGGCGTCGTGCTCGCCGTGGGCGTCGCCCACGTGGGCAAGTTCGGGTCGGTCGAGGCGATCGCGCGCACCAAGGCCGAGATGGTCTCGGGCGTCGTGCCCGGCGGCACGGTGGTGCTCAACGCCGACGACCAGCGCGTCGCGGCGATGGCGTCTCTCGCGGCCCCCGAGCACACCGTCACCACGTTCGGCACGATCTCCTCGGCCGACGTGCGCGGCGCCGACGTCGAGGTCGACCCGTCGGGCAGGGCCCGGTTCGCGCTCGTCGCCGGCGGGGCGGACGCCGCCCCCGTCGAGCTGCGGCTCGTCGGCGCGCACCACGTGAGCAACGCGCTCGCGGCCGCCACGGTCGTCCTGGCCCTCGGCGGCACCGTCCCGGGCGTCGCGGCCGGGCTCTCGCGTGCCACGCCGGTCAGCCCGCACCGCATGGCGGTCACCGAGCGCCCGGACGGCGTCACCGTGGTCGACGACGCCTACAACGCCAACCCGGACTCGATGCGCGCCGCGCTGCGCACGCTCGCCGTCATGGCGGGCCGCACGCGCCGCTCGGTGGCCGTGCTGGGCGAGATGCTCGAGCTCGGCGACGGCTCGCGCGCCGCGCACGACGAGATCGGCCGCCTCGTGGTCCGATTGAACGTCAAGCTCCTCGTCGTCGTCGGCGACGGGGCGTACCACATCCACGAAGGGGCCCTGCAGGAGGGGTCCTGGGGAGAGGAGTCGGTCTTCGTGCCTGACCTCGACGCCGCGCGCGCGGTGCTCGCCGAGGCGCTCGAGCCGGGCGACGTCGTCCTCGTGAAGTCCTCCCTCGGGTCCGGCCTGTGGCGGCTCGGCGACGAGCTCGCCGCGGGCGGGCCGGCCGTGCCGGGCGCCGCGTCGGAGGTCGCCCCGTGATCGCGATCCTGGTCTCGGCCGGCGTCTCCGGCCTCGTCGCGCTCTTCGGGACGCCGCTGTTCATCCGGTTCCTCATCCACCGCAACTACGGCCAGTTCGTCCGCCAGGACGGGCCGACGGCGCACTTCACCAAGCGCGGCACCCCGACGATGGGCGGCGTCGTCATCATCGCGGCGGCCCTGGTCGGCGTCGCGGTGTCCATGCTGGTCGCCGGGAGGCCGCCGAGCGCGTCGGCGCTGCTGTGCCTGTACCTGATGACGGGCCTCGGCCTGGTCGGCTTCCTCGACGACTTCACGAAGATCCGCAAGCAGCGGTCCCTGGGCCTCACGCCGAAGGCGAAGATCATCGGCCAGGGCTTCGTCGGGATCAGCTTCGCGGTCCTCGCGCTGCAGTTCCCCAACGCGAACGCCCGGACGCCCGCGTCCACGCGGATCTCGTTCCTGCGCGACACCAACCTCGACCTGGCGTTCGCCGGCGTCACGGTGGGCCTCATCCTCTTCGTGATCTGGGCGAACTTCCTCATCACCGCGTGGTCCAACGCGGTGAACCTCACGGACGGCCTCGACGGCCTGGCGACCGGCGTCTCGATCATCGTCTTCGGCGCCTACGTCCTCGTCTGCATCTGGCAGCTCAACCAGTCCTGCCAGCGGCTCGCCGCGGCCGGGCCGCGCTGCTACGAGGTGCGCGACCCGCAGGACCTCGCGATCGTCGCCGCGGCCATCGCGGGCGCGTGCATCGGCTTCCTGTGGTGGAACGCCAGCCCCGCGAAGATCTTCATGGGCGACACCGGCTCGCTCGCCCTCGGCGGCGCCCTGGCCGGCATCTCGATCCTGTCGCGCACCGAGATCCTCGCCGCGATCATCGGCGGTCTCTTCGTCGTCATCGTCATGTCCGACGTCATCCAGATCGGCTTCTTCAAGATGACGGGCAAGCGCGTGTTCAAGATGGCGCCGCTGCACCACCACTTCGAGCTGTCCGGGTGGGGCGAGGTCACGATCGTCATCCGGTTCTGGCTCATCGCCGGCCTGTTCGCGGCGCTCGGCATGGGCGTCTTCTACGCCGAGTGGGTGGCCACGTGACCGAGCCCGGCCCGCGGGCGCTGCCCGACGGCGCCCGCGTCGTCGTCGCCGGGCTCGGCGTGACCGGGCGCGCCGTGGTCGCGGCCCTGGCGGGCGGTGCGGCAGGGCGTGCGGCCTCCGTGGTGACGGTCGACGGGCGCGCCGACGACGCCGACGTGCGGGACGCCGACGACCTGGCGGTGGCAGAACGCGTCGTCGCGGGCGCGGACCTCGTCGTCGCCTCCCCGGGGTGGGCGCCGAGCACGCCGCTGCTGGCCGCCGCCCGCGCCGCGGGCGTCCCCGTGTGGAGCGAGATCGAGCTGGCCTGGCGGCTGCGCGTCGAGCGCGCCGGCTCGCCCGGGCCGGCTCCCTGGCTCGCCGTCACCGGCACGAACGGCAAGACGACGACGGTCGAGATGCTCGCGTCGATCCTCACGGCGGCGGGCCTGCGCGCCGCGGCGGTCGGCAACGTCGGCACCCCCGTCGTGGAGGCCGCGCAGGACCCGTCGCTCGACGTCCTGGCCGTGGAGCTGTCGAGCTTCCAGCTGCACCACACGCTCACCACGTCCTTCGAGGCGGCGGCGGTGCTCAACGTGGCCGCCGACCACCTCGACTGGCACGGGTCGCTCGAGGCGTACGCGGCGGACAAGTGCCGGATCTACGCCCGCGCGCAGGTGGCGTGCGTGTACAACGCGGCCGACCCGCGCACCGAGCAGCTCGTGCGCGACGCCGACGTGACCGAGGGTGCCCTCGCCGTGGGGATCACCCTCGGCGCCCCCGGCCCCGGCCAGCTGGGCGTGGTCGAGGACGTGCTCGTCGACCGCGCCTTCCACACCGAGCCCGGCGCGCGCGACCGGCAGCGCACGGCCGCCGAGCTCGGCACCCTCGCCGACCTGGCGCACCTCGCGCCCGGGGGCGGCAACCCGCCGCCCCATGTGGTCGCCAACGCCCTCGCGGCCGCGGCGCTCGCCCGCGCGCACGGCGTGCCCGCGTCCGCCGTCCGCGACGGCCTGCGCGCGTTCCGGCCCGGCGCCCACCGCATCGCCCAGGTCCGCGAGCTCGACGGCGTCGCGTGGGTGGACGACTCCAAGGCCACCAACGCGCACGCGGCGGCCGCCTCGCTCGCGGCGTACGCGCCCGGCACCGTGGTGTGGGTGGCGGGCGGGCTCGCGAAGGGGGCGTCGTTCGACTCCCTCGTCGCCGACCGCGCCGACCGCCTCCACGCGGCCGTGCTCATCGGCGTCGACCCGGAGCCGCTCCGGGGGGCGCTGGCCCGACACGCGCCCGAGATCCCCGTCGTCGTGGTCGATCCCGGCGACACTGGGACCGTGATGCGGCGCGCGGTCGCGGCGGCACGTGACCTGGCCCGTCCGGGGGACACCGTGCTGCTGGCGCCCGCCGGCGCGTCCATGGACCAGTTCGCCTCCTACGCCCAGCGGGGGGAGGCGTTCGCCACGGCCGTGGCGGAGCTGTAGCGGCACGACGCCGCGACGACGAGCGAGAGGTGCCGGATGGCGGTCACGACGGGCGCCCGACGGGGGCCGCGGCAGCCGGCCGGTCGTCCGTCGACGAGGGCGAGGCCCACGACGGGCCCTTCCACGAAGCGCACGCCGTCGAAGCGGGCCGACCGCCCGTGGCTCGGGCAGTGGAACAGCACGGTCACGAGCTACTACCTCCTCGTCGGGGCCACCGGGCTACTGCTCGTCATCGGCCTCGTCATGGTGCTGTCCAGCTCCACGATCACCTCCATCGCCGCAGGGGACTCGCCGTTCGCCGCGTTCCTGGTGCAGGCGCGGTTCGCCCTCATCGGCCTGCCGCTCATGCTGGTCGCCGCCCGGCTGCCGGTGCGCTGGTACAAGCGGCTCGCCTGGCCCGCGCTGCTCGTCTCGCTCGCGATGCTCGTCG
The DNA here is from genome assembly GCF_040632295.1 of Isoptericola sp. NPDC019482. Lineage (NCBI taxonomy): Bacteria > Bacillati > Actinomycetota > Actinomycetes > Micrococcales > Promicromonosporaceae > Isoptericola > Isoptericola sp. NPDC019482. The sequence continues at coordinate 8,047 of NZ_JBEYBQ010000020.1, forward strand.
CCGTCCCGTTCGTCGGCAAGCTCGTCAACGGCAACCGGAACTGGCTGGTGGTCGGCCCGATCCAGTTCCAGCCCTCCGAGCTCGCCAAGCTGGCGCTTGCGGTGTGGCTCGGGGCGGTGCTGGGCCGCAAGCAGCACCTTCTCGGCCGGTGGGGCCAGGCGATCGTGCCCGGCGTGCTCGGGCTCGCCGCGGTCCTCGGACTCGTCATGGCGGGCCACGACCTCGGCACGGCGCTGATCCTGGCGCTGCTGGGTCTCGGGGCCTACTGGGTCTCGGGGGCGCCCGCGTCGCTGCTGGTCGTCGGTGGGATCGGGGCGGCGCTGGTGGTCGGCTGGGCGTTCATCCTCAACCAGGGCAGCTCCGACCGACTCACCCGGATCCTCGCCGCGTACGGCACGTGCACGGACACGCAGGGGCAGTGCTACCAGTCGATCCACGGGATGTACGGGCTCGGCACCGGCGGGCTGTTCGGCGTGGGCCTGGGCGCCAGCCGGGAGAAGTGGAAGTACCTGCCGGAGGCGCACAACGACTTCATCTACTCCGTCATCGGCGAGGAGCTGGGGCTGTTCGGCACGCTGCTGGTGCTCGCGCTGTTCGCCGTCCTCGGGGTCGCGATGGCGCGGGTGGTCCGCCGGCACCCGGACCCGTTCGTGAAGATCACCACGGCGGCCATCGGCTGCTGGGTCGTGGGCCAGGCGTTCGTGAACATCGGCGTGGTCATCGGCGTCCTGCCGGTGATCGGCGTCCCGTTGCCGCTCGTGTCGGCGGGCGGGTCGGCCCTCGTGACCACCATGGTCGCGCTGGGCGTGGTGATCAGCTTCGCGCGCAGCGAGCCGGGCGCCGCCGAGGCCCTGGCCGCGCGCCGGAGCGTGGTCAAGCGCTCGGTCGCGGTCCTCTCGCGGCGGGGCCGGGCGGGCGGCGCCGAGGGGAGAGGGCGACGCCGCGGGGGCGACGGCGGCCGATAGGGTCCTGCCTGTGAAGAGCTCTGCAGTCACGTCCGTCGTCCTCGCCGGGGGCGGCACCGCCGGCCACGTCAACCCCCTCCTCGCCGTCGCGGACGAGCTCCGCGCCCGCGAGCCGGAGGCCAGGATCCTCGCCCTCGGCACCACGTCGGGCCTCGAGGTCGATCTGGTCCCGGAGCGCGGGTACCGGCTGTGGCCGATCCCGCGCGTGCCGCTGCCGCGGCGCCCGAGCGTCGACCTGCTGAAGCTGCCCGGCCGCCTCAGCGCGGCCGTCAAGGCGGCCGAGGCCGCGATCGACGAGATCGGCGCCCAGGCCGTCGTCGGCTTCGGGGGGTACGTCTCCACCCCCGCGTACCTCGCGGCCCGGCGCAAGGGCGTCCCCGTGGTGATCCACGAGCAGAACGCCCGCGCGGGCCTGGCCAACAAGCTCGGCGCCCGTTGGGCGGCGCGCGTCGGCGCGACGTTCCCGGGCACCCCGCTGCCGGGCGCCCAGGTCGTCGGTCTCCCGCTGCGGGCCGAGATCGCGGAGCTCGTCTCGGCCCGCGAGGCCGACGCGCTCGCCGCGCGCGTGCAGGCCGCCGACGCGCTGGGTCTCGACGCCGGCCTCCCGACGCTCGTCGTCACGGGCGGCTCCTCGGGCGCGGCGTCGGTGAACGCCGCCCTGGCCGGGTCGGTGGAGGCGCTGCTGCGCGCCGGCGTCCAGGTGCTGCATCTCACGGGCAAGGGCAAGAACGGGCCCGTCCGGGCGGCCGTCGACGCCGCCACCGCGGCGGGCGGGTTCGAGGCCGCGCGCTACCAGGTCCGCGAGTACCTGTCCGAGATGCAGCTCGCGCTCGCGGTCGCGGACCTGGTCGTCGCCCGCTCCGGCGCGGGCACGGTGTGCGAGCTCGCGGCGCTCGGGGTGCCCGCGGTGTACGTGCCGCTGCCCATCGGCAACGGCGAGCAGCGGCTCAACGCCGCGCCGCTGGTCGAGGCGGGCGGCGGCCTGCTCGTGGACGACGCCGACCTCACGCCCGCCTGGGTGGCCGAGCACGTGCCGGCGCTGCTGGCCGACCGGCCGAGGCTCGACGCGATGGCGTCCGCGGCCCGCACGACCGGGGTGCGCGACGGCGCCGCCCGCGTGGCCGACCTGGTCGCCGAGGCGGTCGCGCAGGCCGGCGCCGGCTCGAACGGCGCCTCGGGCGCGGGGGAGCAGGCATGAGCGCGGCGGGGACGCCGCGGCCCCCGGCACTGCCCGTGGAAGAGCTCGGCCGCGTGCACCTGGTGGGCGTGGGCGGCGCGGGGGTCTCCGTCGTCGCGCGCCTGCTGGCGGCACGCGGCGTGGACGTCCAGGGCTCCGACGCGGCGGACGGGCCCGCCCTCGAGGCGCTGCGCGCGGACGGCGTGCGGGTCTGGGTCGGTCACGACGCGGCGCACGTCGTCGGCCCGGACGGCGCGCCCCTGGTCGACACGGTCGTGGTGTCCTCCGCGGTGCGGGAGACGAACCCGGAGCTCGCCGCGGCCCGCGCTGCCGGGATCCGGGTGCTGCACCGCTCCCAGGCGCTCGCGTCCCTGATGCTGGGGCGCCGGGCGGTGGCCGTCGCCGGCGCGCACGGCAAGACCACGACGTCGGCGATGGTCGCGACCGTGCTGCGCGCGTGCGGTGTCGACGCGTCGTTCGCGATCGGGGGCACGGTGCGGGTCCGGGACGCCGAGGGCCGCGAGAGCGCCGTGCCCGGTGGGCACCTCGGCACGTCCGACGTGCTCGTGGCCGAGGCGGACGAGTCGGACGGCTCGTTCCTCAACTACGCCCCGACGGTGGCCGTCGTCACGAACGTCGAGCCGGACCACCTCGACCACTACGGCTCGCAGCGGGCCTTCGAGCAGGCCTTCGAGGAGTTCGCCGACCGGATCGCGGACGGCGGCACGCTCGTGGCGTGCGCCGACGACGCCGGCTCGGCCGCCCTCGCGGACGCGCACCGGGCCGCGGGCGGCACGGTCGTGACGTACGGGGAGGCCGCGGGCGCCGACGTGCGCGTGCGCGACGTCGCCGTCGGGGCCGGGACCGTCGACGCCGTCGTCGCGGGCGGCCCGCTGGGCGACGAGCCGCGCGAGCTGCGCCTCGCCGTGCCGGGAGCGCACAACGCGCTCAACGCGACCGCCGCGGTGGTGACGGCGGTGCTGCTCGGCGCCGAGCCGGCGGACGCCGCCCGTGCCGCGGGGACGTTCGTCGGCACGGGCCGGCGCTTCGAGCCCAAGGGCGAGGTCGACGGCGTCCGGGTCTTCGACAGCTACGACCACCACCCCACCGAGGTGGAGGCGCTCCTGCGGGCGGCCCGGCCGGTCGCCGGCGACGGTCGCATCGTCGTCCTCTTCCAGCCGCATCTCTACTCGCGCACGCGGATCTTCGCCGACCGGTTCGCCGCGGCGCTCTCGCTCGCGGACGAGGTCGTCGTGACCGGCGTGTACCGGGCCCGCGAGGACGTCGACCCGGCGGTGGGCCCGCGCACGATCACCGACCTGCTGGAGCGGACGTCGTCCGGCGGGGGAGTGCGCGCCGTCGAGGACCGGCTCGAGGCGGCCCACGTGGCCTCCGCCCTGGCCCGCCCGGGAGACGTGCTGCTCACCGTGGGCGCGGGCGACGTCACCGAGCTCGGCCCCGTGATCCTGGCGGACCTCGCGGCGCGCACCTCCGGCGTGGCGTCGCCGGCGGCCGCCGCCCCCGACGAGACCATGGGGTGATGCGACCGCCAGCCCGCCCGCGCCCGACCCGCACGACGTCGGGCCGCACGACGTCCGGACGATCGGCGGCGACCGCGCCGACCGGCACGCCGTCGGTGGGCACCGGGGCGCCGACGGGGACCCGTGGGACGAAGGGTGGCTCGAGGGGGCCCGCGACGGGAACCACGAAGGCCACCCCGAAGGCCACCCCGAAGACGGCCCCGAGGGCGGCGCCCGCCGAGGCCGCGCGGTCCCGTCCCCGTACCGCGGCGACGGCCGTGGTCCCGGCCGGGCAGGAGGTCCCGCCGCGGGTGTCGACGGCGATGGCGGACCGGCTCGCGGAGCGCACCGCCATGCGCCGGCACCGCACGTGGCGACGGGTGCTCGCGTGGGTGCTCGCGCTGGCGCTGGTCGGGGGCCTCGCGTGGGTGGCGCTCTGGTCGCCCGTGCTCGCGCTGGAGAAGGCGGAGGTGACCGTGTCCGGGGCCGGACGTTACGTCGACGAGGCCGCGGTGCGGGAGATCCTCGAGGCGCCGGACGGCACGCCGCTGCCGCGCCTCGACACGGTGGCGATGCGCGAGCAGGTGCTCGGGCTGCGGGGGGTCGAGGACGTGCGGATCGCGCGTGCCTGGCCCCACGGGCTCGCGGTGGAGCTCACGCCGCGCGTCCCCGTCGCCGCGGTGCCCGACGGCGACCGGCTGGCCCTGCTCGACTCGTCGGGCGTGCGCGTGGCGACGCGGGACGCGGCCCCGAAGGGCCTGCCGCAGGTGGACGTGCCGTTGGACGACGCGCTGGCGCTGCAGGCCGCGCTCCACGTGCTGGCGGCGCTGCCCGCCGAGCTCGCCGGCAAGGTGGAGCACGTGAGCGCCGACACGCAGGACGCCGTCGAGACGGTCCTGGAGGACGGCACCACCGTCCGGTGGGGTGGGAGCTCGGACCTCCCGCTCAAGGTCGAGGCGGTGCGTACCCTGCGCAAGCTCGACGACGGCGCGCGGACCATCGACGTCTCGTCGCCCGAGCTGCCGGTGACCCGATGAGGGGCGCGTTGACGGGCGCGTTGGCGGGCGCGATGACGGGCGTGGGGCCGACGCGGCACGCGCGGGCGGGTGAGGCAAGCACCGGGCGCGTGCGACACGCCGATGCACGTCCGGCGTCGCGCCCGCCGCGCCGCCTACCGTCGATCGCAGCAGCAACCTGACATAACTCTAACCCTCAACTCGAACCTTAAGGTTAGCCCTCACGGGTTGCCGGTGGGACGACGGGGGAGCGAGGACCGGACGTCGGGACAAGGAACGACCCGAGAGGCAACGACGTGGCAACTCCGCAGAACTACCTGGCAGTGATCAAGGTGGTCGGTATCGGCGGTGGCGGCGTGAACGCCGTGAACCGCATGATCGAGGTCGGGCTCAAGGGTGTCGAGTTCATCGCCATCAACACCGACGCGCAGGCGCTGCTGATGTCGGATGCCGACGTCAAGCTCGACGTCGGCCGTGAGCTCACCCGTGGCCTGGGCGCCGGTGCCGACCCCGAGGTCGGCAAGAAGGCGGCCGAGGATCACGCCGAGGAGATCGAGGACGTCCTGCGGGGCGCCGACATGGTCTTCGTGACGGCGGGCGAGGGCGGCGGCACCGGCACCGGCGGTGCGCCCGTGGTGGCGCGCATCGCGCGCTCGCTCGGCGCGCTGACGGTGGGCGTCGTGACGCGGCCCTTCACCTTCGAGGGCCGGCGCCGCTCCGTGCAGGCCGAGCAGGGCATCGACACCCTCCGCGAGGAGGTGGACACCCTCATCGTCATCCCCAACGACCGCCTCCTGTCGATGTCGGACAAGAGCGTCTCGGCGATCGCCGCGTTCCACTCGGCCGACCAGGTGCTGCACTCCGGCGTCCAGGGCATCACCGACCTCATCACGACGCCGGGCCTCATCAACCTGGACTTCGCGGACGTGAAGTCCGTGATGCAGGGTGCGGGGTCCGCGCTGATGGGCATCGGCTCGGCGAGGGGCGAGGACCGTGCCGTGCAGGCCGCCGAGCTCGCGATCTCGTCGCCGCTGCTCGAGGCGTCCATCGACGGCGCCCACGGCGTTCTCCTGTCCATCCAGGGCGGCAGCGACATCGGCCTCTTCGAGGTGCACGAGGCGGCGCGCCTCGTCCAGGAGGCGGCGCACTCCGAGGCGAACATCATCTTCGGCACGGTCATCGACGACGCGCTCGGCGACGAGGTGCGGGTCACCGTCATCGCCGCCGGGTTCGACGGCGGCGTGCCGCAGGCCCGCAAGGACGGCCGTGGTCTCGGCCAGATCGCCGGCGCACCGGCCAAGCCGACGGTCACCGTCGGCGAGGGAGGGACGACGGCGACCTCCGCGCCGCGGCCCGGGCTGCAGACCGCCCCGCCGCGCGCGCCGCAGCCGGCGACCGCGTCGGTGCCGGCGGTCCCCGTGCAGCCGCGCCCGATCCAGGCCGAGCCGGACGACGTCCCCGTGAGCCTCGACGCACCGCCGGCCCCGCCGGCGGGCGCGCGGCCCGCGGAGCAGCGCCGCCCGTTCACGGTGGTCGAGGACGCCGAGGGCGAGGGGGTCACCGTCGAGCGGCCGGTCGAGGTGCCGCGCCTGTTCGACGAGCCGCGCCGTCCGGCCGAGGAGCTCGACGTTCCCGACTTCCTCAAGTGAGCGCCGGGTGAGCGGAGCTCGCGGAGCGGTCGGCTGGGCCCAGGAGGCGTTGTTGCCGGACGAGTTCGGTGCGGGGCTGCTGCGGGTGGACCTCGGGGAGGGCGTCGTGGCGGGCTTCACCACGCGCCACGGCGGGGTGTCGCCCGCCCCGTGGTCGTCCCTCGACCTGGGGGCGTCGACGGGCGACGACCCGGTGCGGGTGCGGGAGAACCGCGCCCGCCTCGGGGCGTGGATCGGCGCCCCGGTGGCGTTCTCCGCGCAGGTGCACGGGGACCGGGTCCTGGGGCTGGGCCCTGCCGAGCTCGCCGAGTGGTCGTCCACGGAGCCGCCGGTCGCGGCGGGCGAGGCCGACGCCATGGTCACCGCCGAGCCCGGCCTCGCCCTCGGCGTCCTCGTCGCGGACTGCGTGCCGGTCGTCCTCGCGGACCCGGTCGCGCGCGTCGTCGCGGTCGCGCACGCGGGGCGGAACGGGGTCGCCCTCGGCGTCGTGCACCGCGTCGTCGAGCAGCTGCGTGCGCGCGGGGCGCGGACCGAGGACCTGCGGGCCGCCGTCGGCCCGGCCGTGTGCGGCGACTGCTACGAGGTGCCGGCCGCGATGCGCGACGAGGTCGCCGCGGTCGTCCCCGAGACGTGGGCGACGACCACGGCCGGCACCCCCGCGCTCGACCTGCCGGCCGGCGTGCTCGCGCAGCTGGCGGAGCACGGCGTGGCCGCCACCCGCGTGGACCGGTGCACGCTCACGGACCCCGACCTCTACTCCCACCGCCGCGCCACCGCCCAGGGCGCGACGACGGGACGGCAGGCGGGCGTCGTCGTCCTGACCTGAGGTGCCGGCCGCGTGTCGAGCTGACGCGGTCGAGACCGGACGCGCCCGCGACGCGCGACACACCGGCGTGTCGTGCGGGGATGCCGCCGCGGGCGTGGTTAACGTCGTGACACCCGTCCGGGACGGAGGGCGGGGACGTGGCGACGAACGGAGCAAGGCGATGGGCGGAGCGCTTCGCAAGACGATGCTGTACCTGGGGCTCGCCGACGACCAGGGTGAGTCGGAGGAGTACCTCGACGAGTACGAGGAGCTGGAGGCACCGGTGCGCGACCGTGACGACTACCAGGCGCAGGTCACCCCGCTGCACCGTGGCGGAGGGAGCGAGTCGGTGATCGCCTCCGACCTGCGACGCATCACGACCATCCACCCGCGCTCGTACAACGACGCCCGCACCATCGGCGAGGCCTTCCGGGGCGGCACGCCGGTGATCATGAACCTGTCCGACATGGACGACGCCGACGCGAAGCGCCTCGTGGACTTCTCGGCGGGCCTGATCTTCGGGCTGCGCGGGTCGATCGAGCGCGTGACGAACAAGGTCTTCCTGCTCTCGCCGGAGCACGTGGAGATCGCGGGCGAGGAGCCGCCGGCGGAGAAGGCGCCCGGTCGCGGGGCGTTCTACAACCAGAGCTGACCGCGCGCCCGAGAGGGCCGATCGCACGCCGATCGCACCGTCCGGCACGGGCCGGGGCAGTCCTGCCCCGGCCCTGCGTCGTGCTCGGGTAGGTTCGACCCGTGAGCCTCGTCTTCAACCTGGTCTATCTCGTCCTGTGGCTGTTCCTGCTGTGCCTCATCGTCCGGCTCGTCTTCGACTGGGTGCAGTTCTTCGCGCGCGACTGGCGTCCGAAGGGCGTGCTGCTCGTCCTGGCCGAGGCGATCTACACCGTCACCGACCCGCCCCTGCGGTTCCTGCGCGGGCTGATCCCGCCGCTGACCCTCGGCCAGATCCGCCTGGACCTCGCGTTCCTGGTGCTCTTCATCGGCACGGGCATCCTCATGCGGGTGGCGTCGTTCCTGGCCGCGATGTGACCTCGGCCGGGCTTCGCCCCGGTGGGCGAGGGCACCGGCGGTCCTGACCTGTGAAGACGTCGTGTGGGCGGGACGACCCGGCCTCGTCGGGCGGGTCGCCCGCCGACACGTCCGCTACCGTGGTCATCCAGACGGCCCGGGAACCGGGTCCCACCGACCCTGCAAGAACGATGAGGTGAGACGATGGCGCTGCTGACGGCAGAGGACATCCTGAACAAGAAGTTCGCCGCGACCAAGTTCCGCGAGGGCTACGACGTCGAAGAGGTCGACGACTTCCTCGACGAGGTCGTCCGGACGCTGACGGCGGTCCAGGAGGAGAACGACGACCTCCGCTCCAAGCTCACCGCGGCCGAGCACCGGGTCGCCGAGCTGAGCCGCTCGGACGCTGCGCAGCAGGCGCAGCCCACGCCGACCCCGGCGCCCGCCCCGACGCCGGCGCCCGCCCCGGCCGCCGCGAAGCAGCAGCCCGCGGAGCCGGAGTCGGCCACCGGGATGCTCCAGCTGGCCCAGAAGCTGCACGACGACTACGTGCGGTCCGGCCAGGAGGAGGGCGACCGTCTCATCACGGAGGCCAAGTCCGAGGGCTCGCGCATCGTCCGCGAGGCCGAGGAGACCAGCCACCGCACCCTCTCGCAGCTCGAGCAGGAGCGGTCGCTCCTCGAGCGCAAGATCGACGAGCTCCGCCTCTTCGAGCGCGACTACCGCACGCGCCTGAAGAGCTTCCTGCAGAACCTGCTGGGCGACCTCGACGCCCGCGGCTCGGCCCTGCCGCCGCAGCGGCAGAACGCCGGTGCCGGTCGCGGCTCGGAGCTCTGAGCGGGGGGCCGTCACCCCGCGCACCCCGCTCCTTCGTCACGCCTCACGCCGAGCGGCCCGCACGACACGTACGCGTTCACCGCGCGTGCTGTTGTGCGGGCCGCTCGGCGCACTTACGCTGCGGTGACTCGTCGTCGACGCACCAACGAAAGGGCACCGATGGCCAAGCTCTCGACCACCACTCGCGCGGCACTGCGCGAGAACTTCCCGCACCTCGCGCGGGACGTGAAGTCGTTCCCGGTCCGTGACGGCGAGGAGCCCTGGACCCTGCACGAGGTGGAAGAGCTGGCAGCCTTCCTGCTCGAGGAGAAGGAGCGCCTCGAGCGCGAGCTCGCGGCCGCCGACCAGGAGCTGTCCGACCTGTTGCGCAACTCCGGCGACGGCGCGGGCGACGACCAGGCGGACTACGGCTCGAGCGCCCTCGAGCGCGAGCAGGAGCTCACGCTGGTCAACAACATGCGCGACCTGCTCGCCCAGACCGCGCACGCCGTCGACCGCATCCGCAAGGGCACCTACGCCACCTGCGAGATCACCGGGCTGCCGATCGGCAAGGCGCGCCTCCAGGCGTTCCCGCGCGCGACGCTGTCCGTCGAGGCGAAGGCACGCGAGGAGCGGCGCTGACCGGGCCGATCCCGGTCCGGCGGCCGGTCTCGTCCGCCTAGACTGGCCGACGATGTCGACCACGCCCGCCGGTTCCGCCCCGGCCCCTGAGCCCGCGCCCCGCGACGGCGCACCCGAGTCGCCCGGGTCCGGCGCGCCCCTCACGGAGCAGGACGACGCCCCGGTGTCCGCGGAGCGTCGTCGGCGCCTGATCACCTGGACCTTCGCCCTCGCGGCCCTCGTGCTCGTCGTGGACCAGCTCACCAAGTGGTGGGCGGAGTCCGCGCTGGTGCTCGGCGACGACCCGAAGCCGCTGATCGGCGAGCTGCTGCAGCTCCGGCTGATCTACAACCCCGGCGCCGCCCTGTCGATCGCGACGGGGATGACCTGGGTGCTGACGATCGTCGTCGTGGTGGTGGTCGTGGTCATCGTGCGCGCGATCCGCCGGATCGGCTCCACCGGCTGGGCGGTGGCCCTCGGCCTGCTGCTCGGCGGCGCGCTCGGGAACCTCGGGGACCGGTTCTTCCGCGAGCCCGGCTTCGCCCGCGGGCACGTGGTCGACTTCATCGACTACGGCGTCTTCGTCGGCAACGTCGCGGACATCGCGATCGTGGCCGCCGCGGTGCTCATCGTCATCCTGTCCTTCCGGGGGATCGGGCTGGACGGCCGGCGGCACGTCGAGGGCGACGACGCGGCACCGTCCGACGCGGCCGAGCCCGCTGAGCCCTCCGAGCCGGCTGACCCGTCAGAGCCGGCAGAGGGGCGGTGACCATGCCGTCCGGGTCCACCCGCACCCTGCCCGTGCCCGACGGCCTCGCGGGCGAGCGCGTCGACGCCGCGCTCGCGCGGATGCTGGGTTTCTCGCGCACCCAGGCCGCGGAGCTGGCGGCCTCCGGCGCCGTGCTCCTCGACGGGCGCGAGGTCGGCAAGTCCGACCGGGTCGTCGCCGGCGGCTGGCTCGAGGTCACGGTGCCGGACGCGCGCCCCGCGGCGCCGGTCGTCGCCGAGCCGGTGCCCGGCATGGGGATCGCCTACGAGGACGACGACGTCGTGGTCGTCGACAAGCCGGTCGGCGTCGCGGCGCACCCGTCGCCGGGCTGGACCGGCCCCACCGTGGTCGGCGCGCTGGCCGCGGCCGGCTACCGCATCGCGACGTCCGGCGCGGCGGAGCGGCAGGGCATCGTGCACCGGCTCGACGTCGGCACGTCCGGCCTCATGGCGGTGGCGAAGAGCGAGGCGGCCTACAGCGGTCTCAAGCGGGCGTTCAAGGAGCGCACGGTCGAGAAGGTCTACCACGCGCTCGCGCAGGGCCATCCGGAGCCCACCACGGGCACCATCGACGCCCCGATCGGGCGCCACCCGAGCGCCGACTACAGGTTCGCCGTCGTCGCGGACGGCAAGCACTCCGTGACGCACTACGAGGTGCTCGAGATGCTGCCCGCCGCGTCGCTCGTCGAGGTACACCTCGAGACCGGGCGCACCCACCAGATCCGGGTGCACTTCCAGGCGGTGCGGCACCCGCTGGTCGGGGACCTCACGTACGGCGCCGACCCTGTGCTCGCGTCGAAGGTCGGGCTGGCGCGACAGTGGCTGCACGCCGTGCGGCTCGGCTTCGAGCACCCGCTCACCGGCCGCTGGGTCGAGGTGACCAGCGAGTACCCCGACGACCTGGCGCACGCGCTCGAGGTCGTGCGCGGCGCCTACCGGTAGCACCCGCCCTCTTGTGCCCCGCGGGGGAAGCCCCTAGCGTTCGTCGCGACAGGTGACACGAGTCACCTGCACCCTCGACGAGGAGGATGCATGTCTTCACCCCTGGTTTCCCGGGCGACCTCTCCGGGCCCGGCGTCGGCGTCACGCGGGGGAGGCGGCCGCCGCGGCGCCTCCGTGATCGCCGTCGGGGCCGCCGTCGCGACCGTCCTGACCGGCGCCCTCGCCGTGCCGGCGCACGCCGTGCCTCCCCAGCGTGTCGACCCCACCGACCCCGACTTCGGGCCGAACGTCACCGTGTTCGGCCCCGACACCCCGCAGGACGAGATCCAGGCGACCATGGACGCCCTGCACGCGGCCCAGGTCGACGCGGAGATGGGCACCGACCGGCACGCCGTCTACTTCCTGCCCGGCACCTACGGCACGGCGGCGGACCCGTTGCAGGTGAACGTGGGCTACTACACCGAGGTCGCGGGTCTCGGGGCGTCGCCCGGCGACGTCGCGGTCCAGGGCGCGATCGAGGTGCGCAACCGGTGCCTCGGGGACGACGCGAACCCGAACTGCATCGCCCTGGTGAACTTCTGGCGCACCGTGGCCAACCTGCGCCTGGACGTGAACACCGCCGGCCAGGACGGCTGCAAGGCCACCGCGAACTTCTGGGCGGTGTCGCAGGCCGTCTCGATGCGCCGGCTCGACGTGCGCGGGCCGGTGTCGCTCATGGACTACTGCACCGCGGGTCCCCAGTACGCGAGCGGAGGGTTCATCGCGGACTCCCGCTTCGACACCGCGGTGACGAACGGCTCCCAGCAGCAGTGGCTCACGCGCAACAGCGAGCTCGGCGGTGGCTGGTCCAACGGCGTCTGGAACCAGGTCTTCTCCGGCGTGGTCGGGGCGCCGTCCGAGGCGGGGTTCCCCGCCGAGCCGTACACCGTGCTCGAGACGACCCCCGTGAGCAGGGAGAAGCCCTACCTGTTCGTCGACGACCGGGGCCGCTACGCCGTGCGCGTCCCGGCGGCGCGCACGCAGACCCGCGGGGTCTCCTGGGCCGACGGCGTGCCGGCCGGGCGGACCGTGCCGATCACGGACTTCTACCTCGCCCGCCCCGGTGACTCCGTCGCGACGATCAACGCCGCGCTCGCGCGGGGGAAGAACCTCCTGCTCACGCCCGGGGTCTACGACGTCGACCGGAGCATCCGGGTCACGCGACCGGACACCGTCGTGCTCGGCATGGGCCATGCGACGCTCACGGCCGCGCGCGGCGCGGTGCCGCTCGTGGTGGGCGACACCGAGGGCGTGGTGGTCGCGGGGGTGACGATCGACGCCGGCGCCGAGGAGTCGCCGGCGCTGCTGCAGGTGGGCAAGCGCCACGGGGCCAACCACCGGTCCGACGCCAGCAACCCGGTCACGCTGTCCGACGTGTACTTCCGGGTGGGCGGCCCCCACGTCGGCAAGGTCGACACGGCCCTGCGGATCGACGCCGACGACGTGCTCGTCGACCACACGTGGGTGTGGCGCGGCGACCACGGCGTCGAGGGCTTCCCGACGGACGGGTCCGCCGGTGTCAACGGCGACACGGCCCGCTGGCGCACCAACACGGGGCGCAACGGGGTCGTGGTCGAGGGCGACCGGGTCACGGCGACGGGGCTGTTCGTGGAGCACTTCCAGGAGCACAACACGATCTGGAACGGCGAGGACGGCAGGGTGGTGCTCTACCAGAACGAGCTGCCCTACGACCCGCCGACCCAGGCCGACTGGACGCAGCCGGACGGCACCCTCGGGTGGGAGGGCTACGTGGTCGGCGACGCGGTGCGTCGTCACCGGCTCGACGGCGGCGGCGTCTACGTGTTCAACCAGAACGACCCGAGCATCGTCACCGAGAACGGCTTCGCCGTCCCTGACCGCCCGGGCGTGCGGCTGCACCACGTCATGACCGTGAACCTCAGCGCCGGGACGATCAACCACGTCGTCAACGGGGTGGGCGACGCGGTGCCGCCGTCGACCTCGGGGGCGCCGGAGTACGTCGTCGACTACCCCGCTCGCTGACCGGGCGGCGTCGGGACCCGTGCGGCCCGGCCGGACCACGGCCGGGCCGCACGTCAGGCGGAGCGGCGCACGACGACGTGGGCACCGTCGTCGGGCCACGGCGGCGCGTCGCGGCCGTCGAGCGCCGCGAGGACCTCGGCGGCCAGGTGCTCCGCCTGGCGTGCCACGGGCTGGGCGACCGTCGTCAGGGGCGGGGCGGCGACCCGGGCCGCGGGCGAGTCGTCGACCCCGATGACGGCGAGGCGTGCCGGCACGGGGACCCCGGCCTCGCGGGCCCCGGCGAGGACGGCGAGCGCGACCTCGTCGTTGTAGGCGGCGACGGCGGTCACCCCGGAGCCGGACAGGTCCCGCACGGCGGTCGTCGCCGGCTCGCCGGTGCGGACGGCGACGGTCGCGGGCTCGGCCAGCCCGCGCGCGGCGCAGGCCGCGCGGAGGCCCGCGAGCCGGGCCGCGGCGAACCTGCCGAGGCGCGGGTCGTCCGTCGTGACGTACCCGAGCCGCGCGTGGCCCGTGTCCGCCAGATGGCCGGCCTGCAGGGCGCCGATCCCGCGCTGCGAGGCGTCGAAGGCGCCCGCCCCGGCGCCGTCGGCCGGCTCGACGGCGCCCACGACGCGGATCCCGGCCCGCGTCATGGCGCGCGCGTCGTCGGGCAGGAACGGGGCGAGCCCCACGACCGCGAGCGGCGTCACGGCGCGCCACAGGTCGGCGAGGGCGCGCGTGTCGCGGTGGTGGTGCACGAGCACGAAGAGCCCTCGGGCGGCGAGGGCGTCGGTGAGATGGTCGAGCAGGCCCTCGACCACGGGCCCGACCGGCCAGTCCGGCAGCACGGCCACGACGAGGTCGCTCCGCCCGCGCCGCAGCGCCCGCGCGGCGGCGGAGGGCGCGTAGCCCAGGCGTTCGGCCGCGGCGTGGATGCGCTCGCGGGTGGCGTCGGAGACGGACGCGCCGGGGGTGTCGTTGAGCACGTAGCTCACCGTCGTGCGCGACACACCGGCCGCGCGCGCGATGTCGGCGCTGGTCACTCGCGGCACGGCTGCTCCTCGGGGTGTCGACGGCAGGCAGCACTCTACGCAGGGGGGTGTGAGAAGTACCCGGCGCGGGGGTTGGCATTGTGTCGGTCCCCCCTGGAAGACTCGCCGCATGCCCGACGCAGGTTCCCCTACCGCCCAGCCGACCGGTACCTCCGAGGACGACTTCGTCCACCTGCACGTGCACACCGAGTACTCGATGCTCGACGGCGCGGCGCGCATGAACGACCTGTTCAGCGAGGTGTCCCGGCTCGGCCAGAAGGCCATCGCCATCACGGACCACGGGTACCTTTTCGGCGCGTTCGACTTCTGGAGCACGGCGCAGAAGCACGGGATCAAGCCGATCATCGGCGTCGAGGCGTACGTGACGCCGGGCACCAGCCGCCACGACCGCACCAAGGTGCTGTGGGGCGAGCAGCACCAGCGGCGCGACGACGTCTCCGCGGGCGGCGCGTACACGCACATGACGCTCTGGGCGCGCGACAACGAGGGGATGCACAACCTCTTCCGCGCGTCGTCCCTGGCGTCCCTGGACGGCCAGATGGGCAAGTGGCCGCGCATGGACCGCGAGCTCCTCGAGACGTACGGCAAGGGCCTCATGGGCACCTCGGGCTGCCCGTCCGGCGAGGTGCAGACCCGCCTGCGGCTGGGGCAGTGGGACGAGGCGGTCCGCGCGGCGGGCGAGCTGCAGGACATCCTGGGCAAGGAGAACTTCTTCGTCGAGCTGATGGACCACGGGATCGAGATCGAGTCCCGCACGTACAAGGACCTGCTGCGCCTCGCGGAGCACATCGACGCGCCGCTCGTGGCCACCAACGACCTGCACTACACGAAGCAGGAGGACGCGCACTCGCACGAGGTGCTGCTCGCGGTGAACTCGGGCTCGACTCTCGACGAGCCCACGTACGACCAGGGCGGCAGCCGGTTCGCCTTCAGCGGCGACAGCTTCTACGTGCGCTCGGGCGCGGAGATGCGCCGCCTGTTCTCCGAGCTGCCGCAGGCGATCGAGAGCACGCTGCTCATCGCCGAGCGCTGCGAGGTCTCGTTCGACACCAAGGCGAACTACATGCCGCGGTTCCCGGTGCCGGACGGCGAGGACGAGGTCAGCTGGTTCGTCAAGGAGGTCGAGGCCGGGCTGCGCCGCCGCTACCCCGAGGGCATCGGCGACGACGTGCGCAAGCAGGCGAACTACGAGGTCGAGGTCATCATCCAGATGGGCTTCCCGGGGTACTTCCTCGTGGTGGCCGACTTCATCAACTGGGCCAAGGAACAGGGCATCCGTGTCGGGCCGGGCCGAGGCTCGGCCGCCGGCTCGATGGTGTCCTACGTCATGGGCATCACGGAGCTCGACCCGCTCAAGCACGGCCTGATCTTCGAGCGCTTCCTCAACCCGGAGCGCATCTCCATGCCCGACGTCGACGTCGACTTCGACGAGCGCCGGCGCGCCGAGGTCATCCGGTACGTCACCGAGAAGTACGGCGACGACCGCGTCGCGATGATCGTCACCTACGGCTCCATCAAGGCCAAGCAGGCGCTCAAGGACGGTTCCCGCGTGCTCGGGTTCCCCTTCGCGATGGGGGAGAAGCTCACCAAGGCGATGCCGCCCGCCGTCATGGGCAAGGACATCCCGCTGTCCGGGATCTTCGACCCGAAGCACGAGCGCTACGCCGAGGCGTCGGAGTTCCGCGCGGTGCACGACGCCGACCCGGAGGCCCAGCGCGTGGTCGAGACGGCCCGCGGCATCGAGGGCCTGAAGCGCCAGTGGGGCGTGCACGCCGCCGGCGTCATCATGTCGAGCCACCCGCTGATCGACATCATCCCGATCATGCGACGCCCCCAGGACGGCGCGGTCATCACGCAGTTCGACTACCCGACGTCCGAGGGCCTCGGCCTCATCAAGATGGACTTCCTCGGGCTGCGTAACCTCACGATCCTCGACGACGCGCTCGAGAACATCGTCATGAACGGCAAGGAGCCGGTGGCGATCGAGACGGTCGAGCTCGACGACAAGGCCACCTACGACCTGCTCGCCCGCGGCGACACGCTCGGCGTGTTCCAGCTCGACGGCGGCGCGATGCGCTCGCTGCTGCGCCAGATGCGGCCGGACAACTTCGAGGACGTCTCCGCCGTCATCGCGCTGTACCGCCCCGGGCCGATGGGCATGAACTCGCACATCAACTACGCGCTGCGCAAGAACGGCATGCAGAAGATCGAGCCGATCCACCCGGAGCTCGAGGAGCCGCTCAGCGAGGTGCTCGGCGAGACGTACGGCCTCATCGTCTACCAGGAGCAGGTGCAGCGCGCCGCCCAGATCCTCGCCGGGTACTCGCTCGGGCAGGCCGACCTGCTGCGGCGCGCGATGGGCAAGAAGAAGAAGGAGATCCTCGACAAGGAGTTCGTGCCCTTCGAGGCGGGCATGAAGGAGCGCGGCTACTCCAAGCCCGCGATCCAGGCGGTCTGGGACACCCTGGTGCCGTTCGCCGGGTACGCGTTCAACAAGGCGCACTCCGCCGGGTACGGCGTCGTCTCGTACTGGACGGCGTACCTCAAGGCGAACTACCCGACCGAGTACATGGCCGGCCTGCTGCAGAGCGTGCGGGACGACAAGGACAAGATGGCGCTCTACCTGGGCGAGTGCCGTCGCATGCACATCACGGTGCTGCCGCCCGACGTCAACGACTCCGCCGCCAAGTTCACCGCGGTCGGCGACGACATCCGGTTCGGCCTCACGGCCATCCGCAACGTCGGCGCCAACGTCGTGGACGCGATCATCGCCGCGCGCGAGGAGAAGGGCGCGTTCACCTCGTTCACGGACTTCCTCGACAAGGTGCCGGCCGTGGTCTGCAACAAGCGCACCATCGAGTCGCTCATCAAGGCCGGGGCGTTCGACTCGCTCGGCCACCCGCGCCGCGCCCTGCTCGTGGTGCACGAGCAGGCCGTGGACTCGGTCATCTCCGTGAAGCGCAAGGAGGCGGAGGGCCAGTTCGACCTCTTCGCCGGCTTCGGCGGGGCCGAGGAGGACGCGGCGATGACCTTCGCCGTCGACGTGCCCGACCTGCCGGACTGGGACAAGAAGCAGCGGCTCGCGTTCGAGCGCGAGATGCTCGGGCTGTACGTGTCGGACCATCCGTTGTCAGGGCTGGAGCACGTGCTGGCGCGGGCGGCGGACACGTCGATCGCGTCGCTGATGGCCGACGAGGGGCGGCAGGACGGCTCCCAGGTCACGGTGGCGGGTCTGCTCACCAGCGTGCAGCGCAAGATGAGCAAGAACGGCAACCCCTGGGCGGCCGTCACCGTCGAGGACCTCGAGGGCGCCGTCGAGGTGATGTTCTTCGGCGAGACCTACCTCGCGTACTCGACGATCCTCGCGGAGGACCAGGTCGTCACGCTGCGCGGCCGCGTGCGGCGCCGCGACGACCAGATGCAGCTGCAGGCGATGGAGGTCTCGCTGCCGGACACGTCCGCCGTCGCCGACGCGCCCGTGCTGGTCACCGTGCCGCACACCCGCTGCGTCGAGCCGGTCATGGCGCGGCTGCGCGAGGTGCTCGCCACGCACCCGGGCTCGGCGGAGGTGCACGTGAGTGTCGCGGAGCCGGGCAAGCGGACGGTGGTGCGCGCCGCGGACACGCTGCGGGTGGAGAAGTCGCCCGCGCTGTTCGGCGACCTCAAGGCCCTCCTCGGCCCGAGCTGCCTGTCATGACGGGTCAGGGGGTCGGCGTGGACGACGGCTCGGTGGACGACGGCTCGGCCGACCACCGCTTCCGGGTGGTGCCGGCGGCGTACGTGTACCTGCGCCGCGAGGGCCAGGTGCTGCTGCAGCTGCGGCAGGGGACGGGGTACCGGGACGGGCACTGGGCGGCCGCGGCGGCGGGGCACGTCGAGGCGGGGGAGTCCGTGCGCGCGGCCGCCGTCCGCGAAGTGCGCGAGGAGCTCGGCGTCGAGGTGGACCCGGACGACCTGGTCCCGGTGACCACGATGCACCGCGGACAGCCGGGCGGCCCGGCGCTCGAGCAGCGCGTCGACTTCTTCTTCACCGCGACCCGGTGGTCGGGGAGCCCGGAGATCCGCGAGCCGGCGAAGGTCGGCGACCTGCGGTGGTTCCCGTTCGTCACGCTGCCGGACCCGGTCGTGCCCCACGAGCTCGTGGTCCTGCGCGCCCTGCACGACGAGGGCCGGCACGGCACGCGGGTCCCGCCGATCCTGACCGACGGCTTCGGCGGGCCCGCGCCCGCCGGCCCGCTCGCGCCGGGGTCGTAGGCTCGGGGCGTGTTCCGCCTCAACCCCGAGCAGCTCGTGTTCGTCACCGAGCGCCATCTCGCGACCCTCACCACCCTGCGCGCGGACGGCAGCCCGCACGTCGTGCCCGTCGCCTTCACGTGGGACGCCGACGCCGGGGTCGCGCGCACGACGGCGCGACGGACGTCGACCAAGGTGGCCAACGCGCGCCGGGCGACGGCGGACGGGGGGCGCCCGCGCGCCGCGTTGTGCCAGGTGGACGGCGGTCGGTGGCTGACGCTCGAGGGCACCATCGAGGTGAGTGAGAACCCGGACGAGGTCGCGGACGCCGTGGTGCGGTACACGAAGCGCTACCGCCCGCTCGAGCACGACCCCGAGCGCGTCGTCCTGCGCCTCACCCCCGACCGTGCGATGGCCTCCACCTACATGGCCTGAACCGGGCCTGCTGCTGTGAGCGAGCGTCTGGCCCCGCATCGCGTCCGCTGCGGGGCCAGACGCCCGCCCACAACGACCCGCGTCAGGCGACGACGGCGCTCTCGTCGCCGTCGGGCAGGGACACGGTGACGCGGTCGCCGCGCACGAGCTGGCGGCCGCGCCTCGTCTCCGCCTCGCCGTTGACGCTGACCTCGCCGTCGGCGACCAGGTCCCGGGCGTGCGTGCCGGACTCCGCCAGGCCCGCGAGCTTGAGGAACTGGCCCAGGCGGATCATGTCGTCGCGGATGGGGACGTCCGTGCCGAGCTGGTTGCTGTCGTGGTCGGCGCTCATCCGTCCATTCTCCGGCACGCCGGCCCGGGCGCCGACCGCGCTGCCTAGACTGGCCGGGTGATCCGACGCATCGACCTCCGCGGGCAGGAACTGACCCGCACCGAGCTGCTCGGGGTGCTGCCGCGCCCCGAGGTCGGGGTGGACGAGGCCGTCCAGGCCGTCACCCCGATCATCGCCGACGTCCGGGCCCGCGGCGCTGCCGCGCTCCGCGACCTGTCGGAGCGACTCGACGGGGTGCGTCCGGAGCATCTGCGCGTGCCGGTGCCCGCGCTGGCGGCCGCGCTCGAGGGTCTGGACGCGCAGGTCCGGGCGGGGCTCGAGGAGGCGATCCGGCGTGTCCGGGCGGTGCACGCCGCGCAGGTGCCGACCGAGCACGCCACGCAGCTCGCACCCGGCGCCGTCGTGCGCCAGCGGTGGGTCCCGGTCCAGCGCGTGGGCCTGTACGTGCCCGGCGGCCGCGCCGTGTACCCCTCGTCCGTGATCATGAACGTGGTCGCCGCGCAGGAGGCCGGCGTGCCCGGGCTGGCCGTCGCGTCGCCCCCGCAGAAGGACGCCGGCGGGCTGCCGCACCCGACCATCCTCGCGGCGTGCGCGCTGCTCGGCGTCGACGAGGTCTACGCGGTCGGCGGTGCCCAGGCCGTGGCGATGTTCGCGTACGGCGCGGCCGGCACCGAACCGCAGGACGGCGACGTGCTGTGCGACCCGGTGGACGTCGTGACCGGCCCCGGCAACGTGTACGTGACGGCGGCCAAGCGCCTGGTGCGCGGCGTCGTCGGCATCGACGCCGAGGCCGGGCCCACGGAGATCGCCGTGCTGGCGGACGCCACCGCCGACGCGGGGCACGTCGCGCTGGACCTCATCAGCCAGGCCGAGCACGACCCGATGGCCGCCTCCGTGCTGGTCACGCCGTCCGTGGAGCTCGCGGGCGCCGTGGAGGCCCGGCTGAGCGACCTGGTCGGCTCCACCAAGCACTCCGCGCGCGTGCTGCAGGCGCTCGGCGGGCCGCAGTCCGCCGTCGTGCTCGTCGACGACCTGGAGCAGGGGCTCGCGGTCGTGGACGCCTACGGTGCGGAGCACCTGGAGATCCAGACCGAGGGCGCGGCGGCGCTCGCGGAGCGCGTGCGCTCGGCGGGGGCGATCTTCGTCGGGCCGTGGTCGCCGGTCTCCCTCGGCGACTACATGGCGGGCAGCAACCACGTGCTCCCCACCGGCGGCTCCGCGCACTTCTCCAGCGGTCTCGGCGTGCACGCGTACCTCAAGTCCGTGCAGGTCGTGGAGTACACGCGCGACGCGCTCGAGGAGCTCGCCGACCGCATCGTCGCCGTCGCGAACGACGAGGACCTGCCCGCGCACGGCGAGGCCGTCCGCGGGCGCTTCCTCTGAGCGTCGGCGTCTGAGCATCGTCGCCTGAGCGTCGGCACCCGAGCATGGCTCTCGCGTCGCCGGCCTGCTCTCGCGTCGGAAGAATAGTGTGCCAAGCGGGACCGACCACGCCACCGGCCGCGTCGGAGGGGCGTGCGAGCATGGACACATGCCCGCCCCGCCGCCCCGCCTCGACCCCGTCGCGGTGGGTGACATCGTCGGCAGCGCGGCGTTCCGGCGCGCGCAGGGCTATCAGCGCGCGGGCATGGTCCGGACGTGGCACTGGGACGCCGACACACGCACCCTCGCGGCGCGGGTCGCGGGGAGCGGCAACCAGCCCTATGCCTGCCGCGTGTGGTTCACGACCGCGGCGGACGGCAGGTACGCGTACGAGTCGTCGACGTGCAGCTGCCCGGTGCGGGAGGACTGCAAGCACGTCGCGGCCGCACTGCTGCACGTCGGGGCGCAGGCCGAGGTGGTCGCGGCGGACAGGTCCGCCCGCGGTGGCGGCGACGACCGTGACGGCCGTGACGACGACGGACCCGCCGGCTGGCGCGGCCGGCTCGCCGCGGTGACGGGAGCCCCGGGCGTCGGCGCGGGCGACCGCCCCGGCCGCGCGGGGGACGGCGGCGTCCTCCCGGTCGCGCTGCGGTTCCGGCTCGACGAGGCGTTCGGCGGCCTGCCCCCGGAGCTGTCCGTGCGGCCGGTCGTGCCCGGGCGCACCGGCTGGAAGGTGGCCCCGGAGGCGAGCTGGGAGGCGCTGGCCACGGGCCTGTACGCGTTCGCCGACGTGCGCGCGACACCCGCGCCCGAGGTGCGCCGCTGGTTCGCGGACCTCGGCTCCGCCCTCGGCGACGGCGGCGGGTTCGGCCGCGGCCGGCGCGCCTGGCGGCCGCTGGCCGCGGGCGGGCGAGGGCTGTGGGCGCTGCTCGCCGAGGCCGCCGACCTGGAGATCCCGCTCGTCGCGCACGGGTCGCGCGACGAGGTGCTCCTGGCGGGCGCGGCGGAGCTCCGCCTGGCGGTCGGTACGGCGGCCCGTACGGTGGTCGGTGCGGCGGACGACCGGGCGGAGGGCGGTGTGCGCCTCGAGCCGGTCGCGGCCTTCGACGGGGTCGACGCGGCGTCCGGGGCACCCGTGGGCACGGTGGGCGACACGGGGCTGTACGCGGTCGAGGTCTCCGACCGGCGGACCGTGCTGCGGCTCGGCCCCACGCCACGCCGGTTGTCCGACGCCGCCCGCGAGCTCGTCGTCGTCGGCCCGGTGGAGGTGCCGGGCGACGACGTGGGGGAGCTCTACGCCGAGCACCTTCCCGTGCTCCGCCGTGCCGTGCGCGTCGTCTCCGACGGCTCCGTGGAGCTGCCGGGCGTGCCGCGTCCCGTGCTCGTCGCGGACGTCGCCTTCGTGTCGCCGGAGCACGCCCGGCTGACCTGGGGCTTCGAGTACCCCACGCCCGATCACCCCGGGCGAGGCGGTGCGGGCATGGCGCGTCGCGTGCCGCTCGACGGCGCGGTGTCGGACCCGCTGCGGGATCCCGACGCGGAGGCGGAGATCGGCGCCAAGGCGCAGGCGACCGTCCGGGGCGTGCCCGGGTTCGAGCGCTTCGACCTCGCACCCTCGGGCGAGTTCAAGGGCCTGGACGCCCTCGACCTCGCCCACGGGGTGCTCCCCGCGCTGGCCGCTGCGAGCGACGTCCGCGTCGACGCCACCGACGTCCCGGACTATCTGCACCTGGACGCGGCGCCGCGCGTCGTCGTGTCGGGAGCGCCGTCAGGGGACAGCGACTGGCTCGACCTCGGCGTCTCGGTGACCGTCGCCGGCAAGGAGCTCCCCTTCGCCCGGCTGTTCACCGCCCTGGCACGCGGCGACAAGCGGCTGCTGCTGGTCGACGGGTCGTGGCTGCGGCTCGACCAGCCGGTGCTGGGCCGCCTGCGCGACCTCATCACCGAGGCCACCGCGCTCAGCGACCGGGCGGGCAAGGCGCGGGTCAGCCGGTACGACGCCCACCTGTGGGGCGAGCTCGAGGACGTGGCGGACGTCGTCGAGGCGGCGGAGGCCTGGCGTCGGTCGCTGGCCGGTCTGCGCGCGATCGCGGCGGGCGAGGGTGTCACGGAGACGCTGGACGTTCCCGAGGGCGTGCGGGCCGAGCTGCGGCCGTACCAGCGGCAGGCGTTCGAGTGGCTGACGTTCCTGTGGCGGCACGGGCTCGGCGGCATCCTGGCCGACGACATGGGGCTCGGCAAGACCGTCGAGGCCCTCACGTTCCTGGCGCACGCGCGGGCGGAGGAACCCGCCGCGCCGCCGTTCGTCGTCGTCGCCCCGGCATCCGTGGTGGGGAACTGGGTCGACGAGGCAGCGCGCTTCATCCCAGGGCTGCGGGTGGTGGCGATGCCCGCCACGTCGCGCACGCTCGGCACCGACCTGGCCGAGCTCGCCCGCGGGGCCGACGTGGTCGTCACGTCGTACGCCGTCTTCCGCCTCGAGTTCGACGCGTTCGACGCCCTCGAGTGGGGTGGGCTGATCCTCGACGAGGCGCAGGTGGCGAAGAACCCGCGCACGCGGGCGCACGAGACCGCCCGCCTCCTGCGGGCCCCGTTCAAGCTCGCGATCACGGGCACGCCGCTCGAGAACAACCTCCTGGAGCTGTGGGCGGCGCTCGCCATCGTCGCGCCGGGCCTCTACCCGTCGATGCACCGCTTCAAGGCGGAGACGGCGCGCCTGGTCGACGCGGCTGCGACGGACGACGACCCCCAGGTGGTGGCGGCGGGCAACCGCGCGCTCGCGCGGCTCAAGCGCCGCATCCGCCCCCTCGTGCTGCGTCGCACCAAGGAACAGGTCGCGCCCGAGCTGCCCGAGCGCACCGAGCGCGTGCTGCGCGTGCCCCTCACGCCCGACCATCGCAAGGTCTACGACACCCACCTGCAGCGCGAGCGGCAGCGGCTGCTCGGGCTGCTGGAGGACTTCGACGCGAACCGGGTGGCGATCTTCCGGTCGTTGACGACGCTGCGGCGCCTCGCGCTGGACGCCTCGCTGCTCGACGACGCCTACGCGGGCGTGGGCTCCGCCAAGCTCGACGTGGTGACCGACGAGCTGACCGAGATCGCGGCCGAGGGGCACCGGGCCCTCGTCTTCTCGCAGTTCACCTCGTTCCTGCGGCGCGTCGAGCAGCGCATCACCGCGGCCGGGCTGCCCGTCGTCTACCTCGACGGCGCCACCCGGAGGAGGCCCGACGTCGTACGCGCCTTCAAGGAGGGCGACGCCCCGGTGTTCCTCATCTCGCTCAAGGCGGGCGGGGTCGGGCTCAACCTCACCGAGGCCGACTACGTGTACCTGCTGGACCCGTGGTGGAACCCGGCCGCCGAGGCGCAGGCCGTGGACCGCACGCACCGCATCGGCCAGACCCGCAACGTCGTCGTGACCCGCCTGGTGGCACAGGACACCATCGAGGAGAAGGTCATGGCGCTCGCGCGCCGCAAGGCCGCGCTGTTCGACGCCGTGCTCGACGACGCCGCGGGCACGTTCGCCCGGGCGCTCGCGGCCGACGACGTGCGTGGCCTGCTCGACGGCTGACCCGCCCTCGCGAACCCGTCAGTCGCGGCCGCCGGCGACGCCGCGTCAGCGCACCCCGAGGACGAACGGGTGCACGGCGGTGGCGCCCGCCTGGCGCAGCATCCGGGCCGCCACCGTGAGCGTCCAGCCGGACTCCGTCCAGTCGTCCACGAGCAGCACCGTGCGGCCGGGCAGGCCGCGCAGCGCGGCGTCGTTCAGCTCCAACCGCAGGCGTCGTGCGACCCCCGCGAGGCGCATCGCCGAGTTCACGTCGTGCCGGTCGGGCTGCTCGGAGCCCGCGGCCGGCCCGACGGCGCCGATGAGCGGCACGCCGAGGTAGGCGGCCAGACCTGAGGCCAGGTGGTACGTCAGCTGCGGGCGGGTCGTGGACCGTACCGCCACGACCCCCTCGATCGTCGTGCGGCGCCCGCCCTCCGCGGACGGCTCGGCACCCTCGGCACCCTCGGGGCGGATCGCGTCCCAGTCGTCGAGGACCCGGGCTGCGGCGTGCCGCAGGGGCACGGGCACCTCGCCGTCCGGGGCGCCCGCGGCGAACAGGTCCCGCAGCGGCCCCGACCAGCCCAGGCCGTCGAGCCGGGCCACCGCACGACCGGTCTCGGCGCGCTCGCCGGGCGCGATCTTGCCCTTGAGGTCGAGGCCGAGCGCCGCGAGCCCGGAGGGCCACATCGCGCGCGGACCGACCTCCACGCCGGGCCGGTCCATGTCGGCGCGCGCGGCGGCCACGGCCTCCGCGTCGGGGACGGCGGGCAGCGTGACGCCGTCGCACCGGTCGCAGCGGCCGCAGGCCCAGCCGACGGGCAGCTCCGGGTCGTCCAGCTGGGCGCGCAGGTACGCCATCCGGCACCCGGAGGTGGCCACGTAGTCGACCATCGCCTGCTGCTCCGCCTGGCGGGTGGCCTCCACCCGCGCGTAGCGCTCGGCGTCGTACGCCCACGGGGTGCCGGTGGCGACCCAACCGCCCTGCACCCGACGCACCGCGCCGTCGACGTCGAGCACCTTGAGCATCGTCTCCAGCCGGGACCGCTTGAGGTCGACCTGCGTCTCCAGCGCGGCGGTGGACTGCGCGCCCTCGGCCGACCCGAGAGCGCCGAGCGTGGCGCGGACCTGCGGCTCGGCGGGGAAAGCCTGCGCCCCGAACCAGTCCCAGATCGCGCGGTCCTCCTGCCCGGGCAGCAGCACGACGACGGCGTCGTCCACGCCACGGCCGGCGCGGCCCACCTGCTGGTAGTAGGCGATGGGGGAGGACGGGGCGCCGAGGTGCACGACGAACGCGAGGTCGGGCTTGTCGAAGCCCATGCCGAGCGCGGACGTCGCCACCAGGGCCTTGACCCGGTTCTCCTTGAGGTCCTCCTCGAGCTGCTCCCGCTGGGTGGGGTCGGTCCGGCCGGTGTAGGCGGCGACCGCGAGGCCCGCGCCGCGCAGCTGCTCGGCCACCTGCTCGGCGGCGGACACGGTGAGGCAGTAGACGATGCCCGACCCCTCGACGTCCTGCAGCGCCTCGACGAGCCACGCCACCCGCGTGGGCTGGTCGGGGAGCTCGAGCACGGCGAGGTGCAACGACTCGCGGTCGAGCCCGCCCCGCAGCACGAGCACGTCCTCGTCGGGGACAGGGTCGCCGCCGGCGGCCGCGCCGTGCACGCCCAGCTGCTCGGCGACGTCGGCGGTGACCCGGGCGTTGGCCGTGGCCGTGGTCGCGAGCACGGGGATGCCGGGCGGGAGGTCGGCGAGCAGGGTGCGGATGCGGCGGTAGTCGGGCCGGAAGTCGTGGCCCCAGTCGGAGATGCAGTGCGCCTCGTCGATCACCACGAGGCCCGCGTCGGCCGCCAGGCGGGGGAGCACCTCGTCGCGGAACGCGGGGTTGTTGAGCCGCTCGGGCGAGCACAGCAGCACGTCCACCTCGCCCGCCGCGATGGCCGCGTGCACCTGGTCCCACTCGGTGACGTTCGACGAGTTGATCGTCACGGCACGGATCCCCGCGCGTGCCGCGGCCGCGATCTGGTCGCGCATGAGCGCCAGGAGCGGCGACACGATGACGGTCGGCCCGGCCCCTCGGGAACGCAGCAGGGACGTGGCGACGAAGTAGACCGCGGACTTGCCCCACCCGGTGCGCTGCACGACGAGCGCGCGACGTCGGAACGCGACGAGCGCCTCGATCGCGCGCCACTGGTCCTCCCGGAGCGTCGCGGCCTCCCGGCCGACCAGCGCGCGCAGGGACTCCTCCGCCTGCTCGCGCAGCGTCCCGCCGCCGTCGCCGGCGCTGTCGAGCAGGCCGCGGAGCATCGCGAGCTTGGCCCGCTTGGCGGCGTCGGGCGAGGGGGTCGGCGCGGCCCCCGGGGCGGGGCGCCTCTCCGGGGCGCTCGGGGGCACGGGCGCAGGAGCGTGCTCGGGCTCGGGCGCCTGGTCGTCGGGCGGCGGGACGTCCTCGTCCGTCGGGTCGAACACGAGGTCGGCGTACGGGTCGTCGGGGTGGCTCACGTCCTCGATCGTAGGGGGCGCCGCCGACGCCGTCGGCCGGTCCTCCACAGGCGCGTCAGCGCACGTACTCCCGCAGCAGGGCCACGGCTGACGCGACGACGACGACCACCTCCGACACCGCGGCGACGATCTCGTTCGTGCCGGCGAAGGACTCGTTGACCCCGTAGAAGCCGACCGTGGTGGACAGGACGAACGCGAGCAGCGTCAGGCCCCCGAAGCCGATCCCGCCGACGAGCGGCAGCCAGTGCCGCCAGACCACCAGGAGCACGGCCAGCACGACGCCGGCCACGGCGTTCAGCAGGAAGAGCGGGCCGACGACCGCGATCGTGTCGTAGCCGTCGAGATAGAGGACGACGTGCACCGCCGCCGAGACGAGCGCCGCGACGGCGGCGACGAGCCGCCAGCCACGGGCGAACGGGAGGCGCGCCGGGGTTCTGGCCTGCGGCTGCGGTGGCACCGCGCCCTGCGACGAGTCCATGATGATGATGTTCCCACTCCTCGGGCGCGCCGTCATGAGGGCGGCCGAGCCGTCGGCGGTCGTCCGGGGCCGACCAACCCCGGAGGCCCGCATGCGCCGCACCACGACCGTGACCCCCGCACCGTCCGAGTCCCCGGCGGACCTCCCGGCGGGGAGCCCCGTCCAGCCGGACGCGCAGGGCGCCCGGTGCGCGTGCGGCCCTTCCCGGCGGCAGCTCCTCCGCGGCACCGGTGCGGCGGCCGGTGCGCTCGCGGGCGCCGGGATGGTCGCGGCCTGCTCCGACCAGACGCCGTCGCCGCAGGAGGCGGCGGACTCGGCGAGCGCGGCGGAGCCCGGCACGGTCGTCGTGGCGCTCGCGGACGTCCCGGTGGGCGGCGCCGTGGCGGCGAAGGTCGGCGGCCAGGACGTGCTCGTCACCCAGCCGACCGAGGGCGAGGTGCACGCGTTCAGCGCGATCTGCACCCACGAGGGCTGTGCCGTGACGCCGGGGGAGGGGGAGCTGCTGTGCCCGTGCCACCAGTCGCGGTACGCGCTCACGGACGCCGCGGTGCTGGGCGGCCCGGCGCCCGAGCCGCTCCCGGCGATCCAGGTCGAGGTCTCGGGGGACGACGTCGTGCTCGCATGACCCAGCGCGACGGGGCCCGGCGGCACGCGCCGCCGGGCCCCCGGCCTGTCTGCGCCGGACGTCAGCTGCGCATGTCCATGACGACGCGGCCGTCGATCTTGCCGGCGATCATCTCGTCGAAGATCGCGTTGATGTCGCCGAGCGGGCGCACGGTGTAGGTCGGGTCGATCTTGCCGCGGGCGAAGAAGTCGAGGGCCTCCGCCATGTCCTTGCGCGTGCCGACGATCGAGCCCCGGACGGTGAGCCCGAACAGGACCGTGGTGAAGATGTCCAGCGGGAACTTCTCCGGGGGCAGCCCGACGAGGGAGACGGTGCCGCCGCGGCGCAGCGCGCCGACGGCCTGCGGGAAGGCGTGGGCGTTGACCGCCGTCACGAGGGCGCCGTGCACGCCGCCGCCCGTCTTCTCCTGCAGCTCGGCCGCGGCGTCGGCGGAGGTGGCGGCGTTCACGGTCACCTCGGCGCCGTGCCTGCGCGCCAGCTCGAGCTTCGCGTCGTCGACGTCGACCGCGGCGACGCGGCGGCCCATGGCGACCGCGTACTGCACGGCGATGTGACCGAGGCCGCCGATGCCGGAGATCAGCACCCACTCGCCGGGCTTGGTGTCGGTGACCTTGAGGCCCTTGTAGACGGTGACGCCGGCGCACAGGATCGGGCCGACGGCGGACAGGTCGACGCCCTCGGGGACGATCGGCGCGTACCGGGCGTCGACGAGCATGTACTGGCCGAAGGAGCCGTCGACCGAGTAGCCGCCGTTCTTCTGGTTCGGGCAGAGCGTCTCCCACCCGGTCTCGCAGTACTCGCACTCGCCGCAGGCGCTCCACAGCCAGGCGTTGCCGACGGTGTCTCCGACCTTGACGCGGGTCACCTGGTCGCCGACGGCGACGACGTGCCCGACGCCCTCGTGCCCGGGGACGAACGGCGGGGTCGGCTTGACCGGCCAGTCACCGTGCGCGGCGTGCAGGTCGGTGTGGCACACGCCGGTGTAGTCGACCTTGACCAGGGCCTCGTGCGGGCCGGGGGCCGGGACCTCGCGGTCCTCGACCGACAGGGGCTCGGTGAACGAGTGGACGACCGCGGCCTGCATGATGCTCATCTGCTTCTCCCTCTCACGGGCCGCTCGTCGCGGCCCACACGGACGAACTGCTGATACCTCGACGGTAGGCACGTCGCGTGCGCGACGCAGCCCCGAAGGCTTGTGAAGACTGTCACAAGGCGCGGAACGGGGCCCTTTGTGTCATGTGCAATCCTTCACAAAAGCGTGCTGCGGGCCGGGTCGGCACAAGGGTCCCGTGGTCGGTCCGCCGCCGTGGGGGCGCGAGGTCGAGGGGCGGACGTCGCCACCGGGCGCTCCCGCGGTTCCGTAGACTGGCGCGGTGACCACCCCCCTGTCCGCCGCCGCGCCCGCGGCCGGCGTCGACGGCGCGCGGCTGCCGCTGCGTCCCGAGCTCGCCGCCGAGGTGCCCTACGGCGCCCCGCAGCTCGACGTGCCCGTGCGGCTGAACGTCAACGAGAACCCGTACGCCCCGTCCGAGGCCGTCGTCGCGACGATCGCCCGCCATGTCGCCGACGCGGCGCGCGGGCTCAACCGCTACCCGGACCGCGACTTCGCGGGCCTGCGCGGCGACCTGGCCGACTACCTGGCGGTCGAGTCGGGGGTGCGCGTCACGCCCGAGCAGGTCTGGGCGGCCAACGGCTCCAACGAGGTCATGCTGCACCTGCTGCAGGCGTTCGGCGGTCCCGGCCGCGCCGCGATGTCGTTCGCGCCGACGTACTCGATGTACCCCGAGTACGCGCGGGACACCCACACGCGCTGGATCACCGGTCGCCGCGAGGCCGACTTCACGCTCGACGTCGACCACGCGGTCGCGACCATCGCGGAGGTCCGCCCCGCGGTGATCCTCCTCGCCAGCCCCAACAACCCGACCGGCACGGCGCTGCCGCTCGCGACGGTCGAGGCCGTCCTGGAGGCCGCGGCGAAGGTCGAGGTGCCCGACGCCCCCGAGCGCGACGGCCGCCGCGCCGGCGCGGTCGTCGTGGTCGACGAGGCGTACGCCGAGTTCCGTCGTCCCGGCACGCCGTCGGCCCTCGAGCTGCTCGGTGCGCACCCGCACCTGGCCGTCTCGCGCACGATGTCGAAGGCCTTCGCCGCGGCCGGGCTGCGCCTGGGCTACCTCGCCGGGTCCGAGGCCCTCGTCGACGCCCTGCGGGTCGTCCGGCTCCCGTACCACCTGTCGGCCGTCACGCAGGCTGCCGCGCGCGGTGCGCTGGCCCACCACGACGAGCTGCGCGCCCAGGTGCGCGACCTGCGCGACGAGCGCGACGCGCTCGTGGCCTGGCTGCGCGCGCAGCAGGTCGACGGGCGGCCGCTGCGGGTCGCGGACTCCGACGCGAACTTCGTGCTGTTCGGCACGTTCGAGGACCGGCACGCCGTCTGGCAGGGGCTGCTCGACCGCGGTGTGCTCATCCGCGAGACCGGCCCCGACGGGTGGCTGCGGGTCTCGGTCGGCACGCCCGCCGAGAACGCCGCGTTCCGGGCCGCGTTCAGCGAGGTCACCGGCGCCACGGCGCCCGAGGAGGAGGACTGATGCAGCACCGCACGGCCCGCGTGGAGCGCACGACGAGCGAGTCGAGCGTCGTCGTCGAGCTGGACCTCGACGGCACGGGGCGCACGGAGATCTCGACCACCGTGCCGTTCTACGACCACATGCTCACCGCGCTCGGCAAGCACTCGCTGATCGACCTCACCGTGCGGGCGACCGGGGACACCCACATCGACGCGCACCACACCGTCGAGGACGTCGCGATCGTGCTCGGCGAGGCGCTGCGGGAGGCGCTGGGCGACAAGCGCGGCATCTCCCGCTTCGGCGACGCCACGGTGCCGCTCGACGAGGCGCTGGCGCTCGCGGTCGTCGACGTCTCCGGCCGGCCGTATCTGGTGCACTCCGGCGAGCCGGAGGGGCAGGAGTACCACCTCATCGGCGGGCACTTCACCGGGTCGCTCACGCGGCACGTGCTCGAGTCGATCGCCCACCACGCCGGCATCTGCCTGCACGTGCGGGTCCTCGCGGGCCGCGACCCGCACCACATCGTCGAGGCCCAGTTCAAGGCGCTCGCCCGTGCGCTGCGCGCCGCCGTCGCCCCCGACCCGCGGGTCGAGGGCGTCCCGTCCACGAAGGGTGCGCTGTAGCCGCATGACCACCGATCCCGACCGGCAGCGCGACGAGCAGCCGGACCTGCCGGACGACCTGCCGGAGGGCTTCGAGATCCCCGACGACCTGTCGGGCCTCGACGGCGCCTCGGCCGACCCCGACCTGGCGGTCCTCATCACGCAGATCGCCGGCGCCGAGCCCCTCGCGGCCGCATGCTCGCTCGCCGAGCTCGACGTCGACGCCGCGCCGACCCTCGTCGGGGCGCTCGCGATCCTGCGCGACACGAGCGACGACGCGCCCGCCCGGGCCGCCGCCGCGATCTCGAAGCTCGTGGCGGGGGTGCCCCTCGTCCTCGTGAGCCGTCAGGGCGAGCAGCTCACGTGCGTGCGTTATGTCGACGGCGCGCCGCAGGGCGAGCTCCCTCCGGGGCTGGTGCTCGGGGGCGCCCCGGAGGCGCTCGAGGACCTCGTCACGGGCCACATCACGGTGGCCGACCTGCCGGGCGTCGTGCCGTCGTCGAGCATCGGCCGCTTCAAGGCGATGCGGATGCTCACGGGCGCTGCGCGCAAGGCCCGCAAGAAGCAGTAGGGGAGACGCATGCCGGACACGCCCACCGACACGCCCAGCACGCCCGACCGGGACCGGATCGCCGCTGCCCAGGAGGCCGCGGGGATCACGCCGCTCCTGCCCCACGGCGGCGCCGCGGCCGACCTGAACCCCGCGCCGGCGCCCGCCCGCGCGGGCGGGCGCCCGCACGTCGTCGTGCTCGACTACGGCTTCGGCAACGTGCGCTCGGCCGTGCGCGCCCTCGAGCGGGTGGGGGCCGACGTCGAGCTCACGGCCGACCTCGCGCGCGCCGCCGAGTCCGACGGCCTCGTCGTGCCGGGCGTGGGCGCGTTCGCCGCCTGCATGGCCGGGCTGCGCGCCGTCCGGGGCGACCAGGTGATCGACCGGCGCCTCGCCGGCGGCCGGCCCGTGCTCGGCATCTGCGTCGGCATGCAGGTCATGTTCGACGCCGGCGTGGAGCACGGCGAGCGAGCCGAGGGCCTGGGGGAGTGGCCCGGCGTCGTCGAGCGCCTCGACGCCCCGGTCGTGCCGCACATGGGCTGGTCGCCCGTGGAGGTGCCGGAGGGTTCCCGCCTCTTCGCGGGCGTCGAGCACGAGCGGTTCTACTTCGTGCACTCGTACGCGGCCCAGCAGTTCACGCAGGGCCACGACGGCGACGCGGACCCCCGCTACACGCCGCCGCTCGTCACCTGGGCCCGCCACGGGGCGCCGGGCTCCGAGACCCGGTTCGTCGCCGCGGTCGAGAGCGGCCCGCTGGCCGCCACGCAGTTCCACCCCGAGAAGTCCGGCGACGCCGGCGCGACCCTGCTCGAGAACTGGGTCCGCTCGCTCTGAGCGCTGTCGTCCCGCTCACCGCCGCACCCGCCCTGCCGTCCCCGATCCCGCAGTCGTAGAACCTGGAGAGACATCCTCATGACCGACCGCCTCGTGCTGCTGCCCGCCGTCGACGTCGCCGACGGCCAGGCCGTCCGCCTCGTGCAGGGGGAGGCCGGCTCCGAGACGTCCTACGGCGACCCGCTGGCCGCCGCCCGCGACTGGCAGGCGGGCGGCGCCGAGTGGATCCACCTCGTGGACCTCGACGCGGCGTTCGGCCGCGGCTCGAACGCCGACCTGCTCGCGCAGGTCGTGGCCGAGCTCGACGTCCAGGTGGAGCTGTCGGGCGGCATCCGCGACGACGCGTCGCTCGAGCGTGCCCTCGCCACGGGCGCCCGGCGCGTCAACATCGGCACGGCCGCGCTCGAGGACCCGGAGTGGACCGCGCGTGTCATCGCCGAGCACGGCGACGCGGTCGCCGTCGGGCTCGACGTGCGCGGCACGACGCTCGCCGCCCGCGGCTGGACGAAGGAGGGCGGCGACCTGTGGGAGGTGCTCGCCCGCCTGGACGCCGCCGGCTGTGCGCGGTACGTCGTCACGGACGTCACCAAGGACGGCACGCTGCGGGGCCCGAACGTCGACCTGCTGCGCGAGGTCGCCTCGCGGACCCCCGCGAAGGTGGTCGCGTCGGGCGGCATCTCCTCCCTCGCCGACCTCGAGGCGCTGCGTGCGCTCGTGCCGGACGGCGTCGAGGGTGCCGTGGTGGGCAAGGCCCTGTACGCGGGCGCGTTCACGCTGCCGGAGGCGCTCGACGTGGCGGGCCGGCCGTGACGGCCGAGGACGGCCGGGCCCTGCCGGGCCACCTGAAGTCGATCCAGCCGACGTCGCAGTTCGCCGGCGACGACGGCTCGGCCGACCCCGAGCTCGCCGCGCTGCTGGAGGCGCACGCCGCCGGCACCGGGTCGCTGGACGACGTCGTGCGGCGCCTCGCCGTCACCCGCGTGCTGGTGCCGGTGCTCGCGGAGCTCGCCGTCGCCGACGTGGTCGAGCACGAGACCTCAGAGGGCACCCAGGAGCTGCACGTCGACAAGGAGGCGGCGGCCGGCGTGGTGGCGATCGAGGTGCCCGACGGGCGCCGCGGGCTGCCGGTCTTCACCTCGGTCGAGGCGATGAAGGCCTGGCGCGCCGACGCCCGCCCCGTCCCGGTCGAGGCCGCCCGCGCGGCGCTGTCCGCCGTGAGCGAGGACTGGTCGCTGCTGGTCGTGGACCCGGCCGGCCCGGCCACCGCACTGGTGCCCCGCCCGGCCGTGTGGGCGCTCGCCCAGGGGCAGGAGTGGCGACCGGCGCTCGTCCCGGGCGGCGCGGACGGCGCCCTCGAGGTCGACCCCGAGGTGGCCCGTGCTGTCGCGGACGCCGCCGCACCCGTGCAGCACGTGGTGCGCGCGCACGCCGAGCGCGGCCGCCGCGCGGAGGTCGCCGTCGTCCTGGCGCTCGACCCGGGCCTGGACCGGGCCGGGCTGGACCGCGTGCTGGCGCAGGTCAACGCGCGGCTGGGCGCCTCGACGGTGATCTCGGCCAGGGTCGACTCCCTCGAGCTGCGGGTCGGCGCGGCGCGCTGAGCCGACGGGGGCCGGACGACGGCCGGCCCCAGCGGCCTAGCGAGAGGGCGTCACGGAAGGGCTTCCCGACGGCTGCGCGCACGGCGGCAGCGCCCGGAACCCCTCGGCGTCGTCAAGCACCCGCTCCAGCGTCGACAACGGCACCAGCAGGGAGCGGCCGTCGGAGGTCTTCGCGTACACGACCCCGATCACGCGGCCCTGCGCGTCGAGCGCGGCCGACCCTGACGAGCCGGGCTCCACGGGGGCGTCGGTGAGCAGCACCTCGCCGAGGTTCTCGTGCAGCGGGTCGGTGGTGGGCCCGATGACGGAGCCCGCGGTGATGGTCAGCTCGCCGCCCTCCGGGTAGCCCACCACGGTGACGTCGTCACCGGGCCGGGGATCGGCGTCCGCCAGGGTCGGGTAGCTGGGCAGCGGGTCGGTGGTGCGCACCAGGGCCAGGTCGGCCAGCGACGCGCTGCCCGCGGCCGAGACCTCGAGGTCGCGCCCGTCGTAGGTGCTGACCTCCAGCGTCTCGGAGTCGGCCACGACGTGCCTGTTGGTGATGAGGGTGTGCTCGTCGACGGCGAAGCCCGACCCGGTCGACAGCCCGTCGCAGCCCACGTTGCGGATCCGCACGGCCATGCGCTGCACGGCGTCGAAGCCGTCGGGGGACAGCCCTTCCGCGCCGTCGGCGGAGAGCGGGGCCGGGGCGGTCCGTGCGACCTGCGTCGGGACGACGTCGTCCGGCACCGGGGGAGGGAGGGCCGGGAGCACCCCGCAGCCGGCGAGCGCCGCCGCGAGGAGCAGGGCCGGCACGGGGCGCAGGCTCCGGGCCGCTCCCTGCGCGGCCCCCTGTGCGGCCGCCGCTCGGCTCACTGCTCGAGCTCCTGCTCCAGCTGGTCGTTCGCCTTCGAGGCCTGGCGGCACAGGGTCTCGACGTCGGAGGCGAAGCGGTCGAGGTCCTTCGCGTCGTAGGAGCCGCGGTCCTCGAGGTAGGTGATGAGCTGCGACTGCGCGTCGACGCAGTCGCCGAGCGCCGTCGTCACGACGCCCGCCGCCTCGCTGACGCGCCGCTGGTAGTCGAGGTACTGCTGGGAGGCGACGTTCTCGTCCCCGAGCTGGGCCTTCTCGTTGGCGAGGTCGGTGATCCGGGCCGTGGCGGTGGCGAGCTGCTCGCGGGCCGCGACCAGCTCGGCGTCGGTCGCCGCGAGCTCGGCGTCGAGCGCGGCGACGCGGTCGGCGTACCCGCGCGCCTCGCCCTCCCACGTGGCGCTGTGCGACTGCCAGCGGGTCGTCGTCACCCAGAGGTACGCACCGATCCCGAGCGATCCCGCCAGCAGGACCGCCAGGACCGTGACCGCGGTGCGCCCTCGGCGCCGTCGCGCGGGAGCGCCGCCGCCGGTCGGCGGCGGCTGGTCCGGGGGCGGCGGCCAGGCGGACGGGGCGGACATCTCAGACGACGGAGCCCGTGAACTTCTCGCCGGGGCCCTCGCCGGGCGCGTCGGGGACGACGGAGGCCTCGCGGAACGCGAGCTGCAGGGAGCGCAGGCCGTCGCGGAGCGAGCGGGCGTGCTGGTTGCCGATGTCGGGGGCGCTCGCCGTGACCAGCGCGGCGAGGGCGGTGATCAGCTTGCGCGCCTCGTCGAGGTCCAGGTGCCCCTGGGCGTCGGCGTCCTCCGCCAGCCCGCACTTCACCGCGGCGGCGCTCATGAGGTGCACGGCCGCGGCGGTGATGACCTCGACGGCGGCGACGTCGGCGATGTCACGGGTGGCGTCGTCGGCGGCGGACGGGGTGGCGGTCACGGGGTCGGGGGAGATCGCGTCGGGCGAGGTGCTCATGGGTCCATCTTCGCATCGGGGCGGAGCCGGGACGGCCCGCCGGGGACGGCCGAGGCCGGGCCCCAGGGGGACCCGGCCTCGGTGTGCGGGGAGCCGACTCGTCAGATGCCGACGGGCTCGACGTCCGGGCCCGAGCCGGCGGCGGCCGGCGACGGCACGTGGCCGGCCGACACCTCGGCGCGCAGCTTGGCGCCGAGCTCGGCGTCCACGTTCGTCCAGTACTGGAAGAACCGCTCGCGGATCTCGTCGATCGTGATCGCCAGGCCCTGGCCGGTGAGCGTCTCGAGGAAGCGCGCCTTGGCGCCGTCGTCGAAGACCTCGCGGTACAGGGTGCCCGCCTGGCCGAAGTCGTCGTCCTCGGCGTGCAGGGTCTGCGCGGCGCGCACGAGCTCGCCGTCCGACTCCCACGAGGACTCGACGCCGCGCACCGGGTCGGCCACGGGACCGCCCTGGGCGCCGAACGAGTTCGGCGTGTAGACGCGGTGCTCGGGGCCGTTGAACTGGTACTGCATGTTGCCCTGGTGCATGTAGTTCGCGACCGGGGCGGCGTGCGGCTGGTTCACCGGCAGCTGGTTGTAGTTCGTGCCGATGCGGTACCGCTGCGCGTCCGGGTAGGAGAAGACGCGCGCCATGAGCATCTTGTCGGGCGAGATGCCGGTGCCCGGCACCTGGTTGCCCGGCGAGAACGCGGCCTGCTCGATCTCCGCGAAGAAGTTCTGCGGGTTCCGGTTCAGCGTGAACGTGCCGACCTTGATCAGCGGGTAGTCCGCGTGCGGCCAGACCTTCGTCATGTCGAACGGGTTGAAGCGGTAGGTCTTGGCGTCCTCGTAGGGCATGACCTGGACCTTGACGTCCCACGAGGGGTGCTCGCCACGCTCGATGGCCTCGTACAGGTCGCGGCGGTAGTAGTCCGCGTCCTCGCCGGCGATCCGCTCGGCGTCCTCGGACGACATGTGCTCGACGCCCTGCCGGGAGATGAAGTGGTACTGCACCCAGAAGCGCTCGCCCTCGGCGTTGACCCACTGGTAGGTGTGCGAGCCGTAGCCGTTGAGGTGGCGCCACGACTTCGACAGTCCGCGGTCGCCCATCACGTAGGTGACCTGGTGGGCCGACTCGGGGGAGAGGGTCCAGAAGTCCCACTGCATGTCGGCGTTGCGCAGGCCGGAGGCGCCGAGGCGCTTCTGGGAGTGGATGAAGTCCGGGAACTTCATCGCGTCGCGCAGGAAGAAGACCGGGGTGTTGTTGCCGACGATGTCGAGGTTGCCCTCGGTCGTGTAGAAGCGCAGCGAGAAGCCGCGCACGTCGCGCCAGGTGTCGGGGGAGCCCTGCTCGCCGGCGACGGACGAGAAGCGCAGCAGCGTCTCGCTCTTCGCGCCCTTCTGGAACACGGCCGCGCGGGTGTACTGCGAGACGTCCTCCGTGACGACGAGCTCGCCGAACGCGCCGCCGCCCTTGGCGTGCGGGTTGCGCTCCGGCACGCGCTCGCGGTTGAAGGAGGCCAGCTTCTCGACCAGGTAGCGGTCGTGCAGGACGGTGGGCCCGTCCGCACCCAGCGTGAGGGACTGTGCGTCGCTCGCGACCGGGGTGCCGGTCTGCGTCGTCGTGAACGGCGTCGTCATGTGATGACGTCCTTTCTCAGGGGGGTTCCGGTTCTGTCCGGCTTCAGGAGGTCGTGCCGGGGCCGGCCGACGGGACGGGGTCGGCGGCCGGGGCACCGGCACAGTCGGGGCACAGGCCCCAGAACGTGACCTCGGCGAGGTCGACGGCGAACCCGTGGGACGCGCTGGGAGTCAGGCAGGGGGCGTGCCCCACGGTGCAGTCGACGTCGGCGACGGCGCCGCACGAGCGGCACACCACGTGGTGGTGGTTGTCGCCGGTGCGGCGCTCGTATCGCGCAGCGTGCCCAGCCGGCTCCATGCGGCGCAGGAGGCCGGCCGAGGTGAGCGCGTGCAGGCAGTCGTAGACGGCCTGCACGGACACCGAGCCGAGGTCGGCCCGTACCGCGCGCACGACGTCGTCCGCGGTGGCGTGCTGGTGCTCGGAGAGCGCGCGCAGGACGGCGAGCCGGGAACCGGTGACGCGCAGGCCCCGCTCCCTCAGCAACGTCTCGTCCGTGCTCGCCGTGGTCATGGCCGCGACCCTGCCACACTTTCTGGAACGATTCCAGTAAAGGTCGCGACGTGGACCGTCGAGACGCTCGCCACACCGGCCGGCCGGGCCGCGATCCCGTGCTAGCCTTGACAGCTGACCGACCTGGGTCCGTCGGCACGCCGCTCCACGGAGCGGCTGCAGGGTCCAGGTGCATCAAGTGGATCTCATCCCACCCGAGCACCGACCGAGCGCCCCCGGGCGCCGACAGGGGCCGGGTCCCGGTCGGACGCCTCTCGTGGGCGTCCGCCTCGGTCGCCGGAGCGCTCGCGCCCCGGCGTCGGTAGATGGCCTCCACCTGTGCTCAGGTCGGGGGCCTTTCCCGTCCCTGGCGGTCTACCGACGGAGTTTAGGAGCATCACCATCAGCGAGCCTCGCATCAACGATCGGATCCGCGTCCCCGAGGTCCGACTCATCGGCCCGGGCGGGGAGCAGGTCGGCGTGGTCGCCACGGGAGTCGCCCTGAAGCTTGCCCAGGACGCCGACCTCGACCTCGTCGAGGTGGCCCCGGACGCCCGTCCGCCCGTCGCCAAGCTCATGGACTACGGCAAGTTCAAGTACGAGTCGGACATGAAGGCGCGCGAGGCGCGGCGCAACCAGGCGAACACGGTCCTCAAGGAGATCCGGTTCCGCCTGAAGATCGACCCGCACGACTACGGCACCAAGAAGGGCCATGTCGTCCGCTTCCTCGAGGCCGGGGACAAGGTCAAGGTCATGATCATGTTCCGCGGTCGTGAGCAGTCGCGCCCCGAGATGGGCGTGCGTCTGCTGCAGCGGCTCGCGGAGGACGTCTCGGACCTCGGCTTCGTCGAGTCGATGCCGAAGCAGGACGGCCGCAACATGACCATGGTGCTCGGCCCGGTGAAGAAGAAGGCCGACGCCAAGGTCGAGCAGCGCAAGCGGTCCAGCGAGATCAACGCGCAGCGCAAGACCAAGTCCGAGGTCAAGGCCGAGGCCCGCGCCCAGGCCGCGCCGGCGCAGCCGACGCCGGAGCCCGAGCCGACGGAGCCCGAGGTCGAGGCGCAGGAGGCGCAGGAGGCGCAGGCCCCCGAGGCCGCGCAGCCGGCGCCCGCCCCGCGCGCCGAGACGAAGCCCGCCGAGACGAAGCCCGCTGAGACGAAGCCCGCCGCAGCGCCGGCCGCCCCGTCGAAGCCCGCGGCGTCGAAGCCTGCGGCCGCGAAGCCGGCCTCCGCGCCGGCCAAGCCGGCTGCGGCCCCGAAGCCTGCGACCCCGGCCACGCCCGCCGCGGCGACGCCGAAGCCCGCGACGCCGAAGCCCGCCACCCCGCGGCCGCCGGCGCCGCGTCCGAAGCCGAGCCCCCGCGCAGGTCGCTGAGGCCGCACCGCAACGTCCATCTGGCACCGGGCCGCTCGCCGGCCCCGGTCCGCACCACGTCCCCGCCACCCGGCGGGTGACCGACACGAGGAGAGACGGCAGTCATGCCGAAGAACAAGACGCACTCCGGCGCCAAGAAGCGCTTCCGGGTCACCGGCAGCGGCAAGATCATGCGGGAGCAGACGAACGCTCGCCACTACCTCGAGCACAAGTCCAGCCGCCGCACGCGTCGTCTGGCCCAGGACCAGGTGGTCTCGGCCGCCGACGTCAAGACCATCAAGAAGCTGCTCGGCAAGTGACGCCCTCGGCGGTCCGCTGCTTCCGGTGACACCACCGGGACGCACGACCGCCGGGTCCACTTCCGGCCCCGACACTGCAAGGAGCATCACGTGGCACGCGTGAAGCGGGCGGTCAACGCCCACAAGAAGCGCCGTACGACCCTCGAGCGCGCCAGCGGCTACCGCGGCCAGCGTTCGCGCCTGTACCGGAAGGCGAAGGAGCAGGTCACCCACTCCCTCGTCTACTCGTACCGCGACCGCAAGGCGAAGAAGGGCGACTTCCGCAAGCTGTGGATCCAGCGCATCAACGCTGCGTCCCGCGCGCAGGGTCTGACCTACAACCGCCTCATCCAGGGCCTCAAGGCTGCTGGCGTGGAGGTCGACCGCCGCATGCTCGCCGAGCTCGCGGTCAACGACGTGGCGGCGTTCAACGCGCTCGTCCAGGTCGCCAAGGACGCGCTGCCGGCCGACGTCAACGCGCCGAAGGCCGCCTGAGCCACCCCGCTCAGCACCCCGGACGCCCGGACACCCCCGACCTGTCGATGCCGCGCATGATCTCAGGCATCCCCGACGTGACGCTCGCGAACCCGCGGGCGGACCGGGTCAAGCAGGTCAGGGCGCTGTCCGGGCGTCCTGCGCGTTCCCGGCACGGACAGTTCCTCGTCGAGGGTCCCCAGGGCGTGCGTGAGGCGGTGCGCCACGCGGCCGCCGACGTCCGGGACGTCTACCTCACGCCCGCCGCCGCGGAGCGCTACGCCGAGATCGTCGACGCGACGCTCGGCGCCGGGCTGCACCTGCACGTCGGCACGGCCGAGGTGCTCGAGGCGATGAGCCCGGACGCGCAGGGCGTGCTCGCGGTGGTGCGCACCACCGCCCTCGGCCTCGACGACGCCCTGGCCGGCGTCACCTCGCGGCCGCTGCTCGTCGCGGTGCTCGCGAACGTCCGCGACCCCGGCAACGCCGGCACGGTGATCCGCGCGGCCGACGCGGCGGGCGCGGACCTCGTCGTCCTCGCCGGCGAGAGCGTGGACGTCCACAACCCCAAGGTGGTGCGCTCCACCGCCGGCTCCCTCTTCCACCTGCCCGTGGTCACGGGCCTGCCCCTGGCCGACGCCGTCGCCGTCGTCCGCGCCGCGGGCTGCGTCGTCCTCGCCGCCGACGGCACGGGCGAGCACGACCTCGACGACCTGCTCGACGTGGCGGGCGACCCGGACGCCGGCCAGCCGGACCTGGCGGGCTCGACCGCGTGGGTCTTCGGCAACGAGGCGTGGGGCCTGCCCGAGGCCGACCGCGCGCTGGCCGACGCCGTCGTGCGCGTGCCGATCCGCGGCCGCGCGGAGTCGCTCAACCTGGCCACCGCCGCCACGGTCTGCCTCTACGCGAGCGGGCGCGCGCAGCGCTGACGCCGCACGCCGCCGGGTCGTCGTCGCGCCGGTCTCGCGCCGCCCGGGGCGGGCGGCACCGGGGCGTGGCACGATGCGCGGGTGCGCCTGTTCACGGCCGTGTACCCCTCCGCCGATGCCGGCGACCACCTGGAGCTCGCCCTCGCCGGGGTGGGCGGCGCCGCTCTCGCCGACCCGGGCCGCGGCCTGCGCTGGGTGGCGCCGGAGCAGCGCCACGTCACCCTCGCCTTCCACGGCGAGGTTCCGGACGGTGCCGTGCCCGACTACGCCGAGGCGTTGCGGATCGCCCTGGCCGACGTGCCGCCGTTCGCGCTGGCCCTGAGCGGCGGCGGGACCTTCGGCGGGCGGACGCTCTGGGTCGGTGTGGCCGGGTCGGTCGACGACCTGCGGCGCGCCGGTGAGCTCGCGCAGGACGCCGCGGTCGGCGTCGCGGGGCTGCCCGCGTCGGACCGGACGTCGGGACGGCCGCACCTCACGGTCGCGCGGGCGACGGCCCGTGCCGCGGAGGGTCGGCGGCGCGTGGACGGCGCCCGCGGCGGCACGCGCGGGCCGCGTGGCCGTGAGCCCGAGGCCTCGCCCCTGGTGCCCTGGGCGCGGGCGCTGGCCGTGTACCGCGGCCCGTCGTGGGAGGTCGACACCGTGCACGTCGTCGCGTCCCGGCTCGGGGAGGGGCGGTCGGGCGGGCCGCTGCACGAGGACGTCGCGGTCGTCCGGCTGGGCGACCGGGACGACGTCGGGCGGTCCGTGCCATCATGGGAGGCGTGACACGCCGCGACCGCCGATTTACCGGGCCCGCCACGGGCCTGGTCCCGGTGACGCCCGCGCGCTGAGCGCGGTACCGCGGACGCCGACCTGACCGGCCCGGGCGGGCACATAAACTGACCCCCGCCGCCACACCCCTCGCAGGGCCCCTCTCAGGAAGGCACGCATGTCCACGCCCGCACCCACCCCAGAACCCGGCAACGATCGACAGAGCCCCGACCCGCTGGACGTCGAGGCGCTCGACGCCGCCGTCGCGGACGCGCTGGCCGCCGTCGCCGCCGCGCGCGACCTCGACGAGCTGAAGGCCGTCCGCACCGCGCAGACCGGGGACAAGAGCCCGCTCGCGCTCGCCAACCGTGCCATCGGGGCCCTGCCGGGGCCGGACAAGGCCGCCGCCGGCAAGAACGTCGGCCCACGCCGCGGGCGCGTGAACCAGGCGATCGCCGCGCGCCAGGCCGAGCTCGAGGCCGAGCGCGACGAGCGCGTCCTCGTCGAGGAGACGGTCGACGTCACGCTGCCGACCGACCGCCGTCCCGTCGGGGCGCGGCACCCGATCGAGCTGGTGCAGGAGCGCATCGCCGACTTCTTCGTGGGCCTCGGCTGGGAGATCGCCGACGGCCCCGAGGTCGAGGCGGAGTGGTTCAACTTCGACGCGCTGAACTTCGACCCGGACCACCCCGCGCGGCAGATGCAGGACACGTTCTACGTGTCCGGCGAGGGGGACAAGCCGTCCAACCTCGTGCTGCGCACGCACACGTCGCCGGTGCAGTCGCGCTCGATGCTGGAGCGGGGCGTGCCGCTGTACATCGCGTGCCCGGGCAAGGTGTTCCGCACCGACGCGCTGGACGCCACGCACACGCCCGTCTTCCACCAGGTCGAGGGCCTGGCGGTCGACAAGGGCCTGACGATGGCCAACCTCGTGGGCACCCTCGACGCGTTCGCGCGCGCCATGTTCGGCCCGGAGGCGCGCACGCGGCTGCGCCCGAGCTTCTTCCCGTTCACGGAGCCCAGCGCCGAGATGGACCTGTGGTTCCCGCAGAAGAAGGGCGGCGCCGGCTGGATCGAGTGGGGCGGCTGCGGCATGGTCAACCCGAACGTGCTGCGCGCGGCCGGGATCGACCCCGAGGAGTACCAGGGCTTCGCGTTCGGGATGGGCATCGAGCGGACGGCGATGCTGCGCCACTCGATCGCGGACATGCACGACATCGTGGAGGGCGACGTGCGCTTCTCCACCCAGTTCGGGACGGAGATCTGATGCCCCGCATCGTCACTGACTGGCTCGGCGAGCACGTCGAGCTGCCGGCGGACCTCACCGCGGAGCAGCTCGCGGCGGCGCTGGTGAAGGTCGGCCTGGAGGAGGAGGAGATCCACCCCGCCGCCGTCACCGGCCCGCTCGTCGTCGGGCGCGTGCTCGCGCAGACCCCCGAGCCGCAGAAGAACGGCAAGACCGTCAACTGGTGCCTGGTCGACGTCGGCCCGGAGCACAACGCGACGCAGATCAAGGGCGTCGACGACGCCGACGTCCCCGCGGGCGGCGCACGCGGCGTCATCTGCGGCGCGCACAACTTCGGCGTGGGGGACTACGTCGTCGTGTCGCTGCCGGGCACCGTGCTGCCCGGCGGCTTCGCCATCGCGGCGCGCAAGACCTACGGCCACGTCTCCGACGGCATGATCTGCTCGGTGCGCGAGCTCGGCATCGGCGAGGACCACGACGGCATCCTCGTGCTGACCCGTGC
The DNA here is from genome assembly GCF_040632295.1 of Isoptericola sp. NPDC019482. Classification (NCBI taxonomy): domain Bacteria; kingdom Bacillati; phylum Actinomycetota; class Actinomycetes; order Micrococcales; family Promicromonosporaceae; genus Isoptericola; species Isoptericola sp. NPDC019482. Next base: position 51,558 of record NZ_JBEYBQ010000020.1, read on the forward strand.
GGGATTCGACGCCGCCGACCTCACGCCGGGACAGGACGCGATCGCCCTGCTCGGCCTGGGCGACGAGGTGCTCGAGATCAACGTGACGCCCGACCGCGGGTACGCCTTCAGCTACCGCGGCGTGGCGCGCGAGTACGCCCACTCCACGGGCGCCCGCTTCACCGACCGCGGGCTCGCGGAGAACCTCGTGACCGCGCCGCCGACCGCCACGGCCGACGGGTTCGTCGTCGAGGTCGACGACGCGGCGCCGATCCACGGCCAGGTCGGCTGCGACCGGTTCGTCACGCGCGTCGTGCGCGGCATCGACCCCGCCGCGCCGACCCCGGACTGGATGAAGCGCCGCCTGGAGGGCTCGGGCATGCGCGCGATCTCCCTGGCCGTCGACGTCACCAACTACGTGATGCTCGACCTGGGGCAGCCGCTGCACGCCTACGACCTCGCCCAGGTCGCGGCGCCGATCGTGGTCCGTCGTGCGGCACCGGGGGAGCGGCTGACGACCCTCGACGACGCCGACCGCGCGCTCGACGCCGAGGACCTGCTCATCACCGACTCGCCCGCGGGCGAACGCGGGGGTCGCGTGCTCGGCCTGGCCGGCGTCATGGGCGGTGCGTCGTCGGAGGTGAGCCCCACGACGACGGACATCCTCGTCGAGGCGGCCCACTTCGACCCGATCACCGTGGCTCGCACGGCGCGGAGGCACCGCCTGCCGTCCGAGGCCGCCAAGCGGTTCGAGCGCGGCGTGGACCCGCGCCTGCCGGCCGTCGCGGCGCAGCGCGTGGTCGACCTGCTCGTGGAGCTCGGCGGCGGCACCGCGGACGCCGCGGTGAGCGACCTCGACACCACGACCGCCGCCAAGCCGGTGCGCCTGGACGTCACCCTGCCGACGCGCCTGTCGGGCGTCGAGTACGACCGCACCACCGTGGTCGGCATCCTCGAGCAGATCGGCTGCACCGTGACGGACGCCGTCGCCGGGGCCAGCGTGGACGCGGTCCGCGTGACGCCGCCGTCGTGGCGCCCCGACCTCACCGAGCCGGCCGCGCTGGTCGAGGAGGTCGTGCGGATCGCGGGCTACGACCAGATCCCGTCCGTGCTCCCGGCCGCCCCGGGCGGTCGCGGCCTCACGCCCGAGCAGCGGGCTCGCCGGTCGGTGGCGCGCGCGCTCGCGGAGGCGGGCCTCGTCGAGGTGCTGTCCTACCCGTTCGTCGGCGAGGCCGACCTGGACGCGCTCGGGCTGCCCGACGAGGACGTGCGCCGCACCACGCTGCGCCTGGCCAACCCGCTGGCCGACGACCGGCCGTTCCTGCGGGCGGACCTGCTCTCCACGCTGCTCGAGACCGCGCGTCGGAACGTCTCGCGCGGCCTGCCCGACGTGGCGGTCTTCGAGATCGGGCTGGTCACGCGGCCGACGCCGGGCACCCCGGCGCCGCCGCAGCTGCCGGTGGGCGTGCGCCCGTCGGACGACGACCTGGCGGCGCTGGTGTCCGCCGTCCCGGACCAGCCGCGGCACGTCGCGGGCGTGCTCACCGGGCGGTTCGCGCCCGCCGGTTGGTGGGGCGAGGGCCGGGCGGCCGACTGGGCGGACGCCCTCGACGCCGCGCGCCTCGTCGCCGAGCGGGCGGGCGCGGAGGTCGTGGTCCGGGCCGACCCGGGCACGATGCCCTGGCACCCCGGGCGCTGCGCGGCGCTGGCGCTGGCCGACGGCGCCGTCGTCGGGCACGCGGGCGAGCTGCACCCGAAGGTGGTCGAGGTCCTGGGCCTGCCTGCCCGGGCGGTGGCGTTCGAGCTCGACCTGGGCGCGCTGATCGCCGCCGGCGGGGGCGTGCCGGTCGTGGCGGAGCCGGTGTCGGCGTTCCCCGCGGCGAAGGAAGACTTCGCGTTCGTCGTCGACGCGGACGTGACGGCCGACGCCGTGCACGCCGCCGTCGTCGCGGGCGCGGGCCCGCTGCTGGAGGACGCGCGACTCTTCGACGTCTTCACCGGCGAGCAGGTGGGCGAGGGCAAGAAGTCGCTCGCCTACTCGGTGCGGCTGCGCGCCGCGGACCGCACGCTGACCGCCGACGACGTCCGCGCCGTCCGCGAGGGGGTCGTCGCCGCGGCGACCGAGCGCGTCGGGGCGGTGCTGCGTGGCTGACGAGGCCGCCGTCGCCGGTCCGGTGGGCGTCGTCCCGCCGGCCCGCACCGCGCTGGTCACGGGGGCGAGCCGCGGCATCGGCCGCGCGCTCGCCCTCGGGCTCGCGCGGGCAGGGCTGGACGTCGCCCTGGTCGCGCGGGACGCCGACCGCCTGGCCGAGGTCGCGCGCGAGGTGCGCGACCTCGGCCGGACGGCGCTCGAGCTGCCCGCGGACGTCACCGACGCCGCGGCGGTGGCGGTCGCCGTGCGGGCCGCCGAGGCGGCGCCCGCGGACGGGGGGCTCGGCGGCGTCGACCTGCTGGTCAACAACGCCGGCCGCATCGACGCCGAGGTGCCGCTGTGGGAGGCCGACCCCGACGAGTGGTGGTCGGTTCTCGAGACGAACGTGCGCGGCCCGTTCCTGCTCGCCCGGCACGTGGTGCCCGGCATGCTGGCCCGCGGCGGCGGCCGCGTCGTGGATCTCGCCTCGGGCGCCAGCCTGCACGAGATGGTCGCGTCGAGCGCCTACAACGCGAGCAAGACGGCACTGCTTCGGCTCGGCGCGGGACTGCACGAGGCAGGTTACGCGCGCGGGCTGCGGGCTTTCGAGCTCTCGCCCGGGACGGTCGCCACCGAGATGACCGCCGGCATGCCGATGCACGCTGGGCGCACCGAGTGGACGCCGGTCGAGCGCTCGGTGGAGATGGTCGTCGCGATCGCGAGCGGCGACCTGGATGCCTGCTCCGGGTGGTTCGTGCGCGTCACGCACGACACCCCGGAATCGCTGTCCCGGCTCGCGGCGCGGGCGTCTGCGCCCGCCGCGCGGCGGCTGCGGGTGCAGCCGGCGGCGGCGGACGACCCGCTGGCCGAGGTGCTCACCGGTCGTTGACCCGCGGCACCCCGGCCGGGGCGCGGATGGGCAGGTCAGCGGCGCTCGTCGCGCCAGCGCACCCACTGCTCGACGAGCGACAGGTCGTAGTCGGGCCCGCTCGTGCCGATGGTGAAGAGCGTGGCCCCGGCGTCGAGCAGCTTCTGCCCGACCTCCTGGGGCGGGGCGCCCACCCCGACCGACCGCTCCACGAGCGTGGCGGTGTCCCGCCCGACGGCCTCGCCGTGCTCGTCGAGGATCGCGGACTTGCGGGTGAGGGTGTCGACGTCGCCGAAGGAGTGCCAGACGTCGGCGTGCTCGGCCACGAGGCGGAGCGTCTTCTTCTCGCCGCCGCCGCCGACCAGGATCGGGATCTCGCGCGTCGGGGCGGGGTTGCCGGCCGCGAGCCGTGCCTTGATGCGGGGGAGCGCCGTGCCCAGGTCGGCGATGCGCGAGCCGGCGGTGCCGAACTCGTAGCCGAACTGCTCGTAGTCCTTGGCGAACCAGCCGGCGCCGATGCCGAGGATCAGCCGGCCGCCGCTGATGTGGTCGACCGTGCGCGCCATGTCCGCGAGCAGGTCGGGGTTGCGGTAGGAGTTGCAGCTGACCAGGGCTCCGATCTCGACGCGTTCCGTCTGCTCGGCCCACGCGCCGAGCATGGTCCAGCACTCGTAGTGCGTGCTGTCCGGGTCGCCGGTGAGCGGGAAGAAGTGGTCCCAGTTGAAGATCACGTCGACGCCGGCGGCCTCGGCGCGCCGGACGGCGTCGCGCAGCTGGGCGTAGTCGGCGTGCTGCGGCTGGAGCTGGACCCCGATGCGGATCGGGCGGGTGGTGTCGGTCACGGCGCGAGCCTACGACCGTCCGCGCCGGTCGTCGTCAGGCCGTCCGCGTGGCGACGGCGAACACGCGCCGGAACGCCAATGGGGTGCCGAACGGACGCCTCGGGTACACCTCGCGCAGTGCCGCGCCGAGCTCGGCGTCGAACCGTGCGCGCAGGTCCGTGCCGTGCGCGGCGTCGTGCGCGTCGAGCGCGTGCAGCACCGGCTGGGCGCCGGTCGCCGAGATCCACCGCAGCACCGGGTCGTCGCCGTCCAGCACGTGGGTGTAGGTGGTCTCCCAGGCGTCGACCGACCAGCCAGGGCCGGCGAGGAGCTCGAGGTACTCGGCCGGGTCGGAGACGGCGCGGCGCTCGACGGGCCCGACGGCGGCGGCGTACGGCTCGCGCCCGGCGACCTCGCGCAGGGTGCGGTGGCTCGGGGCGTCGTGGTTGCCCGGGACGGAGAACGCGAACGTCTGCCGGGCCGTCGCGGCGAGCGCGGGGAGCAGCTCGCGGTGGCCGGGCACCCACTGCATGGTGGCGTTGCTGATCACCAGGTCGGCCTCGGGCGCGGGGCCGCGGCCGGCGGCGTGGTCGCGCACGTCGGCGAGCTCGTAGCGGTTCTCGGGGTCCGCGGCGCGGGCCCTCTCGATCATCGCGGGGGAGGCGTCGAGGCCCACGAACGCGGCGTCCGGCCACCGCTCGCGCAGCACCGGGGTGAGGTGGCCGGGACCGCAGCCCAGGTCGACGATGCTCGCCGGGTCGCGCACGACGCGCGCGACCAGCTCGCCGAAGGGGCGCGATCGCTCGTCGGTGTAGCGCAGGTACGCGGTGGGGGACCAGTCGGCCATGGCCATTCCTCTCGACGTCAAGTCTCTTGATGTCGAGAGACTAGCGCGAGGCCGGTCAGGGGACCAGCAGGACCTTGCCCGTCGTGGCACGCCCCTCCAGGGCGCGGTGCGCCTGCGCGGCGTCGGCGAGCGGGAGCCGCTCGCCGATCCGGACGTCCAGGTCGCCCGCGGCGGCCGACCCCAGCACCTCGGACGCCCGCCACTCGAGCTCGCCCCGGGTGAGGACGTAGTGGGCCAGCGTCGGCCGGGTCAGGTAGAGCGACCCGCCGGAGTTCAGCCGCTGCGGGTCGAACGGCGGCACCTGCCCCGACGCCCCGCCGAACAGCACGAGCGTGCCGCGCGGACGCAGCGACGCGAGCGAGGCGTCGAACGTCGCGCGGCCCACGCCGTCGTACACGACGTGCACGCCGCGGCCGTCGGTGAGGTCGCGCACGACCGCGGGCAGCTCGGTCGCGAGGTCGTCCATCGCCGCGTAGTCGACGGTGTGCGCCGCGCCGGCCGCCGACGACAGGGCCGCCTTCTCGGGGGAGGACACCGTGGTGATCACGCGCCCGCCGCGCGCCACCGCGAGCTGGGTGGCGAGCAGGCCGACGCCGCCGGCGCCCGCGGTGAGCAGCACGTCGTGCCCGGGCCCGACCTCGAACGTCGACGCGACGAGGTAGTGCGCCGTCATGCCCTGCAGCGGCAGCGCGGCGGCGGTGACGAGGTCGAGCCCGGCGGGGACGCGCACGGCGTTCGCGGCGGGGACGACGGCGAGCTCGGCGTACGAGCCCGGCGCCTCGTTCCAGGCCACCTCGTCGCCGACGGCGAAGCCCTCGACGCCGTCGCCGAGCGCCTCGACCGTGCCGGCGCCCTCGACGCCCACGACGTGCGGGTAGCTCATCGGGTACACGCCCGCCCGGCGGTACGTGTCGATGAAGTTGACCCCGGCCGCGGCGACGCGGACGAGGAGCTCGCCCGCACCGGGCGAGGGATCGGGCTGCTCGACGTACTCCAGGACCTCGGGACCACCCGCCGCGCGGGCCACGACTGCGTGCATGCGTGCGAGCCTACGCAGCCCGGGGCGCGTCCAGCCTCTCGCCCGCGCGGACCGGCACGTCGACCCGGTTGCCCGCCGAGGCGAGCGGGCAGGTCCACGCCGGGTCGTAGCGGCACGACGGGTGGTAGGCGAGGTTGAGGTCCACCACGACGAGGCCGTCGCGCCCGCCGAGGTCGGCGCCCTTCGCCGTGTCGAGCAGGTACCGCCCGCCGCCGTACGTCTCGTCGCCGGCGGTGCCGTCGCGCAGGGGGACGAAGAGGCCGCCGCCGTACTGCGCGAGCCACCAGGCGTCGAGCGCCCCCACGCCGGGCAGCTCGAGCACCCCGACGCGCTCCATCGTCGTCGTGCCGTCCGCGCCGGTGTCGAGCTCCAGCCGCGCCGCCGGGGCGGGGCGCAGCGGCACCTCGAAGCGCAACGTCGGGTCGTAGGGCCAGGACGGGAGCCCGGTCGCCCGCAGCGGGTCGCCGGCCGGCAGCGGGCTCTGCGGGTGGTCGCGGAAGAGCGCGTCGCGGCCCGCCCGCCACGTCGCGTGCCCGCTCGCGGGGTCGGGCGCGGCACGGACCGCGGCGTACAGCTCGGCGACGCGCCGCCGCCAGTCGGCGAGCTCGACGGCGGTGCCTGGCGTCACCGCGCGACCTCCGGCGAGACGACCTCCAGCTCGGCGAGCAGGAACGCGTCACCGTCGGCGTGGCGCCACGCCGCGTGCCGTCGCAGACGCAGTCCCGCCGGCGCGGCCAGGGCGGCGATCCGCGCGGGGGTGGAGACGGCGTCGTGCTCGACCGGGTGGTCGCGGCGCGGGCGTGCGGGGCGTCCGAAGCCGGTGAACGTCGCGGTGACCGCACGGCCGGTCGGTCGCAGCACGCGGGCCCACTCGGCCAGCACGAGGTCGCGCCGGGGCATGAGCTGCAGCGCGGTCACGCACGTCACGAGGTCGACCGAGCGGTCGGCGACGGGCAGGGCGGCCGCGTCGGCGCGGACGAAGGCGGCGCCCGGGAGCTCTCGTCGCGCGACGGCGAGCATGTCGGGGGACAGGTCCACGCCGGTCATGCCGCGCGGTCGCGGCCTGGAGGCCGCGAGCGCCCGGAGCACCAGGCCCGTTCCCGTCGCGACGTCCAGCACGTCCCGCGGTGCGTCGAGCGAGCAGAACGCGGCGACCTCGGCGGCCAGGTCGCGGTGCATGGCGCTCTCGTCGTACGTGGCGGCCCGGGCGTCGTAGGCGGCCGCGACCGCGGAGGACACGTCGGCGGGGAGGGAGGTCACGGCCTCGACCCTATGCTTCGCGTGTGACCCGAGACACCCGCGCGCCGTTCACGATCCGCCCCGCGACCGACGACGACTGGCCCGCTCTCTGGCCGATCGTCGAGACCGTGGTGCGGGAGGGCGAGACCTACGTCTACCCGCTGGACCTCACGAGCGAGCAGGCGCGGGAGCTCTGGACGGAGCGCGCCCCGGGTGCGACGGTCGTGGCGGAGGGCGCCGACGGGACGCTGCTGGGCACCGCCAAGATGGGGCCGAACCGGCCGGGCCACGGCGACCACGTGGGCACGGCGTCGTTCATGGTGTCGCCCGCCGCGCGCGGGCTGGGGGTGGGCCGGGCGCTCGGCGAGCATGTCGTCGCGTGGCACCGCGAGCAGGGCTACCGCGGCATCCAGTTCAACGCGGTCGTGGAGTCGAACGAGGTCGCGGTGCGCCTGTGGCGGGCGCTCGGGTTCGAGGTGGTCGGCACGGTGCCGGGCGCCTTCCGCAGCCCTGCGCACGGATACGTGGGGCTGCACGTGATGTACCTGCCGCTCGTCGACTGACCCGCGGCGACCGTGTCGTGAGAATCGGGTTCCGGGGCCCTGCATAGGTATGTATAGTGCTGCATATGGTCAGCACTGAGTCGCGCACGTTCCGTGTCGCCGTCGCCGGTGCCTCCGGGTATGCCGGGGGCGAGTTCCTGCGCCTCGCGGCGCGTCACCCCGCGCTGGAGGTCGGGACGCTCACGGCGCACTCGAACGCCGGTTCGCGGCTCGGCGCGACGCAGCCGCACCTGCGTTCCCTCGCGGACAGGGTGCTCGAGCCCACCACGCCCGAGGCGCTCGCGGGCCACGACGTCGTCGTGCTCGGCCTGCCGCACGGCGCGTCCGGCGAGATCGCCGCGCAGCTGCCCGACGACGTCCTCGTGCTCGACCTCGGGGCCGACCACCGCCTCGCGTCCGCCGCCGACTGGGAGCAGTTCTACGGCTCGTCCCACGCGGGCACCTGGCCCTACGGCCTGCCCGAGCTGCTCCACGCCGACGGCGCCGGCTCCGTGACCGGCACCCAGCGTGACCTTCTCGCCGGCGCCCGGCGGATCGCCGTCCCGGGCTGCAACGTCACGGCCGTCACGCTCGGCCTGCAGCCGGGCGTGACGGCCGGTCTGGTCAGCCCGGTCGACGTCGTCGCCGTCCTCGCCAACGGGTACTCCGGCGCGGGCAAGTCGCTCAAGCCGCACCTGCTCGCGGCCGAGGGCCTCGGCTCCGCGGCGCCGTACGCCGTGGGCGGCACGCACCGGCACATCCCGGAGATCGCGCAGAACCTGCGGGTCGCCGGCGCGCCGGAGGTGTCGATCAGCTTCACGCCGACCCTGGTGCCGATGTCGCGCGGCATCCTCGCCACCGTCACGGCCCGCCTCGCGCCGGGCCACGAGGACGCCACGGCCGCCGACGTCCGCGCCGCCTGGGCCGAGGCCTACGCGGACGAGCCGTTCGTCGAGCTCCTCCCGGAGGGCCAGTGGCCGACGACGGCCGCCACCCTCGGCGCCAACACCGCCCTCGTCCAGGTCGCGCTCGACGCCGCCGCCGGGCGCGTCGTGACCGTCACCGCCATCGACAACCTGGTCAAGGGCACCGCCGGCCAGGCGGTCCAGGCCATGAATCTTGCCCTCGGCCTGCCGGAGACGGCCGGCCTCGTCACCGAAGGAGTCGCACCGTGAGCGTGACCGCAGCGAAGGGGTTCCGGGCCGCCGGGATCACGGCCGGCCTCAAGGCCTCCGGCACCCCCGACCTCGCCCTGGTCGTCAACGACGGCCCGCAGCACGCGGCCGCCGCCGTCTTCACGAGCAACCGTGTGGTCGGCGCGCCGGTGATGTGGTCGCGCCAGGCGATCAAGGACGGGGTCGCCCGCGCCGTCGTGCTGAACTCGGGCGCCGCGAACGTGTGCACCGGCCCGGGCGGGTTCCAGGACTCGCACGCCACGGCGGAGAAGGTCGCCGAGGTGCTCGGAATCGGCGCGATCGACGTCCTCGTGGCCTCGACCGGCCTCATCGGCGTGCGACTCGCGGCCGAGAAGCTGCTCGCCGGGATCCCGGTCGCGGCGGAGGCGCTGGGGCCGGACGAGGCGTCGGGCACGAGCGCGGCCACGGCCATCATGACGACGGACTCCGTCCCGAAGACCGCGGTGCGCACGATCGAGACGCCGTCCGGCACCGTGACGGTGGGCGGGATGGCCAAGGGCGCGGGCATGCTCGCTCCCGCGCTTGCCACGATGCTCTGCGTCATCACGACCGACGCCGTCGTGGACGCCGGGACCACGGACGCGGCGCTGCGCGCCGCGACCCGCACGACGTTCGACCGCGTCGACTCCGACGGCTGCATGTCGACCTCCGACACCGTCGTGCTCATGGCGTCCGGCGCGTCCGGCGCGACGCCGGACGACGCCACGTTCGCCGAGGCCGTGACCGCCGTCTGTGCCGACCTCGCGCGCCAGCTCGTGGCGGACGCGGAGGGCGCGTCCCACGACATCGCCATCACGGTCACGCACGCGACGACCGAGGACGCCGGACTGGCCGTGGCCCGGGCCGTGAGCCGGTCCAACCTGGTCAAGGCCGCGATCTTCGGCAACGACCCCAACTGGGGCCGCATCCTCTCGCAGGTCGGCACGGTCCCCGAGGAGGTCGCGCCGTTCGACCCGCTGGAGCTCGACGTCAGCGTCAACGGCGTCATGGTGTGCAAGGCGGGCGGGGCGCACGAGTCGCCGGAGAACGTCGACCTCGCCGCGTCGCGTGACGTGTCGATCACGATCGACCTGCACGCCGGCGACGCCGAGATCACGCTGTGGACCAACGACCTCACCCACGCGTACGTCCACGAGAACAGCGCGTACAGCTCATGAGCAGCGACGTCGTGAACGGGCTCGCGCCCGAGCAGAAGGCCGAGGTGCTTCTCGAGGCGCTCCCGTGGCTCCAGGAGTTCGCGGGCGCGCTCGTCGTCGTCAAGTACGGCGGCAACGCCATGATCGACGACGAGCTCAAGGCCGCGTTCGCCCAGGACATGGTCTTCCTGCGCCAGGTCGGCCTGCGGCCCGTCGTCGTGCACGGCGGCGGCCCGCAGATCAACGCCATGCTGGAGCGCCTGGACATCCACAGCGAGTTCCGCGGCGGCCTGCGCGTCACCACGCCCGAGGCGATGGACGTGGTGCGCATGGTGCTCACCGGCCAGGTCTCCCGCGAACTGGTGGGCCTCATCAACGCGCACGGCCCGCACGCCGTCGGCATGTCGGGGGAGGACGCCGGGCTGTTCCGAGCCGCCCGCCGGCACGCCGTCGTCGACGGCCAGCCCGTCGACGTCGGCCTCGTCGGCGACGTCGTCCAGGTGGACCCTGGCGCGGTGCAGGACCTGCTCGACGCCGGCCGCATCCCGGTCGTGTCGACCGTCGCGCCCGACGTCGACGACCCGACCCAGGTGCTGAACATCAACGCCGACACGGCGGCATCGGCGCTCGCGGTGGCGCTCGGTGCGAGCAAGCTCATCATGCTCACCGACGTCGAGGGCCTGTACACCTCGTGGCCGGACAAGGACTCGCTCGTCGAGGAGATCTCCGCGCCCGAGCTCGCGGCGCTGCTCCCGAGCCTGACGTCGGGGATGGTGCCCAAGATGGAAGCGTGCCTGCGCGCCGTGCAGGGCGGCGTGCCGCGCGCGACCGTCATCGACGGCCGCCAGCCCCACTCGGTGCTGCTGGAGGTCTTCACCACCCGGGGTAACGGGACCATGGTCGTGCCCGCCCCGGCGGCCACGACCACGCACACCGGAAGCAAGGAGGCAGGCGCGTGAGCGACACCCTGCAGTCCGTGAGCGGCGGCGCCCTCGCCGACGCGTCGAACGCTGCGTGGACGGACCGCTACTCCCGCGCGGTGATGGACACCTTCGGCCCGCCCCAGCGTGTGCTGGTGCGCGGCGAGGGCGCCTACGTGTGGGACGCCGACGGCCGCCGCTACCTCGACCTGCTCGCCGGGATCGCGGTGAACGCGCTCGGCCACGCGCACCCCACGCTCACCGCGGCGATCAGCGCGCAGCTCGGCACCCTCGGGCACGTGTCGAACTTCTTCGCCACGCCCACCCAGATCGGCCTGGCCGAGCGTCTGCTGCACCTCGCGGGCGCCCCCGAGGGCTCGCGGGTGTTCTTCACCAACTCGGGCACCGAGGCGGTCGAGGCGGCGTTCAAGATGGCTCGCCGGAACCATGGTGAGGACGGGTCCCGCACCCGGGTGCTCGCCCTGGAGGGTGGCTTCCACGGCCGCTCGATGGGCGCGCTCGCCCTCACGGCGAAGGCCGCGTACCGCGAGCCGTTCGAGCCGCTGCCCGGCGGCGTCGAGCACGTGCCGTTCGGCGACACCGCCGCCCTCGAGGAGGCGTTCTCGCCGGAGTCGGTCGCGGAGCGGGGCGGCGTCGCGGCGCTCGTCGTGGAGCCGCTGCAGGGCGAGGCCGGTGTGCGGCCGCTGCCCCCGGGCTACCTGGCGCACGCCCGCCGGCTCACCGCCGAGGCGGGCGCGCTGCTCGTGCTCGACGAGGTCCAGACGGGCGTCGGGCGCACCGGCTCGTGGTTCGCCTTCCAGCAGCCGGAGATCGGCGGCGGCGTCGTGCCCGACGTCGTCACCGTGGCGAAGGGCCTGGGCGGCGGGTTCCCCGTCGGTGCGGCGATCGCGTTCGGCGAGCGCGCCGCGACCCTGCTCGGCCGCGGCCAGCACGGCACGACGTTCGGCGGCAACCCCGTCGCCGCCGCGGCGGGCCTCGCGACGCTCGGGGTCATCGAGCGCGACGGCCTGCTCGAGAACGTGCGCCGCGTCGGCGCGGTCCTCACCTCCGAGATCGAGGCCGCGGGCAACCCGCTCGTCGCCGGAGTGCGCGGGCGGGGGCTCCTGCTCGCCGTCCAGCTCACCCGGCCCGTCGCGGCCGACGTCGCGACGGCGGCCCTCGAGGCCGGCTTCGTCGTCAACGCCGTCGCCCCGGACGCGATCCGCCTCGCACCGCCGCTCATCCTCACGGCCGACCAGGCGCGCGACGTCGCCCGGTTCTTCGCCACCGTCACCGTCCTCGACACGCCCGCCGAGCCAGAGACCCAGGAGCCCTGATGCCCCGCCACTTCCTCCGCGACGACGACCTCACCCCGGACGAGCAGCGCGAGGTCCTCGAGCTCGGCATGGCCTTTCGCGAGGACCGGTTCGTGCGCGCGCCGCTGGCCGGCCCGCAGGGTGTCGCCGTCCTCTTCGACAAGCCGACGCTGCGGACGCAGGTCTCGTTCTCGACCGGGATCGCCGAGCTCGGCGGCTTCCCCGTGATCGTGGACGGCCGTCTCGCCCAGGTGGGCGTGCGCGAGTCCGTCGCCGACGTCACACGCGTGCTCGACCGCCAGGTGTCCGCCATCGTGTGGCGGACGTTCGGGCAGGAGCGCATCGACGAGATGGCCGCCGTCTCGCGCGTCCCCGTCGTCAACGCGCTCACCGACGGCTTCCACCCGTGCCAGATCCTGGCGGACCTCCTGACCGTCGCGCAGCACCGCGGCGGCATCTCCGCCCTGGCCGGGCAGCGCCTCGCCTACGTGGGCGACGCCGGCAACAACATGGCCGCGTCGTACCTGCTCGGCGGTGTCACCGCCGGCCTGCACGTCGCGGTCGCCGGGCCCGAGGGCTACCTGCCCCCCGAGGACGTCGTCGCGCGGGCACGGGAGATCGCCGGCACGACCGGTGGCTCGGTGACGGTCACGACCGACGCCCGGGCCGCCGTCGCCGGGGCCGACGTCGTGGCCGCGGACACCTGGGTGTCGATGGGCGACGAGGACGAGGCCGTCGAGCGGCTCGCGGCCCTCGACGCCTACCGCGTCGACGACGAGCTCCTGGCCGCTGCGGCCGACGACGCGATCTTCCTGCACTGCCTGCCGGCCTACCGCGGCAAGGAGGTCACCGCCTCGGTGATCGACGGGCCGTCGTCCGTCGTCTGGGACGAGGCGGAGAACCGCTTGCACGCCCAGAAGGCGCTGCTGACCTGGCTCCTGGAGCACCGGTGAGCGCCGCTGAGGGCGCGTCGGCCGCCCAGGCCGCGGGCCCGACGACGAAGGCCGCGCGGCACGCGCGGATCGTCGAGATCGTGCGGCGCACGGCGATCCACTCGCAGGCCGAGCTGGCCCGCGAGCTCGCGGACGCCGGCGTCAGCGTCACGCAGGGGACGCTGTCGCGCGACCTCATCGAGCTGCGCGCGGAGAAGGTCCGCAACGCGGCAGGGGCGCTCGTCTACGCCGTGCCCGGCGAGGGCGGCGACCGCAGCGTGCAGGCAGCGGGCGTCGGGGAGCACGACGTCGAGTACGTCGCCGCCCGCCTCGCGCGCCTGTGCAACGACCTCCTCGTCTCCGCCGAGGCGTCCGGCAACCTCGTGGTGCTGCGCACCCCGCCGGGCGCGGCGAACTATCTCGCGTCCGCGATCGACCACTCGGTCTTCCCGGGCGTGCTCGGCTCCATCGCGGGCGACGACACGATCCTCGTGATCGCGCGCGACCCGCTCGGTGGCGACGACCTCGCGCGCCGCTTCCTCGAGCTGACCCAACCCTGAACGGCGGCAGGCCGTGGCCCCCGCGGGCCGGCGCTGCCAGACTTGACCCGAACCCCCCTCGCAAGAAAGAGAACTGTGATGACTGATCGCGTCGTGCTCGCCTACTCGGGCGGCCTGGACACCTCCGTGGCCATCGGCTGGATCGCCGAGGCCACCGGGGCCGAGGTCGTGGCCGTGGCCGTCGACGTCGGCCAGGGCGGCGAGGACATGAACGTCATCCGCAAGCGCGCGCTCGACTGCGGCGCCGTCGAGGCGTACGTCGCCGACGCGCGCGATGAGTTCGCGGCGGAGTACTGCATGCCCGCGCTCAAGGCCAACGGCATGTACCTCGACCGCTACCCGCTGGTCTCGGCGATCTCCCGCCCGGTGATCGTCAAGCACCTCGTGCGCGCCGCGCGCCAGTTCGGCGCGACGACGGTCGCGCACGGCTGCACCGGCAAGGGCAACGACCAGGTCCGCTTCGAGGTCGCGACGACGTCGCTCGCCCCGGACCTGAAGTCCATCGCCCCGGTGCGCGACCTCGCGCTCACGCGCGAGAAGGCCATCGACTACGCGGAGCGCCACGACCTGCCGATCGCGACCACCAAGAAGAACCCGTTCTCGATCGACCAGAACGTGTGGGGTCGCGCGGTGGAGACAGGCTTCCTCGAGGACATCTGGAACGAGCCCACCAAGGACGTCTACTCCTACACCGACGACCCGACGTTCCCGCCGGTCGCCGACGAGGTCGTCGTCACGTTCGACCAGGGCGTGCCGGTGGCGCTGGACGGCGTGGCGGTCACCCCGCTGCAGGCCATCCAGGAGATGAACCGCCGCGCCGGCGCCCAGGGCGTGGGCCGGATCGACATCGTCGAGGACCGCCTCGTGGGCATCAAGTCCCGCGAGATCTACGAGGCGCCGGGCGCGATCGCGCTCATCGCGGCGCACCAGGAGCTCGAGAACGTCACGCTCGAGCGCGAGCAGGCCCGCTTCAAGCGCCAGGTCGAGCAGCGCTGGACCGAGCTGGTCTACGACGGCATGTGGTTCTCCCCGCTGAAGAAGAACCTCGACACGTTCGTCGACGAGACGCAGAAGTACGTCTCCGGCGACATCCGCATGGTCCTGCACGGCGGTCGCGCCACCGTGACGGGGCGCAAGTCGGAGTCCAGCCTGTACGACTTCAACCTCGCCACCTACGACGAGGGCGACGCGTTCGACCAGTCGCACGCCAAGGGCTTCATCGAGATCTACGGCCTCGCCGCCAAGCAGGCCGCGGCCCGCGACGAGAAGTTCGGCAACGGCGTGGACTTCGGCGTCGGGGAGTTCTGACGTGGGCTCCGAGGTCACGCCGGGTGCCGGCTCCGGCGCGGTGACGACGCAGGGTGACAACGTCTCCCTGTGGGGCGGCCGGTTCTCCGGCGGCCCGTCGCCGGAGCTGCAGGCCCTGTCCCAGTCGACGCACTTCGACTGGGTGCTCGCCCCGTACGACATCCGCGGGTCCCGGGCGCACGCCCGGGTGCTGCACGCCGCGGGCCTGCTGACGGACGACGAGCTGGCCGGCATGCTCGAGGCGCTCGACGTGCTGCTCGCCGACGTCGAGTCGGGGGCGTTCCTCCCCGTGCTCGGCGACGAGGACGTGCACACGGCGCTGGAGCGGGGGCTCATCGAGCGAGCGGGCACGGAGCTGGGCGGCAAGCTCCGCGCCGGCCGCTCGCGCAACGACCAGATCGCCACCCTGGTGCGGCTGTACCTGCGCGACCAGTCGCGCGTCGTCGTGCGCCAGGTGCTCGACGTCGTGGACGCGCTCATCGTGCAGGCGGAGGCGGCCGGCGAGGCCGTCATGCCGGGCCGCACGCACCTGCAGCACGCGCAGCCGGTGCTGCTGGCGCACCAGCTCCTGGCGCACGCGTGGCCGCTGCTGCGCGACGTCGACCGGCTGGTCGACTGGGACGTGCGCGCGGCGCGCTCGCCCTACGGGTCGGGGGCGCTCGCGGGCTCGTCGCTGGGCCTCGACCCGGCGGCGGTCGCGACGGAGCTGGGCTTCGACGGGCCGGTGGAGAACTCGATCGACGGCACCGCCGCGCGCGACGTCGTCGCGGAGTTCGCGTTCGTGTCGGCGATGGTGGGCATCGACCTGTCCCGGCTGAGCGAGGAGATCATCCTCTGGAACACGAAGGAGTTCGGCTTCGTGCGGCTGGACGACTCGTGGTCCACCGGGTCGAGCATCATGCCGCAGAAGAAGAACCCGGACATCGCGGAGCTCGCCCGCGGCAAGGCGGGCCGGCTCGTGGGCGACCTCACGGGGCTGCTCACCACCCTCAAGGGCCTGCCGCTGGCGTACAACCGCGACCTGCAGGAGGACAAGGAGCCGGTCTTCGACCAGGTCTCCACGCTCACGGTGCTGCTGCCCGCGTTCGCGGGGATGGTCCGGACGCTCACGTTCGACACGGCGCGGATGGCGGAGCTCGCACCGCAGGGCTTCTCGCTCGCCACGGACATCGCCGAGTGGCTGGTGCGCCAGGGCGTCCCGTTCCGCGTCGCGCACGAGGTCGCGGGCGCGTGCGTCCGGGTCTGCGAGGAGCGCGGGATCGAGCTGTGGGACCTGTCCGACGCCGACCTCGCCGCCATCTCCGAGCACCTGACGCCGGGGGTGCGCGAGGTGCTGAGCGTCGAGGGCTCCGTGGCCTCGCGCGACGGCGTCGGCGGCACGGCTCCCGCGCGCGTCGTCGAGCAGGTCGAGGCCGCCAAGGAGCGGTCCGCGGAGTTCCGCATCTGGGCGGACAGCTGACCGGACCCGCGCTCGACGTCGGCCGCTCGCTCCCTCGGGGGCGGGCGGCCGACGTCGTCCGTGCGCGTCGTACGGTGCGGGTACGGTCGGCGGACCGGAGGAGGGAGCGGGCGTGACGACGAGCGAGGACGTGCTGGACGCGCTGGTGGCGCGCGTGCACGCGGCGCGGCCCCGGCTCCCCGGGCCGGGCGCGCCGGAGCCGTGGCGACGTACGCGGCTGGTGTGCGTCGACGGGCCGGCGGGCTCGGGCAAGACGACGCTCGCGACGCAGCTCGCCCTGCGGTTCGCGTGCCAGGTCGTGCACCTCGACGACCTCTACGAGGGCTGGGAGGCCGGCCCCGACGGCGGCGCGCGGCGCCTGGGGGAGTGGGTGCTGGGCCCGCTCGCGGCGGGGCGCACGGGCCGGTACCGGCGCTACGACTGGGTGGCGGGCGAGTACGCCGAGGCGCACGACGTCGAGCCCGCCCCGGTCCTCGTCGTCGAGGGCTGCGGCGCCGGCGCCCGTCAGGTCGACGGCCGGGCCGCGCTGCGGGTGTGGGTGGAGGCCGACGACGCGGTGCGCCTGGACCGCGGCCTCGCGCGCGACGGGTCGGACGCCCGCGAGCACTGGCTGCGCTGGATGGCCGACGAGCGCACCCACTACGCGGCCGAGCGCACGCGCGAGCGTGCCGACGTCCGGCTCGACGGCGTCGGCCGGCTCCTCGAGGCGGTGCGATGACGTCGGCGCGGCGGGCCCAGGACGGTCTCCCCGCGGCGGACCGGGAGCCGCAGGCTGGCGAGGTGACGGCGGGCGCGGGCCTGCTCGTCCCGGGCCGCGCCTGGTTCGCGCGGGACGTGCACGTCGTCGCGCACGACCTGCTCGGGGCGCTGCTCACCCGCCGCACGCCGGACGGTGCGGTGACGGTGCGGCTCACGGAGGTCGAGGCGTACGCGGGTACGGCCGACCCGGGCTCGCACGCGTACCGGGGCGAGACGGCACGCAACCGGACGATGTTCGGCGAGCCCGGTCGCGTCTACGTCTACCGGCACCTGGGGCTGCACCACTGCATGAACGTCGTGTGCGGCCCGCGGGGCGAGGCCTCGGCGGTGCTGCTCCGGGCGGGCGAGGTCGTCGAGGGGGCGGAGTTTGCCCGGGGACGGCGCGCGGCCGCGGGCGTCACGCGGTCCGACGCCGACCTGGCGCGCGGCCCGGCCCGGCTCACCGTCGCGCTGGCGATCGACCGGGACGACGACGGCGCGGACGTCACCGATCCGCTCGGCGGCCTGGTGCTGCGGGTGCCGCAGCCCCGGGATCTCGCCGACGGTGCCGGCCGCGACGTCGCCACGGGTCCTCGCGTCGGCGTGAGCGGCGAGGGCGGCCGCGCCGACCTGTTCCCCTGGCGGTTCTGGCTGGCGGGCGAGCCCACCGTCTCGCCGTACCGTGCGGCGGAATCACGGCGCCGACGGCGGTAGGCGTCGGGCACACTAGGAGGGCGACCCGGCCGGGCCGCGACCCCTTTCCCCCGAGGAGCACACGGTGACCGACGTTCTCGACGAGCTGCACTGGCGAGGCCTGGTGGCGCAGTCCACCGACGAGGCCGCGCTGCGTTCTGCGCTGGCCGAGGGACCCGTCACCTATTACGCGGGTTTCGACCCGACTGCGCAGAGCCTGCACGTGGGGCACATGGTCCAGCTGCTGAACATGCGCCGGCTGCAGCTCGCGGGGCACCGTCCCCTCGCGCTGGTCGGCGGCGCGACGGGCCTGATCGGCGACCCGCGCCCGACGACGGAGCGCTCGATGCAGTCGCGCGACGTCGTCGCGGGCTGGGTGGAGCGGATCCGAGGGCAGATCGAGCCGTTCCTGGACTTCGAGGGGCCGGCGGCGGCGCGCATGGTCAACAACCTCGACTGGACCGGCTCCATGTCCGCGATCGACTTCCTGCGCGACGTCGGCAAGCACTTCCGGGTGGGCACGATGCTCGGCAAGGACATCGTGGCGCGGCGTCTGCGCTCGGACGAGGGCATCAGCTACACGGAGTTCAGCTACCAGGTGCTGCAGGGCATGGACTTCCGGGAGCTGTACGAGCGCCACGGGTGCACGCTGCAGCTCGGTGGCAACGACCAGTGGGGCAACCTGCTCTCCGGCGTCGAGCTGATCCGCAAGACGGACAGCGCGGCCGTGCACGCCCTGACGTCGCCCCTCATCACCAAGGCCGACGGCACCAAGATGGGCAAGTCCGAGGGCGGCGCCGTCTGGCTCGACCCGGAGCTCACGAGCCCGTACGCCTTCTACCAGTTCTGGCTCAACACGGCCGACGCCGACGTCGTGAAGTACCTCAAGGTGTTCACGTTCCGGACCAGGGAGGAGATCGAGGCCCTCGAGGCGGAGGTGGCCGACCGCCCGTTCGCGCGCGAGGCGCAGCGCGCGCTGGCCGGCGACCTCACCACCCTCGTGCACGGCCAGGCCGCGACCGACGCCGTCATCGCGGCGAGCCAGGCGCTGTTCGGCCGCGGCGAGCTGCAGGGCCTGGACGAGGGGACCCTCGGCGCGGCCGTCGCGGAGCTGCCGCGCACGACGGCGAAGGCGGGCGACCTCGTCGTCGACGCGTTCGTCGGGTCGGGCCTGGTCGCCTCGAAGGCCGCCGCCCGCCGCGCGATCGGTGAGGGCGGGGCCTACGTGAACAACACCAAGGTCGAGTCCGAGGACGCCGCACTGCGCACCGAGGACCTGCTGCACGGCCGGTACGCCGTCCTGCGTCGCGGCAAGCGGACCCTGGCGGTGGCCGTCGCGGAGTGACGGCGCCCCGCGCCGCTGGGGCGTGACGTCGAGGGCCCCGGGGAGCACGAGCTCCTCCGGGGCCCTCTGGCGTTCGTCGGCCGGCGCCAGGGCGGGGGGCCGCAGGGTATCGCCGCAGGTCAGGGGGCGATTTGGCACCTGCGCCAGACTGTGTGTAATGTTCTGGTCGTTCGCCCGACAGGGAGAACGGACACCGAGGAGACAGCCGATCGGCTGGGTACCGGTGGCCGGCCCGGGGCGGACACCCGAATCCTTCTTTACGAGGGCGACAAGTGCGCCCTCGTTCGGGACCCGGGACGCTCGAACCGACACGCCAGGCCAACGGCCGGGAGTTGACGGGGCAGGGCGAACCGAGTAAGGTTGAGGGGTTGCCCCGGCGGGGTCGGAACTGAGAAAGGTTCTGGTTCTGCGGTGTGCGTCGGTTGTTTGAGAACTCAACAGTGTGTTTGATAGTCAATGCCAAATTTTTGAACCCTTTGTGGTTCTTTTGGATCGGACTGAGCAGTTCAGCTTGGTCTGGCCAGTATCGTTGAATGCTGCGGGCTCTTTTGGGGGTTCGTGGTGTTTCTCTTCTTTTACGG
>NZ_JBEYBQ010000021.1:0-70419 GCF_040632295.1 Isoptericola sp. NPDC019482
CCGCCCCGGCCGACGTCACGACGAAGTGGGGACGGATGCGACAGGTCACGAGACGGGAGCTCCTCGGCTGGGGGCTCGCCGGGGGAGCGTCGGCGCTGCTCGCCGGGTGCGCGACACCCGGCACGACGTCGGTCAACGCCCAGCCGGTGGTGCCGGCGGCGGCAGGGGAGAAGGTCACGCTCACGTACTGGGCGTGGCTCAAGGACCTGCAGAAGGTCGCCGACATCTGGAACGCGAAGAACCCGGACGTCCAGGTCCAGGTCTCCTGGATCCCCGGCGGCAACGACGGCGGCTACCAGAAGATGTACTCGGCGCTCGCGGCCGGCGGCGGGCCCGACCTGGCGCAGGTGGAGATGCGCACCGTGCCGGAGTTCATGCTGGTCAACGGGCTCGTCGACCTGGAGCGGTACGGCGTCTCCGAGCACGCGGACAAGTTCGACGAGACGCTGTGGAGCCAGGTGAGCTTCGCCGGCGGCGTCTACGGCATCCCGCAGGACTCCGGCCCGGTGGGCATGTACTACCGGCCTGACCTCTACGAGCAGGTGGGCGCCGAGGTCCCCACCACGTGGGCGCAGTGGGCGGAGGTCGCCCCCGCGTTCCGCGAGATCGGCGCCTATATCGACTCGTTCCCGCTCGACGACACGTCCGTGTTCACCGCCCACGCCATGCAGGCCGGGGCCACGTGGCTGCGCAGCGCCGAGGACGGCTGGGTCATCGACATGGCCGGGGAGGTCACGCTCGACGTCGCGCGCTTCTTCGACCAGGTGATCGACGACGACCTGGTGACCACGGCCGCCAACCCGTACACGCCCGGCTGGTACGCCGCCGCGGCGCACGACCAGATCGCGTCCCTGGTGGGCGCGAGCTGGGGCGACGCGCTGCTGCAGAGCGTGAGCGGCGCGGAGGGCAAGTGGCGCGTGGCGCCCACCCCGCGCTGGGACCACGGCTTCGGGTCGTCGTTCATCGGCGGCTCGACGTCGGCGGTGCTGGCGAACAGCGCGCACCCGAAGGAGGCGATGGAGTTCGCCGTCTGGATGAACACCGACCCGGAGGGCATCGACGCGATGATCAAGTACTCCGGGATCGGGTGGTCGCCGGCCCGCGACTACATCGGCGCGGCGCGCGAGGAACCGAGCGAGTTCTTCGGCGGGCAGCGCTACAACACCGAGGTCTTCCAACCGGCCACGCAGGAGCAGAACCCCGACTGGCAGTGGTGGCCCATCACGCAGCAGACGTTCAACATCCTCGGCGACGGGTTCCGGCGCAAGGCCACGGGCGGCACGCTCGTGGACGCCGTCGTCGCCGCCGAGGACCGGACCATCGAGGTGTTCCGCCAGAAGGGCCTGACGATCCGGAGGGCGGAGCGATGACCGCGCAGACCAGCACGTCGACCCGCGGGGCCTCGGGCACCGCCGCCGCACGCCCCGCGAGGAAGCGCAGCACCGCCGTCGGGCGCGCGCCCTGGATCCTGGTGGGCCCGTTCCTCCTGCTGTTCCTGCTGACGTTCGTGCTGCCGATCATCGTGGCGATCGGGCAGAGCTTCACCACCGTCACGCGCGCCGGGCTGTTCGGCGAGCAGGGCGTCACGACCGGGTTCGCCTGGTTCGAGAACTACCGGATCGCCCTGGAGGACGGGAACTTCGTCGCGTCGATCTGGCGGATGCTGCTGTTCGGCGTCGTGCAGGTGCCGGTGATGATCGTCGCCGCGACGGTGCTGGCCCTGCTGCTCGAGTCGGCGTCGGCGCGCTGGCCGGGCTTCTTCCGCGCCACGTACTTCCTGCCATACGGGATCCCGGGCGTCATCGCGACCATCCTCTGGTCGTTCCTCTACGTGCCCGGCCTGAGCCCGATCATCGACCTCACCGAGACGCTGTTCGGGTTCACGCCCGACTTCCTCGGCGCGGGGACGGTGCTGTGGTCGATCGCGAACATCGTCACCTGGACGTACGCGGGCTACAACATGCTCATCATCGTGGCCCAGCTCAAGGCCATCCCGCCGGAGATGTACGAGGCGGCGCGCGTGGACGGCGCCGGGCCGTGGCGCACGGCGTGGAGCATCCAGCTCCCGCTGATCCGCCCGGCGCTGGTGCTCACCACCGTGTTCTCGATCATCGGCACGCTGCAGCTCTTCGCCGAGCCGCAGCTGCTGCAGACCGTGTCGCCCGCGATCGACTCGCAGTACACGCCGAACCTGTCGGCGTACACGACCGCCTTCGCCTACAACGACTACAACGTCGCCGCCGCCCAGTCCGTGCTCATCGCGCTCGTGGCGTTCGCGCTGTCCTTCCTCTTCCTCCGGCTGACGAACAGGAGCTCGCGATGACCGCCGTCTCCACAGCGCCGCACCGCACCGACGCGCCGGACCTCCCGGCCGCGACCCCGGGCGGCCGCGGCCGGCGCCCCGCGACGACGATCCTTGTCACCGCGATCCTCGCCGTCGTCGCGATCTACTTCCTCGTGCCCGTCTACTGGGTGGTCGTCGCCGCGTCGAAGACGACGGACGACCTGTTCGGCACCAACGGATTCTGGTTCGGCAACAGCTTCGCGCTGTTCGACAACCTCGCCGCCGTGCTCACCTACGGCAACGGCGTCTTCATCCGCTGGTTCGCCAACTCCGTGCTGTACGCCGGGGTGGGCGGCCTGATCGCCACGTACCTCGCGGCGGCGGGCGGGTACGCCCTGGCCAAGTACCAGTTCAAGGGCCGCAACCTTATCTTCGGGCTCGTGCTCGGCGGGGTGCTCGTGCCCGGCACGGCCACCGCCCTGCCGCTGTTCCTGCTGTTCAGCCAGCTCGGCCTCGCCAACACGTACTGGAGCGTGCTGATCCCGTCGCTGGTGTCGCCGTTCGGCTTCTTCCTGTGCCGCATCTACGCGGACGCCACCGTGGACTCCTCGCTCGTCGAGGCCGCGCGGATCGACGGCGCGGGGGAGCTGCGGATCTTCCACACCCTGGGGCTGCGGATCATGACGCCGGCCCTCGTGACGGTCTTCCTCTTCCAGATCGTCGGCATCTGGAACAACTACTTCCTGCCGCTCGTGATGCTGAGCGACCAGGACCTCTACCCGATCACCCTCGGGCTCAACAACTGGAACAGCCAGACCGACCGGCTGCCCGAGTTCTACGAGCTCACCACCGGGGGCGTGCTGCTCTCGGTCATCCCGCTCGCCGTCGCCATGATCGTGCTGCAACGGTTCTGGCGCGGCGGCCTGACGGAAGGCGCCGTGAAGGCATGATCGCCGCATGACCCTGCTCTCCCCGCTCCCGCACGAACACGCCACGCCCTGGTCGGGGCGGGTCGAGCCGCCGCGGTCCGCGCCCGCCGGGGACGCACCCCGCCTCTCCCTCGACGGCACGTGGGACTTCCGCCTCCTTCAGGGCGTCCCCGGCTCCCCGGGCGCACAGGGTGTCCTGAACGTCGGCGTCCTGCCCGACGGCGAAGGGACCGCGGACTTCGCGCGGCCCGGCTACGCGACGTCCGCGGACGCCCGGTGGGGCGAGCTCCCCGTGCGCGCGCACTGGGTGCTGGAGGGCGACGGCGCGTACGGCCGCCCGATCTACACCAACGTGCAGTTCCCGTTCCCGGTGGACCCGCCGCACGTGCCGGACGAGAACCCGACCGGGGACTACCGCCGCGAGGTCGACGTGCCGGCGTCGTGGACCGAGGGCGGCCGCGTGCTGCTGCGGTTCGATGGCGTGGAGTCCTTCTTCACGGTGTGGGTGAACGGCGAGGAGATCGGCTCGGCGTCCGGCAGCCGGCTCGCGCACGAGTACGACGTGACCGACGCGGTGCGCCCGGGCACGAACACCGTGGCCGTGCGCGTCGTGCAGTGGTCGGCCGCGAGCTATCTCGAGGACCAGGACCAGTGGTGGCTGCCCGGCATCTTCCGCGACGTCGCCCTGCTGCACCGGCCCGCCGGGGCGCTCGACGACGTGTGGCTCGACGCGGACTACGACCCGGCCACGGGGGAGGGCGTGCTCGTGCCGGAGGTGCGGGCCGACGCCGCCGCGTTCCCCGTGCGGCTGCGGGTGCCCGAGCTCGGGGTCGACGTCGCGTGGGCGGTGCCCGGGGACGTCGCGCCCGTCGCCGTGGGCGACGTCGAGCCGTGGTCCGCGGAGGAACCGAACCTGTACGACGTGACGGTCGCGTCGGCGGGCGAGACTGTGTCGCTGCGGGTCGGGTTCCGGCGGGTGGAGATCGTGGGCGACCTGCTGCTCGTCAACGGTCGCCGGGTCGTGTTCTCCGGGATGAACCGGCACGAGACGCACCCCGACCGCGGGCGCGTCTTCGACGAGGAGCACGCCCGCGCCGACCTCGCGCGGATGAAGCAGCACAACGTCAACGCCATCCGCACCAGCCACTACCCGCCGCACCCGCGCGTCCTGGACCTGGCCGACGAGCTGGGCCTGTGGGTGATCCTCGAGACCGACCTGGAGACGCACGGCTTCGAGGCCGGCGGCTGGGTGGGCAACCCCAGCGACGACCCGCGCTGGCGCGAGGCGTACCTGGACCGCGTGCGGCGCACCGTGGAGCGCGACAAGAACCACGCGAGCATCGTGCTGTGGTCGCTCGGCAACGAGTCCGGCACGGGCAGCAACCTCGCCGCGATGGCCGAGTGGGTGCACCACCGCGACCCGTCGCGGCCCGTGCACTACGAGGGCGACTACGCCGGCGAGTACACCGACGTCTACTCGCGGATGTACTCGACGGTGCCGGAGACGGCGTCGATCGGCGGCGACGACCTGTCGCCGCTGCTCGGCTGCAGCATCGCCGACTCCGCCCGGCAGCGGTCCAAGCCGTTCCTGCTGTGCGAGTACGCGCACGCCATGGGCAACGGCCCCGGCGCGCTCGACCAGTACCGCGCGCTCGTCGACACACACCCGCGGCTGCACGGCGGGTTCGTCTGGGAGTGGCGCGACCACGGGCTGCGCACCACGACGGCGGACGGCACCGAGTACTTCGCGTACGGCGGCGACTTCGGCGAGGTCGTGCACGACGGGAACTTCGTCATGGACGGCATGGTGCTGTCCGACGACACCCCCAGCCCCGGGCTGCTCGAGTTCTGGCACGTCGAGCGGCCGGTCGTCGTGCGACCGTCCGGGGGCGCGGCGTCCGGGGTCGTCGAGGTCTGGAACCGTCGGCACACCGCGGACACCGCCGACCTCGTGCTGCGCTGGCGGGTCGAGCACGACGGCGAGGTGGTCGCCTCAGGCGAGGCCGCGGTGGCGGACGACGACGGCGCGCCCGTCGCGGCGGGGGAGCGGGCCGTCGTCGGGCTGCTCGACCCGGCGTTGCTGCCCGAGGCGGGCCCGGGCGCCGAGGCGTTCCTCACCGTCGAGCTCGCGCTGCGCGAGGCGGCGTCGTGGGCCGACGCCGGGCACGTCGTCGCGCGCGACCAGTGGGCGCTGCCCGCACCGGCGGCGGTCCGTGCGCGGCGTCGTCCGGCCGTGGCGCTCGCGGACGCGCCGGTCGCGTTCCGCGGCCCGGAGCTGGTCGCGCTCGCCGGCGCGGACGTGTCCGCGCCTCGCGTCGAGCTGTGGCGCGCGCCCACCGACAACGACCGCGGCGCCGCGATGGGCAGCTACGACGCCGACGACCCCACGACCCTGCCGTGGCGCGGCACCCCCGCGCCGCCGGTCGCCGACCGCTGGCGCCGCCAGGGCCTGGACCGGCTCACGCACCGCACCGTCGCCGTCGAGCAGACGGCCGACCGCCTGCGGGTGCTGCGGCGGGTGTCCGCGGCGCAGAGCCGCAGGACGATCGACGTCGAGGAGACGTGGACCGCCGAGCGGGCCGCGGACGGCGTCGTCGAGGCCGTGCTGCGCGTCGTCCTGACCCCCGACGACGACTGGGACGACGTGTGGCCGCGCATCGGCGTGCACCTGGAGCTGCCGACCGACGTCGACGGCGCCGGGTGGTTCGGGCTAGGTCCGCACGACTCGTACCCGGACGTCCGCTCCTCGGTCGTGGTGGGCCGCCATCGCGCGGGGATCGACGACCTGTCGGTGCCGTACGCGCGGCCCCAGGAGTCGGGCCACCGGTCCGAGGTGCGCGAGCTCGTGCTGGAGCGCGGCGGGCAGCCGTGGGCGCGGCTGACGGCGGCCCGGGACGCGCGCGGCCGCCTGCCCGGGTTCACGCTCGCCCGGCACTCGGCCCACGAGCTCTCCGCGGCGGCGCACCCGCACGAGCTGCCCGTGCCCGAGCGGCACCACCTGTACGTGGACGCCGCCCAGCACGGCCTGGGCTCGCGTGCCTGCGGACCCGACGTCTGGCCGACGGCGATGCTCCGCCCGCAGGCCCGCACGCTCGAGCTGCGCTGGCGAGCCCTGTGACGGTCGTGCCGAGATAGAGAACCCGGGTCGGGATCTCTATCTCGGCAGGGTGGCGGAGTCGGTGACGATCGCGCCGTCGTCGAGCACCAGGCGCCGGCCGCGGAAGCGCTCGCGCATGAGACGGTCGTGGGAGACGAGGACGAGGGTGCCGTCGAACTCCGCGAACGCCCGCTCCAGCTCCTCGACGAGCGCGGGGGACAGGTGGTTGGTCGGCTCGTCCACGAGCAGCACGTCCGTCGTGGTGGTGACGACGCGCGCGAGCTCGAGGCGCGAACGCTGCCCCTGGGACAGCTCGCGCACCGGCCGGGGCAGGTCGTCCGGGCGGAACAGGCCCGTCGCGAGCAGCGCCTCCGCGTGCTCCTCCAGGTCGCCGCGGCGCCCGGCCGCGAACGCGTGCAGCACGGTGCGGCCGTCGTCCGAGGCGAGCGCGGCCGTCTGCCGCAGGTGCCCGACGACGCCCGCGCTGCTCGCGGCCCCGGCGTCCAGCGAGACCTCGCCCGCGATCACCCCGAGCAGGGTGCTCTTGCCCGCGCCGTTCGGCCCGGTCACCAGCACGTGCTCGCCCGCGGCCACCGTGAGGCGGGGGACCGAGAGTCGCCCGTGCACCTCGACCCCGTGGAGCTCGACCGTCCCTTCGCCGCCCCGTTCGCCATCATCGCTGCCGACGGGTACGGCCGTGGCGACGTCCGTCCGGAACACGGCGCGGTCGGCGGGCCGCGCGGCCGGTTCGTCGGTGAGCCGCCGCACCCGCTCCTTGGCGTTGCGGATGCGCCCGGTGGCGCCGTGCGCCCGCGACCGCAGCCGGAACGCCCCCGACCCGAACGACGCGATGGGGACCTTGCGCGGGATCTGCTCCATCGCCTCGACGTTGGTCGCCGCGATCTTCCGCTGCCGGTCGAGGTCCGCGCGCCATCGCTCGTACGCCAGCCGCAGCCGTTCGCGCTCGGCCTCCTTCGCGGCGAGGTAGCCCGACCAGCCGGTGCCGTAGCGCCGCGCGCGCCCGCCGTCGACCTCGACGAGCGTCGTCGTGAGGTCCGCGAGGAACGCGCGGTCGTGGGTGACGGCGACGACGGTGCCGTCGTGCGACCGCAGCCGCTCGGTGAGCCAGTCGAGAGCGTCGTCGTCGAGGTCGTTGGTCGGCTCGTCGAGCAGCAGCAGCTCCGGGTCGGCGGCGAGCGTCGCCGCCAGCGCGAGGCGCGAGCGTTCGCCACCCGACAGGGTGCCGAGCGCCCGGCCGCGGTCCAGGCCGGGCAGCCCGAGGCGGTGCAGCGCGACGTCGACGCGGCGGTCGGCCCCGCGCCCGTCGCGGGCGTCGAAGCGGGCGGTGACTTCCGCGTACCGGCGCAGGGCGTCGTCGAGCGCGGCGTCGTCGAGCGACCCGAGCCGGTCCTCGAGCGCGGCGGCCTCCGCCGCGAGCGCGCGCACGTCCGCCAGCACGTGGTCGATCGCGTCGGCGACGCTGCTGGCAGGAGGCAGGTCGAGCGTCTGCGGCAGGTGGCCGACGCCGCCCGGCGCGCGCACGACGCGTGTGCCGTCCTGCGGCGCCAGCACGCCGGCGACGACGGCCAGCAGCGTGCTCTTACCGGAGCCGTTGTCGCCGACCACGCCGACGCGCTCTCCGGGGGAGACGGTCAGGGACAGGCGGTCGAGCACCACGCGGTCGGCGTAGCGCAGGGTGATGTCGGTGAGGGTGAGCTGTGACGGGTCCACGGGCGGGACTCCTTCCGTCGCCGGCGTCGGCGATCGTGGAGGACGGCGGTCGCGCGTGCGCTCACAGAGTTCCCATGGCCGTGCACCCTACGCACGACGGCACGCGGCCACCAGCAGATTGTCGTGGGCGCCGTGTCGGCACGGATTCCGATCCTGAAACCACGCAGCGATCAGGACGCCAGTTCCTGGGCTCCGGCGGCAAGCAGCAACCGGTACCTGCCGTGCTCCTCCTTGGCGAGCTCCTCGTGTCGGCCGGCCTGGACGATCCGCCCGCCGTCGAGCACGACGATGCGGTCCGCGTCGCGGACGGTCGACAGGCGATGGGCGATCATCAGCACGCCGGCACCGCCGAAGAGCTGGCCCATCGACGCCCGGACCCGGGACTCGGTGGCGGTGTCGAGATGAGCGGTGGGCTCGTCCAGCACCACCAGGGCGGGACGCTTGAGTGCCGCCCTGGCGATGGCCAACCGTTGCCGCTCGCCTCCGGACAGGCGGTGTCCCTTCTCGCCGATCACGGTGTCGAGCCCGTCCTCGAGCCGACCGACGAGGTCGGCGAGGTCGACCTTGGCGCACACCTCCGTCAGCTCGTCGTCAGTGGCGTCCGGGTTCGCGTACCGGAGGTTGTCGCGAACGCTCGCGTGCAGCACGTACGTCTCCTGCGGGATGTACGCGACGAGGGCGGCGCGCCGGTGCTCGTCGAGGTCGGCGACCGTGAGTCCGTCGACCTCGACGGCGCCCTCGTCCGGTGCCACGAGCCCCGAGACGATGGCCGCGAGCGTCGACTTGCCGGCCCCCGAGGGCCCGACCACGGCGACGACCTCGCCGCGCCCGACCGTCAGGTCGAGGCCGTCGAGGGCGTGGCCGTCGGCGGGGCCCGGGCGCCCGGCGTCCTCCCCATCCACCCGTCCCGACATGCGGGTGATCGGGAGGAACGAGATCGACAACGCGTCGCCGGAGTGCGAGAGCCCCTCGATCGAGTACGAGGCGACCGCCGGGTAGCGATACCGGACGCCTTCGAGCCGCAGCGCCGGGACGATGGCGCCCTCGGGCCGTCGCGGGTCCGCGGTCGCGGTCGCAGGGGTGGCCGTCGCAGCCGGGTGCTCGGGGTCCGTGGCGAGCACCGCCTCCACCCGGTCCAGCGCGATGTTTGCTCGCAGCTTCGGGTAGCGGGTGCCGAGCAGCGACTGGACCGGCGACTGCAGCTGCTGCAGATAGAGCACGATGAGGATGGCGCTGCCGACCGTGACGTTCTGCGCCGACACGAGCCACGCGCCCATGGCCAGAGCCCCTGCCGTGATGATGACGAATGCGGTGCCGTAGCTCGCGTTCGAGGTCGCGGCAGCGCGAGCGGTCGACGCGGAGAGGCCCGCGAGCACCCGGGTCTTCGCTTCGAACTCAACCTGCTCGCGCGCGGTCTGCCCGTTCTGGCGCGCCAGGACGGCACCGTCGCGGCTGACGAAGGTCTCGGCGATCGAGGCGAGCTCCTTCGTGACCTCGAAGGACCTGCTGATGATCTCGTTGATGCGCGACTCGGCCTTGCGGACGTAGTGGACGGCCGGCGGAATGACCAGCAGCAGCAGGAGCAGGCGCGGATCCACGACGGCGACGATGGCGACCGAGGTCACGATCGTCGTCACGCTGGACACCACCACCGGGATCACGGACGTGTACATCGCCTCGGCGCCGATGGCGTCGCTGGTCAGACGGCTGACTACCGCTCCGGGGCGCACCGTCGTGTAGAAGTGGATCGGCATCGTGGTCAGGCGTCGGAACATGGCCGACTGCATGTCGGCGACTGCGGCACCCGCCGCTCTTGTCGACGCGGCGCGCGCGGCGAACGCCGACCACACCCCGACCAGGCCCAGCCCGAGCATCCCCGCGATCTGCCAGGCGATGTCCGACCCGACGGCCCGGCCCTGCACGAGGGCGTCGATGACCGACCGCAGGAGCAAGACCTGGAAGAGCGGCGCGACACCGCCGACCACCTGGAACACGTACGACCGTGCGAAGAGGCCGCGCTGCCTGCGGATCAGTGCGCTCGCATGCGGGTGCCGGGTCGTGGTGAGGAACAGTGGTCGCCTCATGTCGTTCGGGGGCCTCCTCGTCGAGGACTTGGATCGTCGTCGGCCGTGAGGGCCGCTTCCCGCCGGTGAGCATGCCAGGATCGGTCTCACCAGGGAAGCGGTTTCTCACCGGGTGCCACGACACCTCAGAGTGGTTTCGGTCCCGAGGTCGAGAGGATGACCGGACCCATGAGGCCCGACGGGCGCCGGTCGCCCTCGTACCAGTTCGCGGCGCTGTTGCTCACCAGCACGTCGAGGGTGCGGGTGCCCGGGGCGAGGGTGCCGAGATCCACCTCGTACGGCGCGGCAAGCGCGTGCCCGACGACGACGCCGTCCACGCTGACCGTCGCGGCCTCGCCCACGACGCCGAGGTCGAGACGCGCCGCGCCCGCGCCGTCCGGCACGTCCACCTCGACCGTGTAGCGCACAGACCCCGAGAGCCGGCGCAGGCCGGGCAGCCGGGACCAGTCGCCGAGGCCCAGCTCCGCGGGCGCGACCGTGTCCGGGGCGTCGGCACGGAGGTCGCCGACCACCTTCTCGACCGTGCCGCGCCAGCCGGTGACGTCGAGGCGCCGCCCCGGGACGGCGACGGCGGGGGAGACGCGGTGCCCGGCGGCCGGGACCAGGGCCAGGGTGCGGCGGCGCTCCAGCTCCAGGAGCACACGGCCCTCGTCGTCGCGCGCGACGGCGTGCCGCGCGTCGGTGAACGGGTCCCACCAGCACGCGTCGTCGGGCACGGACGGCAGCCGCAGCCAGGTGCGGACCGGCGCCTCGCCCTCGTGGAAGACGACGTAGCCCGCCCCGTCGGAGAGCACCACGGCCCGCAGGTCGGGCGCGGCGGGCTCGGCGTCCACGACCGGGGCGCCGGCGGCGCGCAGCCGCTCCTTCAGCCCGTCGACGTCGAGCGCGGCGGCGCCGGGCACGTCGTCCGGGTCGACCAGGACGGCGTACGCGGCGGCCGCGCGTTCGTCGTCGCGGTCCACGTACCCGAAGTCGACCTGCGCCTCCAGCAGCGCACGGACGACCGGGCCGGACGGCACGGCGTCGGCGCGGCTGAGCACGCCGACCGACCAGACCGGCGGCGCGGCGTCCAGCAGCTGCGCCACCCGCCGCACGTACCCCACGAAGGCGGGCAGGTGCGGCCACCACGAGTTCCACCGGCCCAGGTCGGGCTCGCTCTCGAACGCCCGCCCGCCGCGCACGGAGGAGAAGAACGCGTGCAGCACGGGCGTCGTCACGCCGCGTGACAGGTACCAGTCCAGCAGCCAGCGCGCCTCGTCGAGGCTGAGCCGCCAGCCGTACGCGCCCAGTACCTCGGTCACCGCCGGTGCCCCGCCGCGGGCGCGGGCCGCGCTGGCGGCGACCTTCGGCGCCGTGCTCTCGGGCCCGTCGAGCCCCGTGCTGCTGCCGCCCTCGTCGCGGCTCGCCGCGCTGCGCGGCACCACCCAGCGCCACACCGTGTCCTGGCCCGGCCAGTGCAGGCGCGCGGCGGTGCCCAGGTCGTCCGGCTCGGCCGGGTGCCCGGTCAGCGCCAGACCGTGCGCGGCGCACCACGCGGCCTGCGCGTCGTAGTACACGCCGTGCAGGCGCGCCCGCACGGCGTCGTCCCAGTCGCGCACGAACCCGGTGGCGTCCGGGTCGGTGCCGCCCGGGCGCGTGCCCTCGCCGTCCCACAGCTCGGGCAGACGGCGCAGCACCACCGCCACCTCGACGCTCAGGGCGGAGGCGACCTCCGCCTCCAGCCCCGGCGTGTACGGGCGGGCGAGCGGGCGGTGCCCGCGGCCCAGCAGGAACGGCTCGTCGGTGAACATCGCGACCACCGTGGTGCCCAGGTGCTCCCCGAGCGCGGCGGCGTAGGCGTCGTGCGTCAGCTCGAGGAACGCCGCGACGGCGTCCGGGTTCAGCAGGTCCGCCGCCGGCGGCGCGAGCGCCGAGCCGTCGTCCTCCTCCGCGTGCGCACCGCGGATCGTGCCCCCGCTGGCCGCGTCGAACATCGCCGTGACCCGCCACGCGCCGGGCGCGAGGTCCAGGCGCACCAGGCCCGGCGCGCGGACGGGCAGCAGCACGGCGTCGCCGCCGCCCGCGCCGCCCGTGCCGCCCACGCGGCGCGCGACGACGGCCAGCAGCCGCGCGTCGAGGTCGCGGCCCAGCGCGGGCCGCCAGTAGCCGACGTCGGCAGGGTCGCCGGGCACCGAGCCCGGCACCTCGACGTCGTGCGTCACCGGCACCAGACAGCGCGCGGCGAACGCCGGGTCGCGCGCCACGACGGCGCCGTTGGCGGAGCCGGACGGGTACGACGCCTCGTCGTACAGCATCACCGCCAGCCCCAGCCGGGCGCACTCGTCGACCGCGACGCGCACCAGCCGCAGGAACTCGTCCGTCAGGTAGCCCACCCGACGGCTCAGCCCGACGCGCGCGCTGAGCGTCACCCCGACGAACCCCGCGCCCGCGATCTCGCGCAGCTGCGCGAGCACGCCGGCGTCGTCCAGGTCGTCGTTCCAGAACACGAACGCGTACGGCCCGACCGGGCCGCGGGGTGTCGGGAGCGGCATCAGGCGACCCGCACCACGCGCACCGCGCCGGCGGGCACGGCGAGG
Organism: Isoptericola sp. NPDC019482; assembly: GCF_040632295.1. Taxonomy (NCBI): domain Bacteria; kingdom Bacillati; phylum Actinomycetota; class Actinomycetes; order Micrococcales; family Promicromonosporaceae; genus Isoptericola; species Isoptericola sp. NPDC019482. The sequence continues at coordinate 12,702 of NZ_JBEYBQ010000021.1, forward strand.
GTGCCGTCGACCGCGTCGCCGCTCAGCAGCTCCGTACCGGTGACCGGGGCGTCCGGCGTGCCGAGCGTCGCGTCGGCATCGGTGTGGTTGATGGCGAAGAGCCACGATGTCGCGGTACCGGTCGCGCCGTCGTCGGCCCACCGCCGCACGACCTCCACGCCCGCCGGCGCGACGACGTCCGGCCCGACGCCGGCCTCGGCGACCAGTCGCTCGGCGAGCGCGCCCAGGCCCGCGTCGTCGAGCCGCGTCGCGACGTACCACGCACGCCCGGCCCCGACCTCGCGCCGCGTGACCGCCGCGCGCCCGGCGAGGGCGCCGTCGTCGTACGACGCGACCACCTCCGTGCCCTCGGCGACGTGCGTCTTCTCGGTCCACAGGTCCGCCGTCGCCTCGCCACCGACGGCCTTGCCGACCACGCGGACCGACTCGGTCCCCTGCAGCGGGTGGAACTCCTCGGTGCGCACGCCCAGCAGGTCGCGGAACGCGCCGGGGTAACCGCCCAGGCGGACGTGGTCGTGCTCGTCGACGATGCCGGAGAAGTAGGTGACGACGACGGTCGCACCGCGCTCGGCGGCGGCTGCCACGTTCGCGGCGTCGGCGTCCGTGACGACGTACGTCGTGGGCAGCACGACCAGGTCGTAGCCGTCGAGGTCGGCGCCCGGCGGCACGAGGTCGGTCGTGACGCCGAGCCGCCACAGCGCCCGGTACCAGGCCTGCACCTGGTCCAGGTAGCGCAGGTCCTGCGTGGGGTGCGAGTCCAGCTCCGACCCCCACCACGACGGGTAGTCCACGACGACGGCCGCGCGCGACCGCACCCGCGAGCCGCGCACCTCGCCCAGCGCCCGCAGCGCGCGGCCGAGCGTCACGACGTCGCGCCAGACGTCGGAGTCCCGGCCGGCGTGGGGCACCATCGCCGAGTGGTACTTCTCGGCGCCGGCCCGCGACTGGCGCCACTGGAAGAACATCACCGCGTCGGCGCCGCGGGCCACGTGCTGCAGCGAGTTGCGCAGCATCTCGCCCGGGGCCTTGGGCGTGTTGCGCGGCTGCCAGTTCACGGCCGACGTCGAGTGCTCCATGAGGATCCACGGCGCGCCGCCCGCGACGCCGCGCGTGAGGTCGGCGGAGAACGCGAGGTCCACGTGCCGGTCGGGGTCCGCGGGGTAGGTGTAGTGGTCGTTCGCGACGACGTCGAGCTCGGGTCCCCACGTGAAGTAGTCCATGCCCCGGCAGTGCGCCGTCGCCATGAGGTTGGTCGTGACGGGCACGTCCGGCGTGATCTCCCGCAGCGTGTCGCGCAGGTCGAGGTAGTAGTCGAGCAGCGCGTCGGAGGAGAACCGGTGGAAGTCGAGCTGCTGCGTCGGGTTGGCGAACGTCGGCGCGACCAGCGGCGGCAGCACGTCGTCGAACGACCCGTAGCGCTGCGACCAGAAGGCCGTGCCCCACGCCTCGTTGAGGGAGTCGACCGTGCCGTAGCGGGCGCGGAGCCAGTCGCGGAACGCCGCCGCGGCGGAGTCCGAGTAGTCGCGCGACACGTGGCAGCCGATCTCGTTGTCCACGTGCCAGACGGCGAGCGCCGGGTGGTCGCGGTAGCGCTCGGCGATGCGGGTGGTCATGCGCAGCGCGTAGTCGCGGTGCACGGGGTGGGTGACGGCGTACGCCTGGCGCCCGCCCTGCTGCAGCACGGTGCCGTCGGCAAGCCGGGGGAGGATCTCGGGGTGCTTGCGGGTGAGCCACGGCGGCGGCGACGCGGTGGCGGTGGCGAGCGCGACCCGGATGCCGGCGGAGTGCAGCCGGTCCATCGTCTCGTCGAGCCAGCCCCAGTCGAGCTCGCCCTCGCGCGGCTCGATCGTGGCCCACGAGAAGATCGCCACGCTGAGGATGGTGACGCCTGCCTCGCGCATGAGCTCGAGGTCCTCGAGGCGCACGTCCTGCGGCCACTGCTCGGGGTTGTAGTCGCCGCCGAAGCCGAGGCCGTCGAGGCCGGCGTTCCAGGGGCGGGGGGTCGGGGTGGACTCCGGTGTCGTGCGTCGTCGCATGGCCCGAGTCTGGCATGTATCGATTCAATGGGGAAGCGCTTGCCCGTCCTCTGGTCAGGCCATCGGGATCACCGCCCGCACCCGCCCGCCTTGCGCGCCCGCGACGGGGAGAGGACCGGCTGCGAACGTCCCCCCGAGCTGTTCCGCCCTCTCGCGCAGGGACGTCAGGCCGACGCCGGGCGCCCACGGCGCGCCGTCCGCGGCGCCGGGCCCGTCGTCCGAGATCTCGACCACGACGGCGCCCCCCTGCACCGCGACGCTGACCGCCGCGGTGCGCGCACCGGAGTGCCGGGCCACGTTCGTCAGCGCCTCGGTGACGATCCGGTAGACCGCGACCTCGGTCGCCGCCGACAGCCGCGGCAGGTCCGCCGCCACCAGCCGCACCTCGAGACGCGCGCCGGAGGCCGAGTACAGGTGGGTCGCGTGCTGCCGCAGCGCCGCCGCGAGGCCCAGCTCGTCCAGGGCCGACGGACGCAGGCCGTCGACGATGCGGCGCACCTCGGCGATGGCCTGCCCGGTGTCGGCACGCAGGTCCGCGAGCAGGCGCTCGACGTCGTCCGGGGACGTCCCGAGCAGGTTGCGCGCGGCGTCCGCGGCGTAGGCCACCCCGGTGAGCGTCGGGCCGAGGCCGTCGTGCAGCTCGTGACGCAGCCGGCGCCGGTCCTCCTCGACCGCCGTCACCACCTGCTCCCGCGACTGGGCGAGGTCCTCGGCGAGCCGGCGTGCGTGCAGGGCCTGGGCGAGCGTCGGGACGACGACGCCCAGCACGCCGCGGTCGGAGCTCCGCAACGTGCTCTCGCCGTCCCGCGCTCCCACCACCAGGCGGCCGACGGCACGGTCGGAGGCCGAGAGGTCGATGGCGTACGTCCGCCCGACCTCGGCGCCGGAGGACCATCGGACCTCCCCCTCAGGGGTCTCGACGGCGGCGTAGGGCAGCCCCAGCGCGCCACGCAGCGCCGCCAGGGCTCCGGTGGGGTCGTCGGCGCCGGACAGCTCGGAGCCCACGTGGGCCGCCGCAGAGACGGCGTCGACGGGCTCGCCGCGCACCAGACGGTCGAACGCGCCGTGCAGCGCGGCCCGCACCGGGCCGAACCCGACGGCTACCGCCACGGCCGCGAGGGCCAGGAACCCCGCCGGGACGTCGTCCTGCGGCTCGGACCGCAGCCGCAGGACCGCGACGAGGCCCTCGAAGACGGCCACGGCGACGACGACGGTCGTCGCCGTGGCCGCCACCCGCACGACGACCGCGCGGACGTCGACCGACGGCGGCCCGAGGAGGCCCGCCGTGCACCCCGCCGGCAGGCACACCAGCGCCACGAGCTGGACCGCGAGGACGACGGCGGAGGTGCCGAGGAAGCCCGCCGGGACCGCGACGACGACGGCCGTCCCGCCCGCCACGACCGGCCACAGCAGCTGCTCGCGCCCGGCCCGGTCCGCCCGCTCGAACCGCCACCACAGGGCACCGACGACGGTGCACAGCATCACCAGCTCGAGCGTCGTGGTGGCGGGCGACCGGCCGAGGACGGCGGCGGCCCCGCCGACCATCACCAGGACGGGGACGGCGATCGCGCGGATCTCGCGGGGACCCGGGCCGGGGAACTCCACGAGCGCGACGGGGAGGATCCCGAGCGCGGCGACGAGCCAGAGCCGGTCGGCGAGCGGCTCCGGAAACCACCCGCTGCCGCCGACGCACGCCGCGGCGAGCACGGCGCCCCCCGCGAGGCTCCCGATCGCGAACGTCCGCGCCCGCGGCCGGGCCAGGCACGCCCATCCGGCCGCGGACCAGGCCAGCGCGGAGACCGCGACGCCCGCCCGGAGGTCGGACGGCCACACGGGGGAGCCGGGCAGCGCGAGCGCGAGCACCGTCACGAGGGCGGACGCACCGGCGAGCGCCCCCCACCCGAACTGTCTCGGCGCGCCGCCGTCGACGGGTGCCGCCCGGGCCGTCATCCCTGCGCCGGTCGTCGTCGGGGCGTGGGAGCGGGAGCCGCTCGGCCGAGTCCCTGCTCTCGTGCGCGGACGATGGCCTCGGCCCGTCCGGCCACCGCGAGCTTGGCGAAGATCGACGAGACGTGGTTGCCGACCGTCTTCGCCGCCAGGCCGAGCTCCGTCGAGATCCGGGCGTTCGACGCGCCCCGGGCGATGAGGTCGAGCACCTCGCGCTCGCGCGGCGTGAGCGCCGGGAACGCGACGTCCGGTGCGGGCGGCGGACTGGTGAGATAGCCGAGGATGCGCTGGGCGACGCCCGGGCCGAAGATCGCCTCGCCCGCGGCGACGGATCGCAGCGCGCGCACGATCTCGTCCTGCCCGGCGCCCTTGAGGAGGTAGCCGCCCGCGCCCGCCTGCAGCGCGGAGAACACGGTGTCGTCGTCGTCGTGGAGCGTGAGGACCAGGACGGCGACCGACGGGACGGCCCGGGTGATGCGACGGGTCGCCTCCAGCCCGTCGATGCCGGGCATGGAGACGTCCATGACGACGACGTCCGGACGCAGCAGCTGCGCCTCACGGACCGCCTCGGCGCCGTCGGCGACCTCACCGACCACGTCTAAGCCGTCGAGCGACCCGAGCAGCGCGACGAGCCCGCGCCGGACCACCGGGTGATCGTCCGCGACGAGCACCCGGAGCACCCGATCGCTCGCGGCCTCCGGCGCCATGGGTCAATGATGGCGCCAGGGCGCCCCCACGGACAGGGGCTGGGCCCCAGACGGGGCGGGCAACCGCCCGGCCGGGACGGGGCGCGGCCCCCTGCAGCGGGGGACGGCATCTCGGACACGCTCGATCCACGGCGCCGCCGGCGCCCCGATCCTTCGGAGGTTCTCGTGTCTGCTGCATCGTCCGGCGCATCGTCCGGCGCATCGCGTCCACCGTTCCCGGCCCGCCAGGTGGTCGGGCTCCTGCTGGTCGGAGTCCTCGGGCTGCTCGACGCCCTCACCCTGCTCGGCCCCACGGCCGCCGAGGGAGAGGTGGGCCCGCCGGTCGAGGTCCTCGTGCTCGACACCGTGCTCGGCGTGATCACCCTGGCTGCCGTGGTCGCCGCCTTCGCCCGACGCAGCCGCGGCGCCGTCCGGGTCGCCGCCGGCGCGCGCCTGCTGTCCGTCCTGACCGTCGTGCCCGCGTTCTTCGCGGGGATGCCCGCCGCCGTCATCGGCGTCGCCGCCGTCGCGGTGCTCGCCAACGTCGCCGGCGTGTACCTGGCCCTGGCGCCGGCGCGCCGCACCGCTCCCGCACGGGCAGGGGAGTGAGCGCCATGGACCTCAGGACCGCACATCGCGTGCTCGCCGCCGTGCTCATGCCCCTGGGCCCGGCCGCCGTCGCCGTCGCCCGGTACGTCATGCCGTACGACACCACCGACACCCCGGACGAGGTGGTGGCCGGCATCCTCGGGTCCCCGGCCGCCGAGGAGCTCATGGCCTGGTTGTCCCTGGTCGCCCTCCTCACCCTCGTCCCGGGAGCCTTCGCCGTGCTCCGCCTCGTCCGGCCCGGCGCCCCCGCGCTCGCGGCGGCGGCAGGCCTGCTCCTCGTTCCCGGCTACCTCGCGCTGTTCGGCTCCGGGGTCGGCGACGCCACCGTCGTCGCGGGGGCGGAGGCCGGGGTCGCGCCGTCGACGCTCGCCACGATCCTCGAGATCGCCTACCAGGACCCGGTCGCGTCGCTCGCCGGGACCGTGTTCGTCGTCGGCCACCTGGCCGGCACCGTCGTGCTCGGCCTCGCCCTGTGGCGCTCGCGCGTCGTCTCCCCCGCATGGGCCGTCGTCATGGGCGTGTCGCAGCCGCTGCACCTCGTGGCTGCCCTGACGGCGAACCACCCGCTGGACCTGCTCGCCTGGGGGATGACGGCGGTGGCGATGGGCGCCGCGGCCGTCGCCGTCCTGCGAACGCGCGACGACGACTGGGACGTCCCGGCCCGGCCCGTGCGGAGCCGCCGGGGGAGCGCCGCGCAGGCCGCCCCCGTCGTCTCCTGACCGGCGTCAGCCGACGCCGGTCGTGGACTCCCGGACGACCAGCTCGGGCTGGAACGTCACCTGCTCGACGACGTCGTCCGGGTCCAGCAGCAGGTCCGCCGCGCGGTGGCCGAGCTGGTGGGTGGGCTGGCGCACCGACGTGAGCGGTGTGGCCAGCTCGCCCGCGAAGGTGACGTCGTCGTACCCGACCACCGCCATGCCGGACGGCACGGGGACGCCGGCGGCGCGGAGCGTGCGCAGGGCGCCGAGGGCGGTGAGGTCGTTGACGCACATGGTGGCCGTCGGGCGCTGGGCGAGCGCGAGCACCTGCTCGGTGCCGGACTGGCCGCCCTCGGCGTTGAGCGTGGCGATCGTGATCTCGACCAGCGCCTCGGCGGGGTCGAGGCCGAGCTCGACGAGCGCGTCGTGCAGGCCGGCGCTGCGGTCGGCGCACTGGCGGATGGTGTGCGGGCCGTTGAGGAAGGCGATCCGCTCGTGCCCGAGGTCGACGAGGTGGCGCGCGGCGGCGGCGGCGCCCGCGCGGTCGTCGACGGCCACCGACGACAGCGTGTCGACCGGCGACGGGCGGTCGAGCAGCACCACGCGCAGCCCCCGGGCGCGGAGGGTCTCGAGGTGCTCGACGTCCGGCGTGGCCGGCACGACCATGACGCCCTGCACGCCGTGCTCCTCGAAGAGGCGCAGGTAGCGTGCCTCGCGCTCCGGCTTCTCGTCGGAGCTGGCGAGCATGAGGGTGTAGTCCGCCTCCTCGAGGCGGTCCTCGATGCCGCGTGCCACGTCGGTGAAGAACGGGTTGGAGACGTCGAGCACGATGGCGCCGGCCGTCGTGATGGTGCCGGCGCGGAGCTGGCGGGCGGAGCCGTTGGGCACGAACGCGAGGTCGTCGATGGCGGCGAGCACCCGCTCGCGGGTGGCCGGCGAGACGCGGTCCGGACGGTTGAGCACGTTCGACACCGTGCCGACCGACACCTTGGCCTGGCGCGCGACGTCGCTGATCGACGCGCGGCGGCGGGGGGCGGTCGTCGTCATGGGCTGCTCCTCGGGTTCGGGCGCGTCGTCGCGCCTGGGCTCCAGCGTAGAGGTACCTGGGCGCCGGGCCGGAGCTCCCCGGTGCCGTCTCGTGTTGCTAGGTTCATGCTATGAACCGTTTCACCGACGACGGCGCAACGACGCACGTCTGTTTCGTGTCCCGCGTACGACGCGACCGCCTCGACGAGTACAAGGCGGCGCACGCCGCCGTCTGGCCCGACATGCTCGAGGCGCTGGCCGAGACCGGCTGGCACGACTACCGCCTGTTCCTCGGCGCCGACGGCCTGCTCGTCGGCGTCCTGCGCACCGACGACTACGAGCGAGCCCAGCGCGACATGGCCGCCCGCGAGGTGAACGAGCGCTGGCAGGCCGCGATGAAGGACTTCTTCGAGCCCGCCGACGGCCGTCCCGACGAAGGCTTCGTCCAGCTCGAGGAGGTCTTCCACCTGGAGTCGCAGCTCGACGCCGCGCGCCGCGCCGACTGACCGCGCGCGACTTGTCAGACTCACCGCGGGCTATACCCCTCCCTGGCTCTGACAACTCTGCGGCTCCGCGAGTTGTCAGAGTCACCGCGGGGTATAGCGCCCTCTGGCTCTGACAACTCGGAGGGCGGGTGTTCGAACCTGAGCGGACGGTTGACGCCGCCCCGCACCCCACCTAGGCTATGAAACGATTCAACGCGGTCGCCCCGCCGGCCGCACCAGCACCGCGCGAGGGAGCGCGGACGAGGAGGAGACATGACGGCGACGACGCCCGTGCTCGACGCACGGCTGCGCAAGGCCCTCGGCGAGCAGACGATCGAGCTGCCCTCGTGGGCGTTCGGCAACTCGGGGACCCGGTTCAAGGTGTTCGGCACGCCCGGCACCCCCCGCGACCCGTACGAGAAGATCGCGGACGCCGCCCAGGTGCACCGCTACACGGGCATCGCGCCGCGCGTGTCGCTGCACGTCCCGTGGGACCTGGTCGACGACTTCTCCGACCTGGCCCGGCACGCCAAGGAGCACGGCGTGACCATCGGGATGATCAACTCGAACCTGTTCCAGGACGACGACTACAAGCTCGGCTCCCTCACGCACTCCGACCCGGCCGTGCGGCGCAAGGCGATCGCTCACCACGTGCAGTGCATCGACGTCATGCGCGCCACGGGGTCCAAGGAGCTGAAGGTCTGGCTGCCGGACGGCACCAACTACCCCGGCCAGGACTCGATCCGCGCCCGCCAGGACCGGCTCGCCGAGTCGCTCGCGGAGATCTACGCCGAGCTCGACGACGACCACCGCATGGTGCTCGAGTACAAGTTCTTCGAGCCGGCGTTCTACCACACGGACGTGCCGGACTGGGGCACGTCCCTGCTGCACTGCCTCGCCCTGGGCGAGAAGGCGAACGTCGTGCTCGACACGGGCCACCACGCGCCCGGCACCAACATCGAGTTCATCGTGGCGCAGCTGCTGCGCCAGGGCCGCCTCGGTGCGTTCGACTTCAACTCGCGCTTCTACGCCGACGACGACCTCATGGCCGGCGCCGCGGACCCGTTCCAGCTCTTCCGGATCATGCACGAGATCGTGCAGGCCGACGCGCTGCGCCCGGAGTCGGGGGTGAACTTCATGCTCGACCAGTGCCACAACATCGAGGAGAAGATCCCCGGCCAGATCCGCTCCGTGATGAACGTGCAGGAGGCCACGGCCAAGGCGCTGCTCGTCGACGCCGAGGCCCTCGACGCCGCGCAGCGCTCCGGCGACGTGCTCGGCGCCAACGGCGCGCTCATGGACGCCTACAACACGGACGTGCGCGGCCTCCTCGCCGACCTGCGCGTCGAGCAGGGCCTCGACCCCGAGCCCATGAAGGCGTTCGCGGCGTCCGGCTACCTGGCGCAGATCGCGGCCGAGCGCGTCGGCGGCCAGCAGGCCGGCTGGGGCGCCTGAGCATGACGACGACGGCGGCGGGCGCGACGGCGGGCATCGCGCCGCCCGTCCCGGCAGATGTCGCGGTCGCCGACCGCGTGATCGCGGGGCCGCACGGCGACCTGCGCGTGCGCGTCTACCGGCCGGCGGGCACGCCCGTCGCGGGCCTGGTGTGGGCGCACGGCGGCGCGTTCGCGCACGGCGACCTCGACATGCCCGAGGCCGACGGCGTCGCGCGCACCCTCGCCGCGGCGGGGGTCGCCGTCGTGAGCGTCGAGTACCGCCTGGTGCCCGCGCTCGACTACCGCGCCCCGGGCGCGACGCCAGGGACGGACGGCGTCCGCTTCCCGGTGCCGTCCGAGGAGGTCGCCTTCGCCTTCGCGTGGGCCGCCGGGGGCGGCGCCGCCGACCTCGGCGTCCCCGCCGGCCGATGGTCGCTGGGCGGCGCGAGCGCCGGCGGCGACCTCGCCGCGGGGGCGTCGCTGCGGCTGCGGGACGGCGCGGCGCCGGGCGGCGCCGTCGGGCCCGACGGTGTGACCCCGCGCAGCGTGGTGCTCGCGTACCCGGTGACGCACCAGGAGCTGCCCGCGCCCAGCGCCGAGCTGGCCGTCAAGATCGCGGCGCTGCCGCCGGAGAAGGACTTCCCGCCGGCGGCCGTGCGCGCGATGAACGGCAACTACCTGGGCCACGACGGCCCGGCGACGTCGCCCTACGCCTTCCCGGGCGGCCAGGACCTGCGCGGCCTGCCGCCCACGCTGATCGTCAACTCCGACCTCGACGCCCTGCGCTCGGGCGGCGAGGCCTACGCCGCGGAGCTCGCGGCCGCCGGGGTGGACGTCTTCGTGACCCGCGAGGACGGCACCACCCACGGCCACCTCAACCGGCCCGCCGAGCCAGGCTTCGCGCGCAGCCTCGCGCGGATCGCCGCCTGGCTCACCACGGACGCCCTCGTCGGCACCGCGCACGAGCGCTGACCCCCGTACCCCTCACCGCACCCACCCCCGTCCGTCGGCCGACGGACCGACCACCGGAGCACCGATGACGAAGCAGACCGTCAACCCGACCGTGGAGGCACTCGTCGCGCGGTCGAACCGCCTGGGCGCCGACCCGCGCAACACGAACTACGCCGGCGGCAACACGTCCGCCAAGGGGATCGAGAAGGACCCGGTCACCGGGCAGGACGTCGAGCTCCTGTGGGTCAAGGGCTCCGGCGGCGACCTCGGCACCCTCACCGCGAAGGGCCTCGCCGTCCTGCGGCTCGACCGCCTGCGCGCGCTCGTGGACGTCTACCCGGGCGTGGAGCGCGAGGACGAGATGGTCGCCGCGTTCGACTACTGCCTGCACGGCAAGGGCGGCGCCGCCCCCAGCATCGACACGGCCATGCACGGCCTGGTCGACGCCGCGCACGTGGACCACCTGCACCCGGACGCCGGCATCGCGATCGCGACCGCCGTCGACGGCCCGGAGCTGACGGAGAAGATCTTCGGCGGCAAGGTCGTGTGGGTGCCGTGGCGCCGCCCCGGCTTCCAGCTCGGCCTCGACATCGCCGAGATCAAGGCGGCGAACCCCGACGCGATCGGCACCGTGCTCGGCGGGCACGGCATCACGGCCTGGGGCGAGACGGCCGAGGAGTCCGAGGCGAACTCGCTGTGGATCATCGAGACGGCCGCGGCGTACATCGCCGAGCACGGCTCTCCGGAGCCCTTCGGCGCCGCCCTCGACGGCTACGGCGCCCTGCCCGACGACGACCGCCGCGCCAAGGCGGCCGCGCTCGCCCCGCACCTGCGCGCGGTCGCGTCGCACGACAAGCCGCAGGTGGGCCACTTCACGGACGCCGACGTCGTGCTCGACTTCCTGGCGAGCGCCGAGCACGCGCGCCTCGCGGAGCTGGGCACCAGCTGCCCCGACCACTTCCTGCGCACCAAGGTGAAGCCGCTGGTCGTGGACCTGCCGGCCACGGCGACGGTCGAGGAGATCGTCGAGCGGCTGCCCGAGCTGCACGAGGCGTACCGCGCCGACTACACGGCGTACTACGAGCGCGGCGCCGCCGAGGCCCGCGCACGCGGCGAGGAGCCGCCCGCCATGCGCGGCGCGGACCCGGCGATCGTGCTCGTGCCCGGCGTCGGCATGTTCTCGTACGGCGCGGACAAGCAGACGGCGCGCGTGGCGGGCGAGTTCTACGTCAACGCCATCAACGTCATGCGCGGCGCGGAGGCCCTGTCCACGTACGGCCCGATCGACGAGTCGGAGAAGTTCCGCATCGAGTACTGGGCCCTCGAGGAGGCGAAGCTCCAGCGCAAGCCGAAGCCGAAGCCGCTCGCGACCCGCATCGCGTTCGTCACCGGCGCGGCGTCGGGCATCGGCAAGGCCATCGCGACCCGCCTCGCGGCGGAGGGCGCGTGCGTCGTCGTCGCCGACCTCGACCTGGAGAAGGCGCAGGCCGCCGCCGCCGAGCTCGGCTCGACCGACGTCGCCGTCGGCCTGGCGGCGAACGTCGCCGACGAGGCCGCCGTCCAGGCCGCCCTCGCCGAGGCCGTCCTCGCCTTCGGCGGCGTGGACATCGTCGTGAACAACGCCGGCCTGTCGCTGAGCAAGTCGCTGTTCGACACCACCGAGGCGGACTGGGACCTGCAGCACGACGTCATGGCCAAGGGCTCGTTCCTCGTGGCCAAGAACGCCGCGCGCATCCTCGTGGACCAGAAGCTCGGCGGCGACATCGTCTACATCTCGTCGAAGAACTCCGTGTTCGCGGGGCCGAACAACATCGCGTACTCGGCCACCAAGGCCGACCAGGCGCACCAGGTGCGGCTGCTGGCCGCCGAGCTCGGCGAGCACGGCATCAAGGTCAACGGCATCAACCCGGACGGCGTCGTGCGCGGCTCGGGCATCTTCGCCTCGGGTTGGGGCGCCAACCGCGCCAAGACCTACGGCATCGAGGAGCAGGACCTGGGCAAGTTCTACGCCCAGCGCACGCTGCTCAAGCGCGAGGTGCTGCCCGAGCACGTCGCCAACGCCGTGTACGCGCTGTGCACCGCGGACTTCTCGCACACCACCGGCCTGCACGTGCCCGTCGACGCCGGCGTGGCGCAGGCGTTCCTCCGATGACGGCGGTCTCGGCAGCGCCCAGGTCGACGGCGGGCACCCTCGCCGCCGTCGACCTGGGCGCCACCAGCGGGCGCGTCATCCTGGGCCGGTTCGGCGGGCGCGAGGGGCTGCGGCTGCAGCACGTCGCCAGGTTCCCCAACGACCCGGTCCGTACGCCCGACGGCCTGCACTGGAACCTGCTGGAGCTGTACCGCCAGGTGCTCGACGGCCTGGCCGCGGCCGAGCGCGAGGCGCCGGGAGAGATCCTCGGCGTCGGGATCGACTCGTGGGCCGTGGACTACGGCCTGCTGCGCGGCGGCCGCCTGCTGGGCGTGCCGTACCACTACCGGGACGCGCGGACGGCGGACGGCGTGGAGCGCGTGCACGCGCGCGTCGACGCCGCAGCGCTGTACGCGCGCAACGGGCTGCAGCACCTGCCGTTCAACACGGTGTTCCAGCTCGCCACGGAGGGGCCGCTGCTCGACCTGGCCGACCGGCTGCTGCTGGTGCCCGACCTGCTCGCGCACTGGCTCACCGGCGCCGAGGTGGCGGAGCGCACCAACGCCTCGACCACCGGCCTGCTGGACGCGCGCACGGGGGAGTGGGACACGGATCTCGCCGACCTCGTCGGGATCCCGGCCGGGATCCTGCCGCCGGTCGTCGAGCCGGGGACGTCGCTCGGCACGCTGCGGCCCGACGTCGCGCAGCTCGTGGGCCGCGCCCTCGAGGTCACGGCCGTCGGCTCGCACGACACGGCGTCCGCCGTCGTCGCCGTGCCGGCCACCGACCGGGACGTCGCCTACGTCTCGTGCGGCACGTGGGGGCTGGTGGGCCTCGAGCTCGACACGCCCGTGCTGACCGAGGAGGCACGCCTCGCCGGCTTCACCAACGAGGGCGGCGTCGACGGCCGCACGCGGTTCCTGCACAACGTCATGGGGCTGTGGCTGCTGAGCGAGTCGATCCGCACGTGGGAGCGCGAGTCCACCGCGGCGCAGCGCTCCAGCACCCTGCAGGAGCTGCTCGCGGCGGCGGCGCACGTGACCTCGCCGGTGGCGATCTTCGACGTCGACGACCCGCGCTTCCTGCCGCCGGGCGACATCCCCGGGCGGATCGCCGACTGGTGCCGCGAGCACGACCAGCCGGTGCCCGCCACGCGCGGGGAGTACGTGCGCAGCATCGTCGAGAGCCTCGCCCAGGCCTTCGCGGACGCCGTGACGACGGCGGCGAAGCTCGCCGGCCGCACCGTCTCGGCGATCCACGTGGTCGGGGGCGGCGCGCAGAACACGCTGCTGTGCCAGGCGACGGCGGACCGCTCCGGGCTGCCCGTGGTCGCCGGGCCCGTCGAGGCCACCGCCATCGGCAACCTGCTGGTGCAGGCCCGCGCCCGCGGGCTGGTGGACGGCGGGCTGGAGGACCTGCGCGCGCTCGTCGCCGCGGCGTTCACGCCTGAGCGCTACGCCCCGCGGTAGGCCCCGCCGGTCATCGCGCCAGCCGGCGCGGTGACCGGCGACCGGTCCACGCTCGCGAACCGCGCCCACACGTGCTTCTCGCCGGTGTCCGTGCGGTACCAGCCGACGTCGTCGGCGATCGTCTCCGCGAGCCGCAGGCCGTGTCCGCCCTGGCCCGGCTCGCGGTCGTGCGGGACGACCGGCGGCGACTCGGGGCTGCGGTCGACCACGTCGAGGACGGCGACGTGCCCGTCGCACAGGAGGCGGGCCACCACCGGCGGGCGGGCGTGCTCGAGGGCGTTCGCCACCAGCTCGCTCGCCACGAGCACCATGCGCTGGCGGCCGGAGAGCCCGCCGAGCTCGCCGGACGGGCCGACCCGCGCGGGGGCGCAGCCGCAGGGCAGCTGGTCCTCGAGCTCCGCGCGCACGTCCGCGAGGTCGTCGACGGTGCGCACGGCCCACGTCCCGACGACGTCGAGCCGTCCGACGGGGACGGCCTCGACCGGCGTCACCGGCGCACGTCCGGAACCATGCAGCCTCCTGTGGCCACGGGGGATGGGGGCCTTCCGAGGGCCGCGGGGGCGACCTGGACCGTCGTCGACCCTACTGCCCCCGGGCCGCCCCCGCGCGCGCTACGGGACGTCGGTGACCGTCACCTCACGGAACGTCACGCTGCGCGCGCTCGCCCCGCTCCGCTTCCCGTATCCCGCGAGCATGAGCTGCGGGTTCTCGGCCTCGAGGACGAGGCTGCCGCCGACGTCGACGAACGTCGTGCCGTCGGTCGAGTACGCCGCCCGATAGGTGTCGCCGGTCCTGGTGAGCCGGAACCAGAGCTCCGTGCCGAGGTCGTCGGTGCCGGGGACCGGCCACACGCGACCCTCCTGCTGCCGGGCGCCGTCCCGCTCGAGCGAGACCTCGATGCCGCGCTTCTTCTCGTCCCACTGGACGTCGAACAGCACGAAGTTGCTGTCGTCGTCGCGGACTCCCACCACCGCCTTCTCCCAGTCCTCCGCGAGCTGTTCGGACAGGCCGAACCGCACCGTCGCCTGCCACTCGTCCGGCGCGTCGTGGACCAGGAGGTTCTTCGCGTCGTCGTTGCTCGCGTAGAGGTCGCCGTCGCCGATCGGGATGCGCACGCCGTCGGCGGTGTGCTCGAGCTTCCCGTCCGGTCGCAGGACCTGCCAGCCCGCGGCGGCGACGTCGTCGGCCGTGGCCCCCCGGAAGTCCGTGCTCTCCAGGGGGCGCACGAACCGCACCGTGGTGGTCACGGGCGTCTGGCCCGGGTAGGCGGCGCGCACGGTCGCCACGGGGGCGCCCGGCGTGGCCTGCTCCACCGACACCTCCGCGCGGCCGTCCGACAGGGCGGCGACGACGGGGAAGGGCTGGTCGGCGCCGAGCCGGACCGTGTACGCCGTCACGTCGGGGTCGAACCCGGGGACGGGCTCGCCGTCCAGCGTGAGGGCGGTGAGCTCCGGCGTGTCCGGGGCGACCGCGACGGGGAAGCTGGTGCTGCGCGTGGTGCCGTCCACCATCACCGCTGCGGTGATCGTCGCGACGCCGGTGGCCAGCCCCCGGACGGTGCCGTGCCGGTCGACGGTCGCGACCTCGGGGGCGGACGAGCGGTAGCGCACCCGGACGTCGTCGAGGTCGTAGAACGACTGATCGTTCGCCACGGCGCTGACCCCGGCCTCGACGGGCTCAGGGTCGTCGAGGTCGATCACGCTGCCGGACGGGACGGCGGTCACCTGCTGCAGGGTCCTGGCCCGCTGGCCGGAGACCGTGAACCGCGCCGTGGCGGAAGGGTCGGCCGCGCTCTGGCCCGCGGTCAGCGTCCAGCGGCCGCGGTCCACCGTCTCCCGGTCGTCGTCCCACGACCACAGCTCGGCCGGGGCGACCGGGAACCGCACCGTGCGGGACTCGCCCGCCCCGAGCGAGACCTTCTCGAAGCCCGCGAGGCGCTGCTGCGGGCGGGTCACCCCGTCCGCGCGCGGCGCGGTCGCGTAGAGCTGCACGACCGTGGACCCCGCGCGGTCGCCGGTGTTGCGCACCGTGGCCCGCGCCTCGATGGTTCCGTCCGCCGCCACCTGCGGCCGGGAGACCGTCAGGCCGGTGACCTCGAGGTCCGTGTACGACAGGCCGTGTCCGAACGGGTAGGCGACGTCCCCGGTGAAGTACTGGTAGGTGCGCCCGTGCGAGCCGTCGGCCGGGGCCACGGCGTAGTCCTTGATGTCCGGCAGCTGGTCCGCGGAGGCGTACCAGGTGAACGGCAGCCGGCCGGACGGCTCGACGCCGTCCACCGACCACAGCACCCGGGCCAGCGCGCTGCCCTGGTTCTGCCCGTTGTACGTGGACCACAGGATCGCGGGCACGACGTCGGCGAACGGCGTCAGGTCCACCTGCGCCACCGACTGCACCGAGACGACCGTGCGCGGGTTCGCCTCGCCGACCTGGCGCGCCAGGTCGGCCTGGCCGCGCGGCAGGTCGAGCGTCGTGCGGTCCTGGCCCTCGGCGGAGTCGTCCTCGCGCGTGCCCACGACGACGACGACGGCGTCCGCGGCGGCGACCGCGGCCAGCTCGGCGTCGTCGAGCGTGCCGTCCGCGCCGACGTAGGTGACGTCGTCCGCGTCCCCGCCGAGCTCGGCGACCGTGCGGCGGATCTCGAGCAGCGGTGTGTTGTCCGGCTCGGTCGAGGTGGGGGAGTAGTCGCCGAGGATCTGCTCGTCGGCGAGGTCCCCGACGACGACCACGTCGTCGAGGTCCGCGGGCGCGCCCGACAGCGGGAGGGCGGCCGGTCCGTCGCCGACCGGCTCGTTCCGCAGCAGCACGGTCGCCTCCTCGCTCATCCGCTGGGCGAGGTCGTCGTGGAGGCCGGAGGAGATCTGGTTCTCGACCGTGTACTCCTCCGTGTCCCACGGGTCGTGCGCGTCGAACTCGCCGGTGCGCATCCGGGTCGTGAACAGGCGGGTGAGCGCCAGGTCGAGGTCGCCCTCGGAGATCAGGCCCTGCTCCAGCGCCTCCGGCAGGTGGGCGGTGAAGAAGCCGCCCTTGCAGTCGATGTCGGTGCCGGCCCGCAGCGTGAACGCCGCCGCCTCCGCCGCCGTCACCGGATGGTCGCTGCCCTCCGGCTGCCAGCGGTGCTTGGCGAAGACGTCGTCCACGGCGCCGCAGTCCGACGTCACGAAGCCGTCGAAGCCCCAGGTGCGGCGCAGGACGTCGGTCACGAGCCGCTCGTTGGCCGGCATGGGGACGCCGTTGACGGCGTTGTACGCCGTCATCAGCGAGCCGACCCCGTGGTTCTCGACCGTCTCCTGGAACGCCGGCAGGTAGTACTCGCGCAGCGTCTTCTCGTCGACGTCGGCCGAGTCGGAGTGCCGGTCGTTCTCGTGGTTGTTCGCGGCGAAGTGCTTCACCGTCGCCACGGTCTTGAGGTACGTGTCGTCGTCGCCCTGCATGCCGTCGACGAACTCGCCCGCGAGCTGACCCGTGAGGAACGGGTCCTCGCCGTAGTTCTCCTCGGCGCGTCCCCAGCGTGGGTCGCGCGCCATGTTGATGGTCGGCGACCAGTAGGTGAGGCCGAGGTTCCGTGACGGGTCGTTCCACAGGGCGCGGGCCTCGCTGCTGACCGCGTCGGCCATGTCGCGCACGAGGTCGCGGTCCCAGGTGGCGCCGATGCCGAGGCCCGTGGGGAACGTCGTGGCCTCGCCGACCCGTGCGACGCCGTGCAGCGCCTCGTTCCAGTACCGGTATCCCTCGACGCCGAGCCGCGGGATCGCGGCCTGGGCGGGCTCGCTGGTCGTGGCGCGGAACTGCTGCAGCTTCTCGTCGAGCGTCATCCGGGACACGAGGTCCGCGGCGCGCTCCTCGAACGAGTAGCGGCCCGAGTCGTCGAGGTAGGGCGTCTGCCCGTCGGTCGGAACGGAGTCCGCGGGCGGCGGCGCCCCGGTCGGGTCGGGCTGGTCGGCCTGGACGGCGGGGGCCACGCCGGCGCCGACCGTGACGGCGGCGGCGACGAGCCACGCGGTCGCGACCGTGCGGCGTCGGGTGGTGAGGGGGTGTCGCTGGAGGGGGAGTCGCATGGTGCACCTCTCTGTGCTGGTGGTGGCGCTGAGGGTGGTGCCGCAGGGGCCGCGGGCCGGGCCGCCGGGCGCCGAGGATGTCCCGACGGCCCGACCCGCGGTGGGGCGGTCAGGTCAGCGCCACGGCGCCCATCCGTCGTCGCCGGACAGGTACGCCTCGCGGGTGTGCGCGGCGGCCTCGTCGTCGGTCAGCTGCGGGCGACCGTCGACGGCCTCGCCGGCGGGCGCGGCGCCCGGGCCGGCGTTGCGGTACTCGCGCATGAAGTCGTCGCGCCACGACCAGCCGCTCATGTCCGACCAGGCCGGGGTGCCGACGTGCGCGCCCAGCCACGAGTCGCGCACGACGACGGACGGGTCGACGAGCGGGTTGCTGCTCGGGTGCCACGGGCGGCCGAGGAACACGGTGCCCGCCGCGGCGTCCGACGTGAACCGGGTGCCGGTGAACAGGAAGCCCTTGCCGCCGGGGACGGTCGCCGGGGCGGACACGTAGCCGTTGTTCGTCGCGGAGCCGCGGTCGAGCGAGTGGATCTCCGAGCCCTCGACGACGAGGGTGCCGCCGCCGTAGACGAAGTCGACGTCGCCCTCGATGTAGGAGCCCGTGACGTACGTGCGGGCCGCGGTGGCGCCGGAGCCCGGGTCGGCCAGGTACGTGTCCTGGTTGCCCAGCAGCCGCACGCCGTCGAGCACCGTGCGGTCGCCCGACGTCCGCAGCGCGAGCGCCTGGCTGCCGCCGTTCGCGGCCTCGTCGTACGCGTTCTCGACCGTGAGGTCGCGCAGCGTGACGTCGTCGGCCAGCACGGACAGCACCGGCGAGCCGGTGTGCCCGAACGTGCCGCCGTAGAACTTGGCCTGGCCGGCGGCGAGGTCGTACGAGATCACCACGTCCTCCGGGTCGCCGGAGGCGCCGCGGATCGTGATCCCGTCGGCGCCGGGCCACACCCGCACGACCTCGCGGTAGACGCCCGGCTCGACGACGACGTCCACCGGGTGCGGGGACCGCGACGCCGCGCCCACGGCGGCGCCGACCGACGCGTAGTCGCCGGTGCCGTCGAGCGCCACGGTGACCGTGCGGCGGACCTTCTCCTGCGCGCCGAGCGTGCCGGCGCCGTCGGTGACGATCCGCACGACGTCGTCCACGTCGTCCGGCGCGTACGCGTACCGGGCGGCGGGGTCGAACGTCGGGCCGGTGTCGTCCTTGCGCCCGCGGATCGTGGTGAAGCGGTTGTCGCGCGAGTCGACCTTCGACGCCGGGTCCTTGGCGACGATCGCGTCCTCGCCGTTGGAGTACACGCTGGACTCGACGACGAGCTGCGACGCGCCGCGCGACATCGTGCCGTACTGCGCCTGCCCGTCGAACCAGTTGTTGTACAGGTGGCCGGCGGCGACGTTGTCGATGCTCGCGTTGCGCTGGTAGGTGTTCGAGAACCGGTTGTGGTGCATCGTGATCTCGGTGACCACGTTGTCGGTCCAGCCCACGCCCACCGTCTTGTTGTGGTCGTGCAGGTAGTTCCACGACAGCGTGACCGCCGTGGAGTCCTTGCGGACGTCGATCAGGCCGTCGCCGAGCCGCGTGAGCTCGTTGTGGTCGATCCACACGTGGCTGGACGTGTCGACGCGGATGCCGTCGTTGTCGTTGTCGGCGCTCTTGCCGTCCCAGTCGCCCGGCACGTACGAGTCGCGGAAGCGCAGGTTGCGCACGACGACGTTCTCGACGTGGTCGAGCCGCAGCCCGACGCCGACCAGCTCGGCGCCGGACGCGAACCCGACGATCGTCTTGTCGCTCGCCACGTCGATCATCGAGCCGAACTCGGCCGGCTCGATGGTGCCCTTGACGTAGATGGTCAGGGGCTCTTCCGACGCGGCGGCCTCGGCGAGCGCGGCCGCGTCGCGGACGGTGACGACGTCGCCGCCCGCGCCGCCCGTGGTGCCGTGCGGGAGGTCGTCGGTGGGCGTGGAGGCGAAGCCGGTCGCGACGGGCGACCAGACGGGGCCGTCCGCCGTCGTGGTCGTCGGCGCGCCGATGCGCTCCAGGACGGCGGCGCCGGCCGCGGCCGGGTCGACGTCGGACGGCGCCGCCTGCGCGGCGGGGGCGAGCAGGGTCAGGGCCAGCACCGGGGCGCCGAGCAGCGCCGCGGTGCGGGTGGTCGTGAGTCTCATGTTTCCTCCTTGATCAGGGGGTGTCAGGAGTGGCGGGGGTCGTCGGTCGAGAGACCGCCGCCCACCAGGGGGACGTCGTCGAGCACGGTGCCGCCGGCGGCGTCGCGCAGGGCGAGGGTCTCCCTCGGCCCGTTCGCCTCGGCGTCGTAGGCGTTCTCGAGCGTGAGGTCGCGCAGGGTGACGCCGTCGGCGAGGACGGTCGCGGTGGCCCAGTCGCTGGCGGGCTTGTCGTAGGTCACGACGACGTCGGCGGGGTCGCCCGTCGCGCCGCGGATCGTGAGGCCCTCGGCACCGGGCCAGACGGAGAGCACCTCGCGGTACGTGCCCGGCCCGACGACGATCTCCACGGGCCGGTCGGACCGCGACGCCGCGCCCACGGCGGCCTGGATCGACAGGTAGTCGCCGGTGCCGTCCTGCGCGACCGTGACCCGCCGGCCGAGGCGGTCGTCGTGCGTGGAGCGCGTGCCGGCGTACCGGGTCAGCAGCGGCACGACGTCCTCGACGGGGTCGGCCTCGTAGGCGTAGAGGTCGGAGGCCTCGAACGTGGGCCCGGTCTCGGCCGGCTCCTCGCCCCAGTTCCCGCGGAACAGGTTGTCGCGCTGGTGCAGGCGGGCGGCGTCGCCGCTGAGGATGAGCGGGTTGCGGGCGTTCTCGTAGACGCTCGACTCCACCAGCAGCTGCGACCCGCCGCGCGACGTCGTGCCGTACGAGCTCACCCCGGACAGCCAGTTGTTGTACAGGTGGCCGAGCGCCACGTTGTCGATGCTGCCGTTGCGCTGGTGCACGTTCGAGAACCGGTTGTGGTGCAGCGTCAGCGTGGTCACCACGTTGTCCGTCCATCCCACGCCGAGCGTCTTGTTGTGGTCGTGGAAGTAGTTCCACGACGCCGTCACGGCGGTGGAGTCCTTGCGGATGTCGAGCTGCCCGTCGCCGAGGCGGGCGAACTCGTTGTGGTCCACCCACACGTGGTCGGACGTGTCGATGCGGATGCCGTCGTTGTCGTTGTCCGCGCTCTTGCCGTCCCAGTCGGCCGCGACGTACGAGTCGCGGAACGTGAGGTTGCGGATGATGACGTTCTCGACCTCGAGCAGCCGCAGCCCGCCGCCGACGAGCTCGCCGCCCGACGCCGCGCCGACGATGGTCTTGTCGCTCGCGACGTCGATCATCGAGCCGAAGGGCTCCACGTCGAGGGTGCCCCGCACCAGGATCGTCAGCGGCTCGTCGGCCGCGGCCGCCTCGGCCAGCGCCGCGGCGTCGCGCACGGTGACGGTGTCGCCGCCAGCGCCGCCGGTGGTGCCGTCGGGCAGCTCGTCCGTCGGCACGGACGCGAACCCGGTCGCGGTGGGCGACCACACGGGGCCGTCCGCGGACGATGTGGGTGGGGCACCGATGCGGTGCAGCAGCGCTCGGCCGGTGGCCTCGGCGTCCGTGCCCGACGACGCGTGCGCCACCGGGGCGAGCAGCGTCAGGCCGAGGACCGGGGCGGCGAGGGCCGCCACGGCGCGGCGGACGCGCGGGCCCGGCCGGGGGGAGGGGGTGTGGTGCGGAGTGGGTCGATGGTCCGCCGTGAAGGGCATCGTCGCGCCTCTCGTGAGACTCGGGCCGGGTGGCCCTCGGGTCGGGACGAGCGGGGCGGCGGCCGGGTGCCCGTCGCCGACGGCGGGTGCCCGGTGGTGCCTGTCGTTGCTGGTCGTGCTGCTCGTGGTGCGGCCGACGTCGGTGTCGGTCTTCCCGTGCCCGTCGCGCTCTGCGACCGGAAACGCCTCAGAAACCGGTTTCTCAGAACGTAGCCGATGACCGGCGCCCACGTCAATAGTTCAGCCGCCGATATCAATCGACGGTGGCGGAGGCCGGAGCTATCTGGCCGCGATGCCGAGCCGGTCCCGCCAGCGCTCCCACGGCGGTGCGACCGCCCAGTTCAGCCGCAGCGTGCGCACGGCCCGCACCAGGCGACGGCGGCGGGCGTACCGCAGCGACCGGGCGGACACGCCGACCCGGAGCCGGCGGTCCCGCACGATCCGGCGACGGGGTCCGAGCGCGAACGCGAGGTCCAGGTCGTCGTGGATCTCCGGGTCGACCCGCTCGACCTGGTCGCGCACCGCCCACCAGGTGCTGCGGCGGAACGCCATGCAGGAGCCCCACAGCGCCGTGTGGCCGAGCGCCATCCCGGTGCTGGCGTAGTACACGCCGAGGTACAGCGCGCACGCCCAGCGACCGCCACGCAGGTCGGTGAACGTCCCCGTCCCCGTCACGGCCTCGGCGGCGGGGTCGTCGGCCAGGCGCTGGGCGACGGCGCGCACCCAGCCGGGCGCAGGCTGCGAGTCGGCGTCGAGGCGCGCCACGACCTCGCCCCGGGCCGCGTCGTACCCGGCCGCCGCGGCGGCCGGGATGCCCACCCGCGGCTCGTGGACCACGACCGCCCCCGCGCGCCGGGCGACGTCGGCGGTGTCGTCCGTCGAGGCGTTGTCCACCACGACGACCTCGAGCGGGGCGAGGGTCTGCGCCGCGAGCAGCGCGAGGCACCGTTCGAGCGCGGCGGCGTCGTCGCGGGCGGGGACGACGACCGAGACCGTGGGGAGCGGCCGCCCCGAGAGCCGGGCACCCGGAGCTCCCGTCACTGGAGCCCCCGCGCCGGTGTCCGGGCGGTGGCCCGGGCGACGAGCCATGCCGCCGCGACACTGCCCACGAGCGCCGCCGCGAGGTCGCCGACGGTGTCCGGGTACGTCACGTGGATGCTGTCGTCGACGAACCGGTGCCCCACCGCCTCGAGCAGCTCCCAGACGACGGCGAGCAGCGCGCCGAGCCCGACGGTCGTCAGGGCGGCCGTCGCCCGGGGACGGACAGGGGATGCCGTGACGCCGTCCCGCGTCAGCACCTGGTGGGCCAGGGCGGCGAGCGCACCGGTCGCGACGGCGTGCACGAGCAGGTCCAGCCCCGCGACCCGCTCGTAGAGCCCGGCCACGGCGCACCACGCGGCGGCCAGCATCACGGTCCCGCACGTGATGTCGAGCCACGCGGCGGCGCCGGACGCGCGGGGCACCATCGAGCCGCCCAGGACGAGGGCGAACAGCGCGACCGCGACCCCGTCCGACGTCGCCGCGGCGGCCAGCATGCTCACCAGGGCCACGGCGCGGACGACGTCGCCCAGCACGATGCCCCACGTCGGCCGCCCCGGCGCGGGGCTCCAAGCCGTCCTGGTGCGCGTGGTCCACGGTGCCGGCGTCACGCGGCCACCCTAGGCAGCGGTGGCGGAAGCCCACCCGCCGGGGCGGGAGGGCCTCGGCCGCCGGCCTCTCAGGACTGCTGCGCGGCGCCCACCCGCCCGACGGCGAGGTCTGCGACGTCGCCGGCGCCCGCGATGTCGAGGCGCCGGTCGACGACGGCGGCCACGACGTCGACCTCGAGCGACGACCCGGACGGCACCGTGCGCACCGCGTCCCAGGCGATCGCCGGACCCAGCCCCACGTAGTCGCCCACGCGGGCGAACCACGCGTCGGGCTCCCCGGAGGGCTGGGCGAGCACGAGCGTGGTCCACGCGGCTCCGCTGCGGCGCACGACCGCCACCCACCGGGTGCGCGAGCCGTGCACGTCCCCGCCCCGGTCAGGGCTCAGGGCGTAGGCCTCGTCGCCCGACGGGAGCCGCCAGAACCAGCCGCCGTACCCGGCCCCGGGGCGGCCGTTGGTCGCCGGGCTGCCGATCTCCACGTCGGCGTCGCCCGCGTGCAGGGTGCCGTGCCAGCCGAGCGCCCACGCGTCGACCTCGGGCAGCACGACGGCGGTGAGGCGTCGCTCCTCCGTCAGCTGCACGCCGCCGCGCTCGTCCAGCCACCGCAGCTGCTGGGTCAGGGTGGCGCCGTCGTCCGAGACCTCCGTCCGCCCGGCCTCCTGGCGGCCGTGGTTCGCGAGCAGCGTCGGCCCCTGGTCGCGCACGTACGTCCGCCCGCCCCAGTAGCTGGTGCCGTCCACGTCGGCGACCGCCATCGAGACGCCGTAGTGATGGCGGTGGTCCAGCGGGCTCTTGGTCGTCATGGCCACGCCCTGCGCCGAGTGCACCGGGTGCAGGAACGGGCGCGGGCTGTGCACCCCGGGCATGTCCTCGCCCCGCGAGTAGCGGCCCAGGGGGCGGTCGTCGCCGACGCCGAGCACCCAGTCGTCGTCGACCGGCCGCCACCGGGCCCGGACCGTGTCGTCGCGCGCGTGCGCGCGCCCCGCGAGGTCCGCCGACGTCACGCCGAGCCGGCGCGCGGGCGGCACCGGCCCGGTGCTGCCCCGCACCACCAGCCCCGGGGTCACGTGCACGGCGATGCCCTCCGCGCCGAGCCGCGTGCGCTCGGTGCCGAGCACGCGGGCGTGCAGCAGCTCCCAGGCGCGGCGCCCGAGGTCGGCCTGCGGCACGGCGGCCGTCGTCAACGACGGCGTCGCGTAGCGGGCGAGCTCGATGTCGTCGAAGCCACCGATCGAGATGTCGCCCGGCACGGCCACGCCGGCCTCGTTGAGGCGCGCGAGCAGGCCGAACGCGACCAGGTCGTTGAACGCGACGACGCCCGTCGCGCCCGTGGCCAGCACGGCGTCCGCCGCGCGGTACCCGGCGTCGACGGTCGGGCCGCAGGGCACCGTCGTGACCCGCAGGCCCGGATGGCGCTCGCGGGCGTCGTCGAGGGCGCGGGCGCGCAGCCCGTTCGAGGCGCTCGACCGCGGACCCGCGACGTAGGCCAGCTCGCGGTGCCCGAGCGCGACGAGGTGGTCGACCATGCTGCGCACGCCCGCCGCGTAGTCGACGCGGACCGTCGGCACGGTCAGGCCCGGCACGAGCCGGTTGACCACGACGACCGGCTCCAGCCGCGGCAGGAGCTCCAGCAGCTCGTCCTCGGACGTCCGCGGCGCGGCGAGGACCAGCGCGTCGCAGCGCTGGCGCGCCTCGAGCGCGACCTCGGCCTCGTCGGCCGTGTTCTCGGCCGTGTCGGCGACCAGGACGCGGTAGTCGTGCGGCGCGGCCGCCGCCATCGTGCCGCGCAGGATCTGCTGGAACATCGGGTTCGCCAGGTCGGGCACGACCAGCGCCACGGAGTTGGTGCGGCCCAGCGACAGGCTGCGCGCCACCCGGCTGGGCTGGTAGCGCAGGTCCCGGGCGGCGACCCGCACCCGCTCGGCGATGTCCCGCGCGACGCTGGCCCGGCCGTTCATCACGCGCGAGACGGTCGCCCGCGACACCCCCGCGGCGGCCGCCACCTCGTCGATCGTCGGCCCGCCCGAGCGGGCCATCAGGCGTCCTTCCCGGCCACGGTGACGCGCACCGGGCCGAACGTGCCGCCGTCGTCCGGACGCAGGTCCGCCCCGAGCGGCGAGCTCGCGAACAGGCCGACCTCCGCGCCGATCCAGTGGCCGACGACCGCCTGCCACGGCGGGGCCGTCTCGTGCCACTCCGCGTCGTCGTCGCCCGGCAGGGCCGCGTCGCGCCAAGCCCAGGTGACGCGGCCCTCGGCGTCGATCGCGGTGCGCAGCACGACGCCCGTCGCGCCCGCGGGCACCGGCTCCTGCGCGAGGATCTCCTCGTCGCCGTGGGTGCCGCCGCGGCGCACCGTCAGCTCCACGCCGCCGGGGGTGCGGACCAGACCCGCCCAGGCGTACTCGCGCCCGAGGACGACGACGCCCGCGCGGGTGCCGGGCGCGTCGCCGGTGAGCCCGACCCTCGTCTCCCAGGTGCTCGGCTGCCCGGGCAGCTGCTGGCTCAGGACAGCGCCCTGGTCGCGCAGGTTGCCACGCGGCGAGGGCTGCGCGGGCAGGCGCAGCGAGCCGCCGCCGTCGGCCACGGCCCAGCCCTCGGCGGGGTTCGCCTGCCAGTGCCAGCGCGGCGCCAGGCCGGGGGCGGAGAAGTCGTCGCTGCGCACCGGCTCGCCCGGCTCGGCGCCGGCCACCGGCGTCGGGTGCGTGAGCACCGGCGAGCCCTCCTCGCCCATGACGGGCCAGCCGTCGTCGTCCCATCGCATCGGCTGCAGGTGCACGACGCGCCCGAACACGCCGCGGTCCTGGAAGTGCAGGAACCAGTCGTCGCCGTCGGGGGTGTCCACCCAGGCGCCCTGGTGCGGGCCGTTGACCGGGGTGTCGCCCTGCGCGAGCACCACGCGGTGCTCGTACGGCCCCCACACCGACCGGGAGCGGAACGCCGTCTGCCAGCCGGTGGCGACGCCGCCCGCGGGGGCGAAGATCCAGTACCAGCCGTCGCGCTGGTACAGCTTGGGGCCCTCGAGCGTGCGGAAGCCGGGCAGCTCGTCACCGTCGACCACGGTGCGCGCGGGCCCGACGACGTGGCGCAGGCCCGGGTCCACCTCGACCACCGTGAGCCGGTTCTTCACCCCGGCCCGGCTCTTGGCCCAGCCGTGCACGAGGTACGCGCGGCCGTCGGCGTCCCACAGGGGGCACGGGTCGATGAGGCCCTGGCCCGGGATCAGGCACCAGGGCTCCGACCACGGGCCGCGGGGGTCGGCGGCCGTGAGGACGAAGATCCCGTGGTCCGGGTCGGGGTAGACGATCCAGAACAGGCCGTCGTGGTGCCGGAGGCTGGGCGCCCACACCCCGGAGCCGTGCCGGGGGAGCGCGTAGTGCCCGGCCTGCGGCAGCGCGGGCAGCGCGTGGCCGACGTGCTCCCAGGACACGAGGTCGCGCGAGTGCAGCACGGGCAGCCCGGGGGCACGGTTGAAGCTGGACGCGATCAGCCAGTAGTCGTCCCCGACGCGCACCGCGTCGGGGTCCGGCCAGTCCGCGTCGAGGACCGGGTTGCTGTAGTAGGTCATGGTCGCCTTCCGTCACGTCGCTGGGACAGTCGGCGAGAAACCGTGGGAAACCGGTTCCCGCCGTGCTGTGCCCAGCCTAGCAACCGGTTTCCGCCAGAGGGAACGCCCGGATGCGACGTGCGGGTGCGCGGCGACCTCTCATGTCGGGCCGCGACGCCGTTCGAGGGCGCCGTCGGCCAGGTCTCAGCGTGGTGGTGGGTCGAACAGCGCGAGCTCGCCGGCACCGGGGGCCTCGAAGGCGCCCAGCCACTCGTCGAGGTCGGCGCGACGGATCGGTTCGTCCTGCCAGGGCGGCGTGGAGTTCCGTGCGTCGATGCGCCGCCACAGCTCGTCGGGAGGGGCGTCGAGGTAGTGCAGCTCGACGCCGACACCCAGGCTGCGGGCCGCGGCCCGCATCTCGTCGCGTTCGGCTCGCGACCAGAGCCCGAAGTCCAGGACGACGCTCAGGCCGTGGCGCAGGATCTCCTGGGCCAGGCGCCAGAGCTCCCGTTCGACCCTTTCGTTGGCGACCGTGTCCCACGGGCTGGAGCCGAGCGCCCGCAGCCACTCGTCCTTCGTGAGCCGCACGGCGCCGCGTTCTGCGGCGATCTGGAGAGCGCGTGTGGTCTTGCCCGCCCCGGGCAGCCCGCAGGTCAGGATCAGTCGTGCTCCGTCGGGCGAACGGTCGACGGTGTCCGTCATGGTCGCGACGCCGCGGGAGAAGCCATGCCGCGACGCTACAGGCCGGCGCCGCCCCGCCCCGACGCCTCAGCCGGCCAGCAGGTGCGACACGTAGAGCGCCAGGGCGCCGACGAAGGAGACGGCGCCCACGCCCAGCGCGAGCTTCTGCAGGCCGCGGTTCCCGGCGCCGGCGCGGAGCCGGACGATCGCCCAGGCCACGGCGGCGGCCGCCACGAGCGGGACCACGAAGAGCGCCAGGGAGGCGATCGAGAGCACGAGCAGCCAGACGTCGGCGGCGGGGGTGCGGAGGGCCGGCGCCGGGGACGCCGCTGCGGGCGCCGGGGCCATCGGGGTCGACGCGGCGGCGATGGAGTCCACCGGGCCCAGCTCGTCGAGCACGCGGCGGGCACCGGCGTCGTCCGAGCCGTGCAGTGCGAGGGACTCGGTCGCGTGCTCGCGCACCGCGGCGAGCGTCTCGGCGCGCTCGCGGGGCTCGCTGCCGGCGAGGGCGCGCTCGAGGTCGGCGAGGTACGCCTCGACCAGCGGGGGGAACGCGGGGGCTGTGGTCATCAGGACTCCAGGGTCGTGCGGACGTCGGCGGTGAACCGGGACCAGGTGGCGGTGAACGTCTCGAGCGCCGCCCGCCCCTCGGTCGAGAGCTCGTAGTACCGGCGCGGCGGGCCCATCGACGACGCGATCTGCGTGGTCGTGACCCAGCCCTGCTGGCGCAGCCGCGAGAGGAGCGGGTACAGCGTGCCCTCGCTGGTCAGCAGGGTGCTCGTGGCGCTCAGGCGCTCGGCGAGCTCGAGGCCGTAGGCCGGCCCCGAGCGCAGGCAGGCCAGGACGCAGTACTCCACGACCCCCTTGCGGAGCTGGGTGAGGACGACGTCCTGGGTCGGTACCATGCGACACAAGGTACCACTCTCTTGCGTCGCAAGGTAGTGGTCGCCCGGGCCTGCCGATCGCCCGCCACGTCAGCCCGCCGCCCGGCGCACGAGGCCGGTGAGCTTCTCCTCGAACTCGGGCGTCCAGGCCAGCACGGCGAAGGAGGTCGGCCAGAAGTCGCCGTCGTCGAGCTGCGCGGCGAAGTCGAAGCCGATCGTCGCGTACCGGGTCTTGAACTTCACGGCCGGCTGCACGAACACCACGATCTTGCCGGCGGCGTTCGCGAAGCCCGGCATGCCGTAGTACGTCTTCGGCACGAGGTGGGGCGCGACGTCGCTCACCACGCGGCAGAGCCCCTCGGCGATGTCGCGGTCGGTGCCCTCGAGCGGGTCGATGGCCTCGCGCACCGCCTTCTCGCCCGCGGCGCGGTTCCTGCCTGCCTTCTCCTGCTCGCGCAGCTCCTTCGCGCGCTGCTTGACGGCGGCGCGCTCGTCGACGCTCAGACCCTCGGACGTGGCCATGACGGTTCCTCTCGTGGTGGCTGGCGCGGCGCCCGACGGCGTCGCACCACCCACGCTAGGGACCGCCCGCCAGCCGCGCTTCTCCGATCCTGACCGGTTCGACCTGCTGGTTCGACCTGCTGGTTCGACCTGCTGGTTCGACCTGCTGGTTCGACCTGCTGGTTCGACCTGGCGCGGCCGGGCACGACGACGCCCCGCCGCCCGGGGAGGCGACGGGGCGTCGTGCGGCGGGCCGGCGTCGGCGACAGGCCCGCACCGGGGTGTCAAGGCCCGGTGTGCTGCGGTGGGGCTACAGGTGCGGCAGCACGTGCCGCGCGTACCGCTCGCCGACCGTGCGGGCGGTGTCGCGCGGGTCGTCGGCCCAGATCTCCTCGTTGAAGATCTCGGTCTCGACGTCCCCGGTGTAGCCCGCCTCGGCCACCCAGCGCGAGATCGTCGGGAAGTCGACGTACCCGTCGCCCACGTGCCCGCGCGAGTTGAGCGGGTCGGCGGCCAGCGGCAGGTTCCAGTCGCAGACCTGGTAGCCCGCGATCCGGCCCTGGGCCCCGGCCCGCGCGATCGACTCGCGCAGCTGCGGGTCCCACCACACGTGGTAGGTGTCGACGACGACGCCCACGGTCTCGGGCGCGAACGGCGCCGCGAGGTCGAGCGCCTGCCCCAGGG
Organism: Isoptericola sp. NPDC019482; assembly: GCF_040632295.1. Classification (NCBI taxonomy): domain Bacteria; kingdom Bacillati; phylum Actinomycetota; class Actinomycetes; order Micrococcales; family Promicromonosporaceae; genus Isoptericola; species Isoptericola sp. NPDC019482. The sequence continues at coordinate 41,908 of NZ_JBEYBQ010000021.1, forward strand.
TGGAGATCACCGCGCGGTCGGCGGCGAACATCGGGTGCAGCGCCTCGAGCACGATCCGCACGTCGTGCTCGGCCGCGAACGGCGCGAGCTCGGCGAGCCGGTCCGCCACGCGGGCGCGGGCGGCGACGACGTCGCGGTCGCCGGGGCCGGCGTCGGGCCGGGGGCCCCGGCCCGGCTCGCTGAGGGCGGGCAGCCCGCCGACGACGAACACCAGCTCCCGGGTGCCGACGCCCGCCGTCTCCTCGATGGCGCGCTTGTTGTCGTCGAGCGCGGCGGCGATGCCCGCCTCGTCCGCGGCCGTGAGGAACCCGCCGCGGCACAGCGACGAGACGCGCAGGCCGGCGTCCGACACGATGCGGGCCGCCTTGTCGGCGCCGTGCTCCTGCACCTGGTGGCGCCACAGCCCGACGGCGCCGAGCCCGGCCGCGGCGGCGGCGTCGACCGCCTCGGCGAGCGTGGCGTGCTTGACCGTCGCGGTGTTGAGGGAGCAGCGGCTCAGGTCGGCCCCGGACGGCGCGGCGCTCATGCGGAGACCCCGTTCGTCACCAGCAGGGCGTCCAGGCGGCGGGCGGCCAGGGCCGGGTCGAGCAGCATGCCGCAGCCGTCGGCGAGCCGTGCCAGCTCCACGAGGTGCGCCAGCGAGCGGCCGGACTGCAGGCCGCCCACGAGCTGGAACCCGCTCTGGAAGCCGTTCAGCCACGACAGGAACGCCACACCCGTCTTGTAGTAGTAGGTCGGCGCCGCGAAGATGTGCCGCCCCAGCTTCTCGGTCGAGGCGAGGATCGCGTGACCGCGTGCGCCCTCCCCGGCGTCGAACGCCTGGAGGGCCGTGGACGCGGCCGGGTAGATCGCGGCGAAGATGCCGAGCAGGGCGTCGGAGTGCCCCTGCTCGTCGCCGGCGATCAGCTCGGGGTAGTTGAAGTCGTCGCCGGTGTACAGCCGGACGGGGGAGCCGTCGAGCGCGGCGAGCGCCCGGCGCAGCCCGATCTCGTGCTGCGCGTCGAGCAGCGAGACCTTGACGCCGTCGACCCTGTCCTGGTGGGCCTTGATGAGGTCGAGGAACGTGGCGGTCGCGGACGCCACGTCGTCGGACCCCCAGTAGCCGGCGAGGGCCGGGTCGAACATCGTGCCCAGCCAGTGCAGGACGACGGGCTTGTCGGCCTCAGCCAGCACGGCGTCGTAGACGCGGGCGTAGTCCTCGGGGGAGCGGGCCACCTTCGCCAGCGCGCGCGAGGCCATGACGATGACCTGCGCCCCGGCGTCCTGCACCACGTGCACCTGCTCGCGGTAGGCGTCGATCACCGCGGCGAGGCCGGCCTCGCTCGGCTCGATCGACGCGGGGTCGAGCTGGTCGGTGCCCGCGCCGCACGCGATGCGGGCGCCGACGGACGCGGCCTCGGCCGAGGACCGGCGCACCAGCTCCTGCGTCGCGGCCCAGTCCAGGCCCATGCCGCGCTGGGCGGTGTCCATGGCGTCGGCGACGCCGAGGCCGAAGCGCCAGATCTCGTGCCGGTAGGCGAGGGTCGCGTCCCAGTCGACGACGGCGGGCGCGCCCGGCACGTTCTCGGCGCCGACCTGCGGCACGACGTGCGCCGCGGCGAACGCGACGCGCGACGTGATCGGCGCGGCCGGGGCGTGCCACGGGCCCGGCGCGTTGAGCTCGCGCACCTCGGTGCCGGTGGCGCGGCCCGCGGCGTCGAACCGGGGGAGGCGCACGGTGACGCCGCTGGGCGCCAGCTCGGGGGCGAGCGCGGGGTTGAGGGTCTGTGTCGTCACAGCGTGATCTCCGGGACGTCGAGGCGGCGGCCCTCGGCCGACGACTGCAGGCCGAGCTCGGCGAGCTGCACCCCGCGCGCGGCGGACAGCAGGTCGAAGCGGTGCGGGCGGCCGGCGACGACGTCGCGCAGGAACTCCTCCCACTGCAGCTTGAAGCCGTTGTCGAGGTCGGCGTTGGCGGGCACCTCGAGCCACTGGTCGCGGAAGGGCTCCGTGACGGGCAGGTCCGGGTTCCACACGGGCTTGGGGGTGTGGGCGCGCTGCTGCGCGACGCACTTGCGCAGGCCCGCCACGGCCGAGCCGTGGGTGCCGTCGATCTGGAACTCGACGAGCTCGTCGCGGTACACGCGCACGGCCCAGGAGGAGTTGATCTGCGCCACGACCGGGTCGCCGCCCGGCGTCTCGATCTCGAAGATGCCGTACGCGGCGTCGTCGGCGGTGGCGGCGTACTCCTTGCCCTGCTCGTCCCAGCGGGTGGGGATGTGGGTGGTGGTCTGCGCGTTGACGGTCTTGACCGCGCCGAGGATGCCCTCGAGGACGTAGTTCCAGTGGCAGAACATGTCCGTGGTCATGCCGCCGCCGTCCTCCTTGCGGTAGTTCCAGGACGGGCGCTGGGCGGCCTGGTGCTCGCCCTCGAACACCCAGTAGCCGAACTCGCCGCGCAGCGACAGGATGCGGCCGAAGAAGCCCTCGTCGACGAGGCGGCGCAGCTTGACCAGGCCCGGCAGGTACAGCTTGTCGTGCACGACACCGGCGGTGACGCCGGTCTCCTCGCGCAGGCGGGCGAGCTCGACGGCCTCGGCCAGGGTCTCGGCGGTCGGCTTCTCCGTGTAGACGTGCTTGCCGGCCTGCATCGCCTTGGTGAGCGTCTTGGCACGCAGCGAGGTCATGGAGGCGTCGAACACGATGTCCGTGGCGGGGTCGGCGATGATCCCGTCGAGGTCGGTCGTGTACTCGGTGACGCCGTGCTGGGCGGCCAGCTCGGCGAGCTTGGACTCGTTGCGGCCCACGAGCACGGGCTCCACCTGCACGCGCGAGCCGTCGGGCAGCTCGACGCCGCCCTGCTCGCGGATCGGCAGGATCGAGCGCACGAGGTGCTGGCGGTAGCCCATGCGGCCCGTGACGCCGTTCATCGCGATGCGCAGCGTGCGCGTGGGTGTGCTCACTCGGGACTCCTTCGTCGTCGTCGACGCCGGACGGCGTCGCCGGATGGCGGGCGCGAGACCCCGCCGCGAGGCGACAAGGAATGCGCTTTCCCGCCCACGGTAAGGTGTCCCCGGCGAGCACGTCAAGACATGCCGCCGCCGGAGGGCGAGGATGCCCCCGGGAACAGCGGGCCGCGGCCCGCCAGGACGGAGCAGGAGGAGCAGGTGGCACGAGCGAGGCTGCAGGACGTCGCCGACCGCGCGGGGGTCTCCCTCGCCACGGCGTCGCGGGTGCTCAACGGCTCGGCGCGACAGCCCGGCGCCGACCTGGTCGCGCGGGTCAAGGCCGCGGCGGGGGAGCTGGGCTATGTCGTGAACGCCCAGGCCCAGGCGCTGGCGCGCGCCCGGTCCGGGCTCCTGGGGCTCGTCGTGCAGGACATCTCCGACCCGTACTTCTCGTCCATCGCCGCCGGGGCGCAGGCCGCGGCCCGGGCCAGCGGGCGCCTCGTGCTGCTCGCGTCGACCGGCCGCGACCCCGTGGCCGAGCGGGAGGCCGTCGCCGCGTTCGCCGCCCAGCGCGTGGACGCCGTCGTCGTCGCCGGCACCCGCTGGACCCCCGACGACGACGCCGCCCTCGCGGCCGAGCTCGACGCGTTCGTCGCCGCGGGCGGCCGGTCCGTCATCGTCGGCCAGCCCGTCGGCGACGGGTCCGTGGTGCGCCCGCCCAACGCCACCGGCGCCCGCGCCCTCGCCGAGGCCCTGCTGGCGCAGGGGCAGCGGCGGTTCGTGGTGCTCGGCGGGCCCACGCGCGTCGTGACGTCGCGCGAGCGCACCGACGCGTTCACCGCCGCCGCCCGCGCCGCCGGCGGGGAGGTCGCGGAGGTGCTGGTCACCGAGTTCTCCCGCGACGGCGGGTACGCGGCCGGCGACGACGTCGCCGAGCTGGTGCGCGAGCGCGCCGCCGAGAAGCCGCTGACCGTCTTCGCCGTCACGGACGTCATGGCGATCGGGCTCATCGCCCGCCTGCGCGAGCTGGGCGTCGAGGTGCCGCGCGACGTGCGCGTCGCCGGGTTCGACGACGTCCCGACCCTGCGCGACCACGCGCCCGCCCTGTCCACCGTGCGCATCCCCCTCGAGGAGATGGGCAGCCTCGCCGTGCAGGCCGCCGTCGGCGACACCGCGCCCGGGGCTGTCACCGAGGTCGGCTTCGAGGTGCAGCTGCGCGACTCGACCCGCTGACGCGGCGGGCGGCCCGGGTCAGGCGCGCGCGAGCGTCAGCCCCAGCCCGCGGTGGGCGCGCTCGATCGTGGCCGCGTAGGCGGACAGCATGCGCACGTGGCTGAACCGGGGCCGCGCCGCGAGGAGCGCCCCGGCGAGGGAGTCCCGGCGCGCGGCCGCCTCGCGCCACGCCGCGGCGATCTCCGCCGGGTCGAAGCCAGTGACGAGGCCGATGCCGTCCACGATCCGTGCGCTGTCGCCCACCGGCGTCGTCACGGGGACCGCCCCGCTCATGGCGCCCTCGATGAGGCACAGCGGGGCCGCCTCGCCGAACGACGACGTCAGCGCGACGACGTCCGACGCCGCGAGCACCTGCTCCATGTCGTGCCGCACGCCGAGCAGGTGCACCCGGTCGAGCAGGTCGGGGCGGTCGCCGAACGCGTCGCGCAGGTCGGCGGCGAGGTCCGGGTTGGCGGGGCTCATGCCGGACCCGCACATCACGACGTGCGCGTCGGCGTCGCTCCCCAGCAGCTCGCGGGCCGCGGCCACGAACAGGCGGGGGTTCTTCATCGCGTCGTACCGGGCCGCGTACGTCACGACCGTCCCGTCGGCGGGCAGCCGGTGCGCCCCGCGGAGGGCCAGCCGGCGCGCGGCCCGTGCCGGGCGGAAGCGCGTGAGGTCGACGCCGTTCGGGATGACCCGCAGCAGGTGCGCGGGCACGCCCGCGGCCTCGTAGGCGGCGCGGGTGGACTCGGCGCAGCAGACGACGGCGGCGAGCCGGCCGTCGTCCGCGGCGCGCAGCAGGTGCCCCAGGCCCGACCCCTGGTGCTCGGGGTCCGAGCGGTGCAGGCAGGCGACCACCGGCCGGTCGGGCAGCGCGTCCGGGCGGGACAGCAGCCGCAGCGGCTGCTCCTTGAGCGCGAGCACCACGTCCGTGGCACGCAGCTCCCGGGCCAGGATCTCCGCCTCGCGGTCGGTGAGGACCTCCGGGTCGTGGGGCACCTCCGACGACCGGCCCAGCGACGACACCCGGACGCCCGCCGCCGTCAGCTGCCGGTAGCGCCGGTCGTCGGTCAGGCGCTGCAGGGCGGCGTCGCGCCGCACCTCGTCGTGGATGCTCAGCGCCGCGTGCCGCTGGCGGCCCTGGGCGTGCAGGCCCGCCACGACCGACGAGTGCAGCACGCGGGCGCCGCCGCTGAAGAAGCCCTCGTAGAGGGACAGGACACGAAGGGCTCGGGGCTCGGTGTACAGCACGGTCATGGGGACCACCTCCTGCCCCCAGCGTGCGCGGCGATGGTGTGGGGCCGATGACCGGCGTGTGACATTCTCATGACGCGCCGAGGGCGAGTCATGGTGCGTGCTTGGTCGTCGTCAGTCCAGGCAGAACTCGTTGCCCTCGACGTCCCGCATCGTGATGCAGGACTCCTCCTCGCCGTCGGCGAGCTGGGTCCACAGGTGGACGGCGCCCAGCGGCTCGAGGCGTGCCTGCTCGGCCCGCAGCGCGGCCAGGCGCTCGTCGCCGACCAGCCCGGTGCCGACGCGGACGTCGAGGTGCACGCGGTTCTTCACGACCTTGCCCTCGGGCACCTTCTGGAAGTACAGCCGCGGACCGTCGCCGGTCGGGTCCTGCGCGTTGCAGTCCGAGCCCTCGGGCATGACGTACCCCAGCACCTCGCACCAGAAGCGGGCGACCCGCTCCGGGTCCGCGCAGTCGAAGGTCACCTGGAACTTCCGCACCGTTGCCATGCGCTCACCGTAGGTGCCGGCCCCGACGGGCGGCAGGGATTTCAGGGGGCGAGGAGCGACCGGATGTCCCGCTCCGCCTGGGCGGGCGTGGCGAGCCGGCAGCCGAGGTCCGTCCACCGCCGCACCAGCGCGGGCTCGGCCCGCAGCAGCCCCCAGCCGCGCCGCACCAGCGTCGGCAGCGGCTTGCGCGACTCGGCGACGTCGCGCAGGAACCGGAACCAGAAGTTCACGACGCGCGGCTGGCTGAGGCAGATCGCGTCGGCGAGGATCCCGTCCGCCCGGCACGCGGCCACCAGCTCGGCGGCGAAGATCCCCTCGGCGACGACGACGGGCGCGTCGCCCGCCTCGAGCACCGTGCCGCCGGTGCGGCGCGAGGTGGGGATGTCGTACACGGGCACGTCCGCGCGTCCGGTGCGCACCACGGCGCGCAGCGCGTCCAGGGCGGCGGCCGAGTCCCAGCTGCGGGGGTCGTCCCAGTCGACGATGCCGTAGCGCATCGGCATCCCCGGGAAGTCGACGTCGTGGTAGAAGTCGTCGAGGTTCATCACCGGCAGGCCGAGCCGCCGCGTGAGCGCCGTCTTGCCCGACCCCGACGGCCCCGTGAGCAGCACGATCCGCCGGGCGGGGCGGCGGGCCCCGGGCGGCACCTCGAAGAGGGCGTCGGACTCGTTCGCCGGGTCGTCCGCCGGCGGCGCGCTGTCGGTCACGGGCACCCATTCTCGGCGGCGGCGGTCGTGCTGTCGAAACCGGGACCCGACCGGCGGGCGCGCCGCCCCGCCCCCGGGTACGTTGCGGACGTGCAGGCCCGCGCGCCCCGGCCGGCCGCCGGCGTCGCGCTCGACGCGGCGGTCGCCGTCGTCGTGCTCGCCCTCCCGGTCACGCTGTGGGCCACGGGGGCGATGCCGTTCGTCCCGTGGGGCGCTGCCGCCACCGTGATCTCCTGCGCGGCGCTGTTCTGGCGCCGCACCCACCCGACCGTCGTCCTCGCCGTCACCGCGGTGCTCGGCGTCGCGGACACCGCGGCCGCCGCCCCGGGCGGGGCGCTGCTGCTGCCGCTGGCGATCGCCGTCTACACCGTCGTCTCCCTGGGCGACCGTCGGCTCGGGCTGCTGGCCGCGGCGGGGTCCGCCGTCGTGCTCGACGGCGTCCTGCTGCTGCGCGGCGCAAGCCCGGGCTCCGGCGTGGTCGCGGCCGTGCCGCTGCTGCTCGCGGTCGCCGCGGTGGTCGGTCTGGTGGTCGCGGCCCGGCGTGCGGAGCTGGCGTCGGCGCGGGACCGGGCCGCGCGGGCCGAGGCGACGCGCGAGGCCGAGGCGAGCCGCGCCGTCGCGGAGGAGCGGCTGCGGATCGCGCGCGAGCTGCACGACGTGCTGGCGCACCAGGTCGCCGTCGTCGGCGTGCAGTCCGGGGTCGCCGAGACCCTGCTGGTCGACGATCCCGACGCCGCGCGGGAGGCCCTCGCACACGTGCGCACCGCGTCCGCCGACGCGCTGCGGGAGCTCGCGACCCTGCTCGACCTGCTGCGTCGCGGCGACGAGGAGGCCCCCGAGCGGGCCGCGCCGGCGCCGTCGCTCGCCCGCCTCGACGAGCTGCTCGACGCCGTGCGCGCCACCGGGCTGCGCGTGGAGGTGCGGGTCGAGGGCGACGCCCGGCCGCTCGTCCCCGTCGTCGACCTCGCCGCCTACCGCGTGGTGCAGGAGGCGCTGACCAACGCGCACAAGCACGGCACCGGCCGCGCCCGCCTCACGCTCGCGTGGACGCCTGCCGGGCTCGGCGTCGAGGTCGTCAACCCGGTGCCCCGCGAGGCGGCGGGTGGCGTCGCGGCGGCCCCCTCCACGGGCCACGGTCTGCTCGGCATGCGCGAGCGCGTCGCGGCGGTGGGCGGCACGCTCGACGCCGGCGCCCGCGGCGGCGAGTTCGTCGTGCGCGCCGAGCTCCCTGCCCCCGCCCCTGCCCCCGCCCCCGCCCTCGACCCGACGTCCCCGGAGGAACCCCGATGACCGTGCGCGTGCTCGTCGTCGACGACCAGGAGCTCATCCGCGGCGGCTTCGCGGCCCTGCTGCGGCACGCCGACGGCGTCGAGGTGGTGGGGGAGGCCGGCGACGGCGACGAGGGGGTGCGCCTGGCGCGGGAGCTGCGCCCCGACGTCGTCCTCATGGACCTGCGCATGCCGGGCACCGACGGGCTCACCGCCACCGCGCGCATCGCGGACGACCCGGACCTCGCGGCCGTGCGCGTCGTCGTGCTCACGACGTTCGAGGGCGACGCCGAGGTGCTCGGCGCGCTCCGCGCCGGTGCCAGCGGGTTCCTCGGCAAGGGCGTGGCGCCCGCCGACCTGGTCGCCGCCGTGCGGACGGTCGCGGCCGGCGAGGCGCTGCTGTCGCCCGCGGCGACGCGCGCCGTCGTCGCGCACCTGGGCAGCGGCCCGCACGCCGCGCGCGGGATCGACCCGGCGCTCGTCGCGCACCTCACCGAGCGGGAGCGAGAGGTCGTGGCCCTCGTGGGTCAGGGGCTGTCGAACGACGAGATCGCCGCGGAGCTCGTCGTGTCCCCGTTCACGGCGAAGACGCACGTCAGCCGCGCCCTGGCGAAGACCGGCGCCCGCGACCGCGCGCAGCTCGTCGTCATCGCCTACCGCTCGGGGCTCGTCGAGCCGCGCTGAGCCGCGCCGGTCCGCCGTCGGCGGGCGTACTCCCTGGGGAGTACGCGCAGGTCCACCCGCCAGCACGACGACCGCGGGGATGCCCCGAGCGCACCCTGAGGTCATCGATGCAGCAGGCATCGGTCGAGGAGCGGGACCTCACCGACAACCCGCACGCCAGGAGCGCACGATGACCGCCATGACCGGCAGGAGCGTCACCACCGACGAGGTCTCCACGCGGGGCCAGGCCCCGGACTTCCCCCTCTACGCCGGGGACCCGGTGCGGCTGTCCGGGCGGCGGTGGGGCGTCCTCATGGCGTCCGTCCTCGTGGCCGTCGCGTGCGACCTGTTCGTCACCGTCCCCGGGCCCGCCTGGCTGGCGCTCGCGCTGCGCGGCACCCTGTTCGCCGGCATCCCGCTGGTGACGCTGCACCTGGTCGCGCCGGGCACCGTCGGCCGGCTGTTCCAGCGGCTGCGGCCGCGGGCCGGGCTGCTCGCCGTCGGGATCGCCGTCGCGAACGTCGTCGTGTCGTTCGTCGTCGGGGGCCTGGTGTCGGTCCTCGTCGAGACCCACCCCAACCCGATGGGCGGCACGATCGCCGCCCAGGGCGTCCTCGACAGGGCGCTGACGTACCTCGCGATGATCCCGCAGCTCGTGGGCGAGGAGATCTTCACCGTCCTGCCGCTGCTCGCGGTCCTCACGCTCGCCACCACCGTGTGGCACCTGTCGCGACGCTCGAGCCTGGTGCTCGCGGTGGTCGTCTCGACGCTCCTGTTCGCGGCGCTGCACCTGCCCACCTACGGCTGGAACGTGCTGCAGTGCGTGCTGGTCATCGGCACCGCGCGGGTCGTCCTCCTGGTGCCGTACCTGCTCACCAAGAACCTCGCCGCGTCGGCCACCGCGCACGTGCTCAACGACTGGGCGCTGTTCGGCTCGGCCGCGATCCTCGGCTGAGCCGCGGGGACCCGGGCCGACGACGTCAGCCCACCAGGAGGACGTGCAGGGTCCGCGGGCCGTGCACGCCCTCCACGCGGTCCAGCTCGATGTCCGACGTCGCGCTGGGACCGGAGATCCAGGTGAGCGGCCGCTCCGGGTGCGCGCCGAGCAGGCGCACCGCCTCGGGCACGGTCTGCACGGCCTGGTCGGCCCGGACCACGCAGAGGTGCACGTCCGGCACCAGCGAGATCGCCCGCCGGCCCTGGTCGGGCTCCCCGTCGAGCACGATCGTGCCCGTCTCGGAGATCGCGACCCGCGCGGCGGTGACGACGGCGGCGACGGCATCGAGGTCCGCCGCGGCGAGCGGCTGCTCGCGCGAGTCGCGCACGACGTCGACCTCCGCCGGCAGCGCCGCCAGCCACGCGTCGTCCAGCCCGTCGGGGACCACCACCCGCCCCCCGCGCGAGTTGTCAGAGCCAGGTGGGGCTATACCTCCCTGTGGCTCTGACAACTCAGGGCCCGGGGAGTTGTCAGAGCCAGAGCGGGCTATACCTCCTTGTGGCTCTGACAGCTCGGCGACGAGGGCGGCGACGGTGGCGGGCAGGGCGTCGGCGGTGATCTGGTGCACGTGCGCCTTGTAGTCCACCAGCCGGTCGACGAGCTGCTCCAGCACCTCGGGGGAGCCGACGGCGTGCTCGCCGGAAGCCCGGTAGGCGCGCGGCACGGGCTCCGGGTGCGGCGCGGTGCCGACCTTGCCCGACGGCGTCGTGCCGGAGCCGGTCTGCCCCAGCGCCGCGCGCACGCGCGCCAGGACCTCGGTGCGAGCGTCGCTCATCGGGCACCCTCCTCGTGCTCGGGGGTGGTCTCGTGCTCGGCCTGCCACCACTGCCGGAACGTCTGGCGCGGCGGCGCGGGCAGGTCGCGCGCCTTCGTCCACGCCGACGCGGGCGGCGGCGCCACGGAGATGGCGTGGTCCCGACCGCCCAGGCCGGAGCCCAGCGTGGCGGCACGACCGGCGAGAGCGAACCGGTCGCCGTCGGCCATGACCCACGCCGCCGCCTTCATCGCCGTCCGCCACGGGTCGACGCCGCGCGACGAGCGGTCGGCGTCGACCTCCCGGGCGCGCAGGTCGACGAGGATCGACGGGATGTCGATCTTCACCGGGCACACCTCGTAGCAGGCGCCGCACAGCGACGACGCGTACGGCAGGGAGGCGTTGGGGTCGTGGTGCCCGGACACGCCGCCGGTCGACGCGGTGAGCTGCGGCGTGAGGATCGCACCGATCGGCCCGGGGTACACGGAGCCGTAGGCGTGGCCGCCCACCCGCTCGTAGACGGGGCAGACGTTGAGGCACGCGGAGCACCGGATGCAGTGCAGCGCGGAGCGGCCGACCTCGTCGGCGAGCACGTCGGTGCGGCCGTTGTCGAGCAGCACCAGGTGGAACTCCTGCGGCCCGTCGCCCGGCGTCACGCCCGACCACATCGACGTGTACGGGTTCATCCGCTCGCCGGTCGACGAGCGGGGGAGCAGCTGGAGGAACACCTCGAGGTCGTCGAAGGTGGGCACGAGCTTCTCGATGCCCATCACCGTCACGAGCGTCTCCGGCAGGGTGAGGCACATGCGGCCGTTGCCCTCGGACTCGACGACGGCGAGCGTGCCCGTGTCCGCGACGGCGAAGTTCGCGCCGCTCACCGCGACCTTGGCGGACAGGAACTTGCGGCGCAGGTGCGCGCGGGCCGCCATCGCGAGCTCGCGCGGCACGTCCGACAGGTCCGGCGGGGCGTCGCCCATCCGGGCGAGGAAGATGTCGCGGATCTCCGACCGGTTGCGGTGGATCGCCGGGACGAGGATGTGCGACGGCATGTCGTCGGCGAGCTGCACGATCAGCTCGGCCAGGTCGGTCTCGATGGCGGCGATGCCCTCGTCGGCCAGCGCCTCGTTGAGCCCGATCTCCTGCGTGGCCATCGACTTGATCTTGACCACCTCGTCGGCGCCCTTGGCCTTCGCGATGTCCGCGACGATCCGGTTCGCCTCCGCCGCGTCGCGCGCCCAGTGCACGACGCCGCCGCGCGCCACGACGTTCTCCTCGAGCTGCTGGAGCAGGTCGGGCAGGTGGGCCATCACCTGCTGCTTCACGGCCGACCCGGCGTCGCGCAGCGCCTCCCAGTCGGGCACCTCTCCGACGACGGCGGCACGCTTGGTGCGGATGACCTGCGTGGCGTGGCCGAGGTTGCGGCGCAGCTGGTCGTTCTTCAGGGTCTGCTTGGCGGCGGCGGGGAAGTCGTCGCCCCAGCGCAGCGGCTCCTGCGGGTGGGGGACCGGGCCGAACGGCTCGTCGGCGGCGTCGGTCGTGCGGCGGCGGGTGGGCAGGCCGAGGAAGGTCTGGCTCATCGGGCGGCCTCCGTCCTTGCCGGGCGCTCGCGTTCCGGGCGGGTGAACGTCGTCTCGGGCAGGGGCGTGGGCTCCTCGCGGGTCGAGGCGAGCACCTCCGCCAGGTGCAGGGCGCGGACGCCGGTGCCCTGGCGGGAGAGCCCGCCGCCGATGTGCATGAGGCACGACATGTCGCCGGCGGTCAGCACCTCGGCGCCGGTGCCGCGCACGTTCGCGGTCTTGTCCTCGAGCATCGCGGCCGACGTGTCCGCGTTCTTCAGCGCGAACGTGCCGCCGAACCCGCAGCAGGAGTCGGCCGCCGGGAGCTCCACCAGGTCGATGGCCTCGACGGCGCGCAGCAGCCGCAGGGGCTTGTCGCCCACGTGCAGCATCCGCAACGAGTGGCAGGTGGGGTGGTAGGTGACGCGGTGCGGGAACCAGGCGCCGACGTCGGTGAGGCCGAGCACGTCGACCAGCAGCTCGCTCAGCTCGTACGTCTTGGCGGACACCGCCTCCGCCGTGGCGGCCAGGTCGTCCAGGCCCGCGCGGCGGCAGACCATCGCCTGCTGGTGGCGCACCGACCCCGTGCACGAGCCGGACGGCATGACGACGGCGTCCCACTCGCCGTCCGCGACCGGCGCGAACGTCTCCACGTGGTTGCGGATCACGGGGACCGCCTCGCGGAAGTAGCCGGTGTTGACGTGCATCTGCCCGCAGCACGCCTGGTCGGCGGGGAAGACGACCTCGTGGCCGAGGCGTTCCAGCAGCCGCACGGTCGCGCGCGGCGCCCCGGGGAACAGGGTGTCGGCGAGACAGGTGGCGGCGAGGGCGATGCGCATGCGACTCCTCTGTGCTTCGTGCGGTCGTGCTCGTGCGGTGCCGGCGCCAGGCCGCTGCGGTGCGACTGTCGTCAGCCACCGGTCGGCTCGGTCCAGCATGACCCGGGCGGGTCGGGGGCGCCACGGCGGCGGCGCCGAGCGGCCACTGTAGCGGATGTGGTCAGACCATTGCTCCGTACGGTCGTTACGCTGAGCCCGTGCGCACCCACGAACGAGTCCTCGCCCACCTCGAGGAGGGCATCGCCGCCGGCCGCTGGGGCCTCGGCGAACGGCTGCCCGGCGAGCGCGCGCTCGCGGAGGACCTCGGCGTCTCTCGGCCGTCCGTCCGCGAGGCGATCCGCGTGCTCGACGCGCTCGGCATCGTCCGGCCCGGCGTCGGATCCGGGCCGACCGCGGGCGCCGTCGTCATCGACCGCCCGGCCGCCGGCCTGGGCGCCGCCGTGCGGCTGCACGTCGCGACCGGCACGCTGCCGGTGCGGGACGTCGTCGCGACGCGCGTCCTCCTCGAGTCGTGGGCGGTGGCCCAGGCCGCGGAGCGGGTGATGGACCACGCGCCCGGCACGGCCGCGCACCTGGAGGAGGCGCGCCGGCTCCTGGGCCGGATGGAGGACGACGACGTCCCGGCCGCCGAGTTCCTCGAGCTCGACCAGGCGTTCCACCTGGAGTTCGTGCGGATGGCAGGGAACGTGCTGGTCGAGGCCGTGATGACCGGGCTGCGGGGCGCCATCGGCGGGTACGTCGCCGTCGGGATCGAGCGCCTGCCGTCGTGGCCGCGCACCGCCGCGAGGCTGCGCGCCGAGCACCGCGCCGTGCTCGACGCCGTCGCCGCCGGGGACGCCCCGGCCGCCTCCCTCGCGGTGAAGGCGCACATCGAGGGGTTCTCCCGGGAGGCCGGGGTCTGAGGCTCGCGCCCCTGTGGACCGCGGCGCTCCGCGGGGACTTGTGGACGAACGGCGCGTCCCCGCGTCGTGGGCGGGGCCTGTGGATGGCCCGCCGGGGGTGTCGCCGGGGAGCGCTAACGTCCTGCCGGTGGCCGCCGGTCGGCGGCCGCGCGGGACGGGCGGGACGGATCCGGACGGGTGGTGAGGCATGGAGCGGGAGCACGCCGCGCGGCTGGCGCGCGGGCTGATGGCCGAGCACGGGCTGTCCGGCTGGACGTTCCGGTTCGACGGCGCGCGGCGGCGCGCGGGGCTGTGCCGCTACGACCGCCGCGAGATCAGCCTCTCGGGGCCGCTGACGGCGCTGTACGACGAGGGCGACGTGCGCGAGGTGGTCCTGCACGAGATCGCGCACGCGCTCGCCGGCGCCCGGCACGGGCACGACGCCGTCTGGCGCGCCACGGCGCGGTCGATCGGCTCCACGGGTCGGCGCGTGGTGCGCGAGGGGAGCCCTGAGGTGGAGGGCGACTGGGCGGGGGTGTGCCCGGCCGGGCACCGGGTCACCCGGTTCCGCCGTCCGCAGCGGCCGCAGGCGTGCGCCCGCTGCTCGCCGGTCTTCGACCGGCGCTTCCTCCTGTCGTGGACGTACCGCGGGAGCCCGGTGCCCGAGCTCGGGCCGTCGTCGCGCGCGGGCACGGACCCCGTCCGGGACCCGGCCGAGCCACCGACCGGGCGACCGGTCGCGCCGGTCGACCCGGCGGGCGTCCGCCCGGGGGAGCGGCTGCGCGTGGTCGCGCCGGGGCGGTACGGCGGCGTCGTCGGCACCCTCGTGAAGCGCGGGCGGACGCGGTTCCACCTGCGGGTCGGCAGGTCGGTGCTCACGGTGCCGTTCGGTCTCGTGGAGCGCCCGTGACGGGGTCGCCACGCGGAGCTTCACGGTGCCGACCGGGCCCTGAGCGGCCCTGGCGTGGCGCCGATGTGGCGCGGACGTAGCACCTGAGCGGCTCTGGCGGCGGGGCCCTGTGCGGCACCGACGTGGGCCTCGACGTCGCCGTGACCTGGGCTTGTGCTTGCCCGGGTCGACGGGCATCATGGTCGCGCACCACCTGCTTGAATCCATTCAACCTCGGCGGCCGACGATGGCCACCGGGGGTGGCTCGACGACGAGACCTCGAGGTGAGCACCAGTGCCAGCACAGAACCGCACAGCGCGTCCATCGTTGGAAAGCGCTACCCGATCTCCCGGCCGCCGCGCCGCCGGACCCGCCTGCCGCGCCCTCGCCGCGGGGGCGACGACCGTCGGCCTGGTCCTGGCGGGCCTGTCCGCCACCGTCGGCGCCGCATCGAGCGCTGCGGCCGCCGACGTGCCCGCCCCCGCCGCCGTCCGCGTCGCCTACGCCGTCGACGGCACGCTGACGATGCGGTGGAACGAGGCGGAGGGCGCCGCCGGCTACGTGCTCTCGCGCAGCGACGCCGTCGACGGCGAGTACGCCGAGGTGGCGCGCACCGACGAGCGGACGGTCTACGCGACGGACGACGTCGACACCACCGCGGTGCACTACTACCGGGCGCAGGCGATCGGCGCCGACGGAACGCTGTCCGCGCCGTCCGCCGTCGCCGTCGGCACGCTGGTGGGCGACGGCGTCGCCGACCCGGAGATCCCCTCCGACGGCCTCACGCTCGACTTCGGGAACGGGACGACGGCGGCCGGCGCCACGCGGGTCGTCGCCGGCCCGGCGTACTCGAAGGCGAGCCGCGTCGGCTTCGTCGACCCGGCCCAGGTGACCCCGGTCCGGCGGGACGGCGACGACCCGCTGCGCTCCGACCTGGTCCGGGTCGGCGACACGGAGCTCGTGGTCGACCTCCCGGACGGCGACTACACCGTGGGCGTCGTCGCGGGCGACCCGGAGGCCGCCACCGACATCGCGATCACCGCCGAGCAGATGGCCAAGGTCCCCGCCACCCAGAAGGCCGCCGGGGAGTTCCTCGAGACCGAGTTCGACATCGCGCTGGTCGACGGCCAGCTCAACCTCGACTTCGCGGGCGCCGCGGCGAACCTCGCTGCGCTGACGATCACCCCGCAGGCGCCGCGCGAGGCGGGCGCGGAGCCCACCGTCTACGTCACCGGCGACTCGACCGTCCAGACCTACACCGACTACTGGGCCCCGCAGGCCGGCTGGGGCCAGATGCTCCAGCGGTTCCTGTCCGACGGCGTGACGGTCGACAACCACGCGATCGGCGGGCGGTCGTCGAAGAACTTCATCAGCCAGGGCCGCCTCGACGAGGTGCTCCGCCAGATCCGCCCGGGCGACTACCTCTATGTCCAGTTCGGGCACAACGACAACAGCTACGGCGTCGACGACCGCTACGCCGCGCCCGCCGACTACCGCAACTACCTGCGCACCTTCGTCGACGGCGCGAAGCAGCGCGGCGCCACGCCGATCCTCGTGACGCCGGTGTCGCGCCGCAGCTTCGACTCCTCGGGGCACGCGAACGTCTCGTTCCCGCAGTACGTGGAGCAGGCGAGCGCGCTCGCCGAGGAGACCGGCACGCCCCTGGTCGACCTGTCGGCCTCCAGCCGCGCCTACCTCGACGAGATCGGGCCCGAGGCCGCGAAGTCGGTGTTCCTGTGGGTGCCGGCGGGCGTCTACCAGGCCCGCCCCGACGGCACGCAGGACGACACCCACTTCCAGGAGTACGGCGCCATCCAGATGGCGCGCCTGGTCGCGCAGGACACGGCGGCGCTCGACGTCCCCCTGGCCGACGAGGTCGTCGAAGCCGAGCCGCCCGCGGAGGTGCCGGCCGCGCCCATCGGGCTCGCCGCGTCGGCCGTGTCCGGCACGGGCGCCACGCTCACCTGGGACGCGGTCGACGGCGCCGACATCTACCGCGTGGAGCTCAGGGGCGCCGGCGACGACGCCTACGGGCTCGCGACCACGTCCACCATCGGGCGCGTCGACCTCACCGGCCTCGAGGCGGGTGCGTCCTACGACGTACGCGTCGTCGCCGTGAACGGCCGCGGCGACTCCGCGCCGTCCGACACGCTGCGGCTGACCACCAAGGAGCCGCTCTACCGCTTCGACGTGCAGCCCGCGGGCGCCGTGACGATGGACGGCTACCTGCCGCTGGACGACACGACCCTCTACGCGGACGGCGAGGGGTACGGCTTCACCTCGGCGACCGGCCCGGGCGGCCGCGACCGCGGCACGGGCTTCGACCCCGTCCCGACCGCGCTGCAGCGCGACTTCCTGCTGCCGTCGGCGAGCACCCCGATCGCCGTCGACGTCGCGGACGGCACGTACGTCGTCGCCGTCGAGTGGGGCGACATGCTCGGCACCGCCAGTCTCGCGGTCTCGCTCGAGGGCGAGGACCGCGGCTCGGCCAACGCCGGGCGCGGCGGCACCTCGACGCGCGTGCTCGCGCCGGTCGAGGTGACCGACGGGCGGCTCGACGTCGTCGCGGCGGGCTGGCTCAACGGACTGACCATCACGCGCCTCGACGACGAGGCCACGACCACCACCGGAGGGAACCGATGACGACACCCCTGCACCACCTCGCCGCACGGACGCGCGGGAGGGGTCGCCCCCTGGCCGCCGGCGCCCTGACCCTGGGCCTCGTGCTGCCGGCCGTCGGCCTGGCCTCGGCGGCGCCGGCCACGGCGACCGACGACGCCGGCACGACGACGAGCGCGGCCACGACGACACCGAAGCGGCAGGCCGAGCGGATCGACCGCTCCCCGGTCGCGGTGTCCACCGACGACGGCGTGTACGTCGGCTGGCGCATGCTCGGCGACGACCCCGAGGCGATCGGCTTCCACGTCTACCGCGACGGCGAGCGGATCACCGACCGACCGGTCACTGGCTCGACCAACCTCGTCGACCCGGACGGCACGGCGTCCTCGACCTACCGGGTGAGCGCCGTCAAGGGCAACGGCAGGGGCAAGGGCAACGAGCGGTGGGCCACGGACGAGTTCACGGTCTGGGACGGCCAGACCCTCGACGTCCCGCTCGACAAGCCCGCCGACGGCACGACGCCCGACGGCAAGGCCTACTCCTACCGCGCCAACGACGCCTCGGTCGGCGACGTCGACGGCGACGGGCAGTACGAGATCGTGCTCAAGTGGGACCCGTCCAACTCCAAGGACAACTCCCAGTCCGGATACACCGGGAACGTCTACCTGGACGCCTACGAGCTGGACGGCACGCAACTGTGGCGGGTCGACCTGGGGCGCAACATCCGCGCGGGCGCGCACTACACCCAGTTCCAGGTCTTCGACTACGACGGCGACGGCCGCGCCGAGGTCATGGCCAAGACCGCCGACGGCACCGTCGACGGCGCGGGCACGGTGATCGGCGACGCCGACGCCGACTACCGCAACTCGTCGGGGTACGTGCTGGCCGGGCCCGAGTTCCTCACCGTCTTCGACGGCGGGACCGGCGCCGCCGTCGACACGGTCGACTACACGCCGCCGCGCGGCACGGTCACCGACTGGGGTGACGGGTACGGCAACCGGGTCGACCGGTTCCTCGCGGGGACCGCGTACCTCGACGGCGAGCACCCGAGCGCGATCTTCTCGCGCGGCTACTACACGCGGGCCGCCATCGCGGCCTACGACTTCGACGGCGAGCACCTGACGCAGCGCTGGGTCTTCGACTCGAAGGTCGAGGGCAAGGAGTACGAGGGGCAGGGCAACCACAACCTCGCCGTCGCGGACGTCGACGGGGACGCGAAGGACGAGATCGTCTTCGGCTCGATGACGATCGACGACGACGGCTCCGCCCTCTACAACACCGGGCTGGGCCACGGGGACGCGCTGCACGTGGGCGACCTCGACCCGTCCCGGCCGGGACTCGAGGTCTTCGCGGCCCAGGAGGACATGGGCCGGTCGGGGAACAACGGCGCCACGTTCCGCGACGCGGCGACCGGCGAGGTGCTCTGGTCGATCCCCGCCGCGCGCGACACCGGTCGCGCTGCCGCGGGCGACATCGACCCGCGGTACGAGGGCGCCGAGGGCTGGGCCGTCGGCGGCGACGCCGCGTGGAACTCCCGGGTGGGCGAGCTGCACGCCGCGTCCGGCGAGCTGATCGGGAACACCATCCCGGCCGCCAACTTCCTCACCTACTGGGACGGCGACCTGCTCGCGGAGATCGGCGACCACGAGTTCGACGACGGCCCCCGCACCGGCGTGCCCACCATCTCGAAGTGGGACTACGAGAAGGGCGAGCAGGTCGAGATCTACCGCGCGACCGGCACGCTGTCGAACAACGACACCAAGGGCACCCCCGCTCTCCAGGCGGACCTGTTCGGCGACTGGCGCGAGGAGATCGTCACCCGCACCGAGGACTCGACGGCGCTGCGGATCGCCACGACGGTGATCCCCACCGAGCACCGGCTGCGCACCCTCATGTCCGACCCGGTGTACCGGCTCGGCGTCGCGTGGCAGAACACCGCCTACAACCAGCCGCCGCACACGTCGTACTTCCTCGGCGAGGGGGTGACGACGCCCGCCGCCCCGGCGCTGGCGTACACGACGCCGGCCCGCCCGGGGGAGAAGGTCGGGCGCTGACCCACCCGCCCCGCGAGCGCG
The DNA here is from genome assembly GCF_040632295.1 of Isoptericola sp. NPDC019482. Taxonomy (NCBI): domain Bacteria; kingdom Bacillati; phylum Actinomycetota; class Actinomycetes; order Micrococcales; family Promicromonosporaceae; genus Isoptericola; species Isoptericola sp. NPDC019482. Next base: position 61,041 of record NZ_JBEYBQ010000021.1, read on the forward strand.
GGTGAGAGCAGGGCGGGTGCGGTGGGATGATCGCTCCCATGAGTGAGTCCACCGCACCCGCCCTGACGTTGCCGGCGGGAGCTGCCGGTTCCAGGATCGTCGGCATCGGGCACCACCAGCCCGAGAAGGTCATGACCAACGACGACATCGCGCAGCTCGTCGAGACCAACGACGAGTGGATCCGGTCGCGGACCGGCATCGTCACGCGCCACGTCGCGGCGGACCACGTCACCGTCGCGGACATGGCGACGGGGGCCGCCCGGCACGCGCTCGACGACGCCGGCGTCCCCGCCTCCGACGTCGACCTCGTGGTCGTGGCGACCACGACGGCGTTCGACCGGTCGCCCAACACGGCCGGCCGCGTCGCCTACGCGCTGCGGACGGGCGTCCAGCCCGGGGCGAGCACCCCCGAGGGCGAGGACGAGCCCGACCTGCGGGGCGTCGTCGGGCCCGCCGTCATCGACCTCAACACGGCCTGCTCCGGCTTCGCGTACGCGGTGGGCGTCGCCGACCAGGCCATCCGGGCCGGGTCCGCACGCACCGCCGTCGTGATCGGCTCGGAGAAGCTCACCGCGGTGACCGACTGGTCCGACCGCAGCAGCTGCATCCTCACCGCCGACGGCGCGGGCGCGGTCGTCCTGCAGGCCTCGGACACGCCCGCCGTCGGTCCCGTCGTCTGGGGCTCCGAGCCCGAGATCACCCCCGCCGTGCGCATCGAGGCGCCCGCCGACAAGTTCGTCCAGGACGGCCGCGCCGTCTTCAAGTGGGCCATCACCCGCGCCGCGGACCGCGCCCGCCGCGTGGTCGAGGCGTCCGGCCTCACGCTCGACGACATCGGCGTGCTGGTGGCCCATCAGGCCAACCTGCGGATCATCGAGCCGCTCGCCAAGGGGCTGGGCCTGGAGGACCGCGTGGTGGTCACCGACATCACCGAGTCCGGCAACACCTCGGCCGCGTCGATCCCGATGGGGCTGTCGAAGTGGTGGCACTCGGGCAAGGTCCCGGCGGGCACGCCGGCGCTGCTCTTCGGTTTCGGCGGCGGCTTCACCTGGGCCGGCCAGGTCGTCATCACCCCGTCGCGATAGAGAGCCTCGGTCCGGGGCTCTCTGTCTCGCGCGAGGGTGGGGACGACGGCGCCGCTCGGGTAGGCTGGTCGGAAACCGCTTACCGACGTCGCCGTCGCGGCGACACGCAAGGAGATCGACGATGCCCTCCGTCCCCACCCCCTCCGCCGGCGCCGAGCGCCGTCGCTACGCCGTCGCGGGCGCCGGCCACCGCGCCGGCATGTACGTCAACGCGCTGATCGGGGACCACGCCGACGACGGCGAGATCGTCGCGTGGGTGGAGCCCAACCCGGTGCGCGCGGCCGTGCACGAGGCGAAGGTCGCCGCCGCGGTCGGCGGCGAGCGCCCCGTCTACCACCCGGACCACCTGGAGAAGGCGCTCGACGAGCAGCGGGTCGACCGGCTCATCGTGACGTCCGTCGACAACACGCACGCGGACCTCGTCTCGCGGGCGCTGCGCGCGGGCGTCGACGTCGTCGTCGAGAAGCCGATCGCCGCCACGGAGGCCGAGGCGCGGCAGATCGCGGACGCCGTCGCCGAGACCGGCCGCGACCTCACGATGACCTTCAACTACCGCTACTCGCCGCGGAACTCCGCGCTGCGCGAGGTCATCGCCTCCGGCGAGATCGGGCAGGTGCTGAGCGTCCACTTCGACTGGGCGCTCGACACCGTGCACGGCGCGGACTACTTCCGCCGCTGGCACCGGGAGAAGGTCAACAACGGCGGTCTGCTGGTGCACAAGTCCAGCCACCACTTCGACCTCGTGAACTGGTGGATCGACGCCGTCCCGCAGCGCGTGTTCGCCAGCGGCGGGCGCCGGTTCTACGGCGACGACGCCGCGCACGCCGTCGGCTACGAGCCCACCGCGGGGGAGCAGGCCCTCAACGGGCAGGGCGTGGACCCGTGGCGCATCGACGTCGACGCCGACCCGTACCTCTCCGAGCTGTACGGCGCCGAGGCACAGGCCGTGGACGGCTACCGCCGCGACCGCAGCGTCTTCGACGCGGGCATCACCACCGAGGACACCCTCGGGCTCGTCGTGGAGTACGCCGGGGGCCCGGTGCTCACCTACTCGCTCACGGCCAGCGCGCCGTGGGAGGGGTACCGCGTCGTCGTCAACGGCTCGCGCGGTCGTGCGGAGCTCGAGGTCGTCGAGCGCGGGTCCGTCGTCTTCGGCGCGGACGGTAAGGCGACCGTCGACCCGAGCTTCACCGCGACGTTCGGCGAGGACACCGTGCGCCCGGAGGGCGAGCGCCTCGTCGTGCAGAAGCACTGGGAGCGGGCCGAGGAGCGGCCCATCGTCGCCGTCGGCCACGGCGGTCACGGCGGCGGCGACGCCCTCCTGCTGGCCGACGTCTTCCGCGGCCGCACCGAGGCCGACCCGCTGGGCCGCGCCGCCGGCTTCCGCGACGGCCTGCGCGCGTCGGGCATCGGCTACGCCGGCAACCGCTCCTTGGCCAGCGGCGACCCGGTCCGCCTCGACGACCTGGGCCTCGGCATCGACCTCTGAGTGCCGAGAGAGAGAACCCCTGAGCGCGAGATAGAGAGGCTCAGGGGTTCTCTCTCTCGGCGAGGTCAGCGGGCCCAGGGTGCGTCGAGCTCCGCGAACGTCCGCTGCGTGCGCGCGACCTCGGCGCACCAGTGCTCGACGTCGCGCACGACGGGCCGCCGCTCGTCGCCGTCGCCCCGCCACTCGATGTGCTCGGGCGCGACCGGCGTCGGGTCGGCGCTGGTGCGCACGGCCTCGAGCACCCGCATGAACGCGCCGGTGTCGCGGACGTCGCACAGGAGCCGACGGCGGTCGTCGTCGCGCGCCGCCAGCAGGTCCTCCAGCAGGGAGGTGCGCCCGTAGGTCTTGTCCATCTGCAGGGTCTCGGTGCGCAGCAGCAGGCGGTCGTGCTCGTACTCGAGGACCAGCTCGCCGCGGGTGCCGGTGACGACCACGCGCGCGGGGGTGCGCTCGGCCGCGCACAACGTGAGCCCGAAGCCGTACCGCCGGCCGGCGGCGTCCTTGACCCGCACCGAGGAGGTGTCGTCCGCCTCGATCGGGTTGGCGCGGTACAGGTCGGTGTCCACCCAGGCGACGTCCTGCGAGGTGGTCGCCCCGCCCAGCCGCAGCGTGGTCGCGACCGCGTGGGCCAGCGGGTTGGTCACCACGCCGTCGACGACGTCGCGCCCGTCGAGCCGGCGGCGGCCCGCCCAGGCGGCGCGCTTCCAGTACGACGCGGTGCGCACCCAGGTGCCGACGGCGCCGAAGCCCTGCACCTCGCCGATCTCTCCGCGGGCCAGGAGGTCCGCGGCCGCGGGCAGGGCGTGCGAGCCGAAGGTCTGGAAGCCCACCTGGCAGCGTCGGCCCGTGCGCTCGGCCACCGCGACGAGCTCGGCGTGCTCGGCGAGCGACGCCGTCGTCGGCTTCTCCAGCAGGACGTCGATGCCCGCCTCCATGGCGGCGCGGGCGAGCGGCAGGTGGGTGGGGATGGGCGTGCTCAGCACGACGACGTCCACCTGCGCCTGCGGCGTGGACAGCAGGTCGCCGAACGTCGGGAACCAGGGGACCCCGGCGTCGTGCGCCTCGTGGCCGGGGCCGGGCTCGCGCGGGTCGACGACGGCGGCGAGCCGCGCCCGTCCGGTGCGCTGCAGCTCGAGCACCCGGCGCACGTGGGAGGCGCCGTGGCCGTGCAGGCCCACGACCGCGATCTGCGGGGCGATCCGGGTGGCAGAGCCGTCGGAGGTCGGGTCGGTCATCGTCGTCCTGTCCGTCTCGTGCGGGGGTGTCGTGCGGGGGTGTCGTGCGGGAGCGGCGGCCGGCAGGTCAGCGCAGCGCGGCGGCCAGGGCCGCGGCCTCGTCGAGGTCGAGGGCGCGGTCCACCAGGGCGGCCACGAGGCCCGTCTCGACGGTGCCGCCGGCGGGCACCGCGAGCGGCGTGTCCCACGCGAGCGCGGGCCCGGCGCCGGGGTACTCCGCGGCACGGAGGAACCAGGGCCGCGGCGGCGACGTCTGCGCGAGCAGCAGCGTCGTCGGGCGGTCCTCGGCGTAGGGGTCGTGGTGCTGCTGCACGTACGCCACCCACGGCGACGTGCTGCCGTGGGCCAGGGACTCGCCCTCGCCCTCCTGCGACAGCACGGCCGTGCTCTGCGACATCGGCGCGCGCCAGAAGACGCCGCCGTACCCGGCGCCCGGGCGGCCGTTGGTGGCCGGCGAGCGGATCTCCAGCGGCCGGTACGTCGCGTGCAGCGTGGTGCGCCACTCGAGCACCCAGGTGTCGTCGCCGATCAGGCGGGCGCCGAGCCGGCGCTGCTCGTCGAGCAGCGGCTCGCCGTGCTCGTCGTCCCAGCGCACCGTGTCGTGCAGCACGTGCGGCGCGAGCGGGTCGACCTCCGCGCCGATGCTGACCTGCCGGCCGTGGTTCGGCAGCAGCGTGGGGCCGACGTCCGCCACGAACGTGCGGCCGCCCCAGAAGCTCGTGCCGTTGACGTCGGGCACCGCCACGCTCACGCCGTAGTGGTGCCGGTGGTCCACCGGCTCCGACTCGGTGAGCGCGACGCCCGCCAGGGAGTGCACCGGGTGCAGGTACGGGCGGGGGGAGTGGATGGCCGGCAGCCGCTCGCCGTCGACGTACCGCGCCAGCGGCACGCGGTCGCGGGTGTGCCGCAGCACGATCTCGCGCGGCTCCACGGACCAGGTCGGGCCGGGGTCGACGACGTCCGCCTCCGGCGCCGCGGCCGGCTCGGGCTCGGTGACCACGGCGCGTGCGAGGCCGCGCGGCACCGGGCCGGTGCTGGAGCGCGCCTCGAGGCGGGCGGTGAACCGGGTGGTGGCGGCGGCGTGCGCGTCGTCGTCGATGACGGCGTGCAGCTCGCGCCACGCCTGCCGCCCGAGCTCGGCCTGGGGCACGGACACGGTGGTCAGGCCCGGGGTCGCGTAGCGGGCGAGGTCGATGTCGTCGAAGCCGGCCACGGAGATGTCGCCGGGCACGGCGACGCCCGCCTCGTTGAGCGCCGCCAGGAGGCCGAACGCCACGAGGTCGTTGTAGGCGACGACGGCGGTGGCGCGGCTCGCGAGCACCTCGCCCGCGGCGGCGTGCCCGGAGGCCAGGTCGGCGCCCACGGGGAGCTCGACGATCTCGAGGTCGCGGTGGCGTCGGAGGGCGGTGGCGAGGCCGGTACGGCGGGCCACGTCGGTGGCGGCGGCCCGCGGGCCGGCGAGGTAGGCGAGGCGACGGTGGCCGAGGCCGACGAGGTGCTCGACGACCTGCACGGTCGCGTCCTCGTAGTCGATGACCAGGCTCGGGGTGGACGGGTGCTCGACGGGACGGTTGATCACCGCCGCCGGGGACACGAGCGGGAGCAGCGCGTCGAGCGCGGCGCCGGGCATCCGGGGCGCGACCAGGATGAGTGCGTCGCACCGCATGCGCGCCTCGCGGGCGATGGCGGCCTCCTCCGAGGGGTCCTCGGCGGCGTCGGCCACGAGGACTCGGTAGCCGTCCTCGGCGGCGGCGGAGGTCACGCCGCGCAGGATCTGCTGGAACACGGGGTTGCCCAGGTCCGGCACGACGAGCGCGACCGTCTCCGTGCGCCCGAGGGACAGGCTGCGTGCCACGTTGCTGGGGCGGTAGTTGAGGTCGATCGCCGTCTCCTGCACCCGCGCGGCGATGGCGGGGTCGACGGTGCTGCGACCGTTCATCACACGGGAGACCGTGGCGCGCGAGACGCCGGCGGCGGCGGCGACGTCCGCGATCGTGACGGACGGTCGCCGGACGTTCAGCTCAGGCATCGGTGCCTCCTCGTGCTCACGAGCCGACGGTACACCATTGGAAACCGGTTCCTCCCGTGGTACGTGCCCGAGAAGCAACCGGTTTCCAGGAGCGGTTCGCCTGGAGACCCTCGGATCGACGGAGATCGGGAGGCCGGGATGACGCCCATCAGCACGCCGATCGGCAGCGTGATCGGCAGCGTGGTCCACGGGGTGCCGCCATGGCGGTGATCCAGGAGGTCGCACGCACCCGCGGGGCCGCCCAGGAACGGCGCAAGGGCGACGGCAAGGCCGCGGCGCTCTTCCTCGCCCCGTGGTTCGTCGGGCTGATCCTCGTCACGGCGTTCCCGCTGGTCGCGTCCCTGTACCTGTCGTTCACGGACTACAGCCTGCTCGAGGCCCCAGGCTGGATCGGGCTCGAGAACTACACCGCGATGTTCTCGGACCCGCGGTTCTTCCAGGCGCTCAAGGTCACCTTCACCTACGTGCTGGTCTCCGTGCCGCTGCAGCTCGCCGCCGCGCTGGCCCTGGCCATGGTGCTCGACAAGGGCCTGCGCGGCCTGGCCTTCTACCGCTCCGTGTACTACCTGCCGTCGCTGCTCGGCGGCAGCGTCGCCATCGCCATCCTGTGGCGGCAGGTCTTCGGCGCCGACGGGCTCGTCAACCAGATCCTCGGGTTCTTCGGGATCGAGGGCGTCGGCTGGGTGTCGCACCCCGACTACGCGCTCGGCACCCTCATGATCCTGAACGTCTGGACGTTCGGTGCGCCGATGATCATCTTCCTGGCCGGGCTGCGGCAGATCCCGCAGATGTACTACGAGGCCGCGTCGATCGACGGCGCCGGCCGGTGGCGGCGCTTCCGCAGCATCACGGTGCCGCTGCTCACGCCGATCATCTTCTTCAACCTGGTGCTGCAGCTCATCGGGGCGTTCCAGTCGTTCACGCAGGCGTTCATCGTCAGCGGCGGCACGGGCGGGCCGGTCGACTCCACCCTCTTCTACACGCTCTACCTCTACGAGAAGGGCTTCAGCTCCTACCAGATGGGGTACGCGTCCGCGATGGCGTGGTTCCTGCTGCTCGTCGTGGCGGGCATGACCGCCGTGAACTTCCTCGCCTCCAAGTTCTGGGTCTTCTACGATGACTGACGCTCCCGCGCGCACCGAGCCGCGCCCCGAGTCGCACCCCGCCGGTCCCCGCCCCACGCTCTCCGAGGTGGCGGCGACCTACCCCGAGCGCCGACCGTCCCGCGGTCGTGCCTGGGCCGCCGTCCGCCGCGTGCTCCGCCACGTCGCGCTGATCGGCTTCGGGCTGGTCATGCTCTATCCGCTGCTGTGGATGCTGGCCAGCTCGTTCAAGCCGACCGAGCTGATCTTCCGCGAGCCGGGGCTGATCCCCACCGAGTGGGACTTCGGCAACTACACCGACGGCTGGAACGCGCTGCTGGACCCGTTCAGCCACTACCTGCTGAACTCGGCGATCGTCGTGCTCGGCTCGGTGCTGGGCAACCTGGTGTCGTGCTCGATGGCGGCCTACGCGTTCGCCCGGCTGAAGTTCCGGGGCCGCAACCTGTGGTTCGCGATCATGCTCATGTCGATCATGCTGCCGATCCACGTGATCATCGTGCCGCAGTACATCCTGTTCTCGTCGCTATCCTGGATCAACACGTTCCTGCCGCTCATCGTGCCGAAGCTGCTGGCCACGGACGCGTTCTTCGTGTTCCTCATGGTGCAGTTCTTCCGCGGCATCCCGAAGGACCTCGACGAGGCCGCCCGGCTCGACGGCTGCGGGCACGTGCGCATCTACCTGCGGATCATGCTGCCCCTGTCGCTGCCGGCGCTCGCCACCACCGCGATCTTCACGTTCATCTGGACGTGGAACGACTTCTTCAGCCAGCTCATCTTCCTGACGAAGCCGGACATGTACACCGTGCCCATCGCGCTGCGGACGTTCGTGGACGCCACCAGCAACAGCTCGTGGGGTCCGCTGTTCGCGATGTCGATCGTCTCCCTGATCCCCGTGTTCCTCGTCTTCCTGTTCGGCCAGAAGTACCTCGTCAAGGGCATCGCCACCACCGGCATCAAGTAGTTCGCACCCGTTCGAAGGAGAACCTCATGCGAGTCACAGCCATCCGGGCGGCACGACGCCGCGGCGTCGCGCTCGTCGCGCTCACCGCGGCGGGGGCGCTCGCCCTCACCGCCTGCTCCGGCGACTCCGGCGCCATGCCGTCGGACGACGACGGCGGCGGCGACGGGGACGTCGAGATCCGCTTCGCCTGGTGGGGGTCGGACGACCGGCACAAGACCACCCAGCAGATCATCGACCTCTTCGAGGAGAAGAACCCCGGCATCACCGTGGTGCCGGACTACACCGACTGGGACGGCTACTGGGACAAGCTCGCCACCGCCACGGCGGGCGGCGACACCCCGGACGTCATCACCCAGGAGGAGCGGTACCTCTCCGACTACGCGTCGCGCGGCGTCATCGGTGAGATGACCGGCGTCGACACCGCCGAGATCCCCGAGGACATCCTCAGCACGGGTGAGGTCGACGGGAAGCTCGTCGGCATCCCGACGGGCGTCAACGCCTACGCGATGGTCGCAGACCCGCAGATCTTCGCCGACGCCGGAGTCGAGATGCCGGACGACAAGACCTGGACCTGGGACGAGTACGTCGACATCGCGGGGAAGATCTCGAAGGGCGCCGGCGACGGCGTCTGGGGCGCGCAGGACTACGGCTTCAACGAGGCCGGCCTCAACGTGCTCGCCCGGCAGAAGGGCGAGACCCTCTACAAGGCCGACGGCACCCTCGGCGTCTCGAAGGAGACGGTCGCGGAGTTCTTCCAGACGTCGCTGGACCTCATGGCGAACGGCGGCCAGCCCGACGCGTCGCGGTCGGTGGAGTACCAGAACGCCGGGCCCGAGGGCTCGCTGCTCGGCACCAACGCGGGCGCCATGGGCGTGTGGTGGTCCAACCAGCTCGGCGCGCTCTCCGACGCGTCCGGGCACGAGCTGGAGCTGCTGCGCCTGCCGGGCGAGTCCGAGTTCGAGCGCACCGGGATGTACTTCAAGCCGGCCATGTACTACTCGATCTCCGCGAAGACGGAGCACCCCGAGGAGTCGGCGAAGCTCGTGGACTTCCTGCTCAACGACCCCGAGGTCGCCAAGCTCCAGCTCACCGACCGCGGCCTGCCGGCCAACCTGACGGTGCGCGAGGCGATCCTGCCCGAGCTCACGGCCGCGGACCAGAAGGTCGCGGACTTCATGGCCGACCTGGAGACCGACATCGTCGACAACCCGGCCGTGCCGCCGAACGGCGCGAACGAGATCCAGGACATCATGATCCGCATCAACACCGAGGTGCTGTTCGAGCGCATGACGCCCGACGAGGCCGCCGACGCGTTCCTCCAGGACGTCGGCGCGGCGATCGGCGGCTGACCGGGTCCGCATCGAGCGTGCTGACTTGTTCCTCTTCTTCGCCGGCGCCGGCACGCTCAACTACGGGCACAACAACCCGCTGCTCAAGCAGGTGCTGCTGGACTACCTCACCGATGACCGCATGGTGC
>NZ_JBEYBQ010000022.1:0-67850 GCF_040632295.1 Isoptericola sp. NPDC019482
CTCGAGGTCGCCGCCGAACCCGGCGCGCGCGGCGTCGAGCACGGCAGGCTCGTCGACGGACGAGACGACGACCCGCGGCGTGACGCCGGCTGCTGAGGAACTGCCGCGCTCTCGAGCGCCTGGAAGAATGGTCCGACCATGACTTCCCCGACCGGCACCCCCACCGAGACCACCCCCACCCCCCGCCCCGCCGGCACGCTGCTGCCGTACCTGCCCGCCCCCACCGGCGGCGCGCCGGACCCCGACGTCCTCTTCGAGGGTTTCGGCGAGTGGGCCACCGGCACCGGCCGGCCGCTGTACCCGCACCAGGAGGAGGCGCTGCTCGAGCTCATGACGGGCTCGCACGTGGTGCTGGCGACGCCCACGGGGTCGGGCAAGTCGATGGTCGCGATGGGCGCGCAGTTCGCGGCGCTCGCGAACCGCCGGTCGGGCCGGGGCGGGCGCACGTTCTACACCGCTCCGCTGAAGGCGCTGGTCAGCGAGAAGTTCTTCGACCTCGTCGCCGCGTTCGGGTCGCGCAACGTGGGCATGATGACCGGCGACTCCGCCGTCAACGCCGACGCCCCGATCATCTGCTGCACCGCGGAGATCCTCGCCAACCTCGCCCTGCGGCGCGGGGCCGACGACGACGGCGTCGGCGCGGACGGCACGGCCGGCGACGACGCCATCGCCCAGGTCGTCATGGACGAGTTCCACTTCTACGGCGACCGGCAGCGCGGCTGGGCGTGGCAGGTGCCGCTGCTGGAGCTGCCGCGCACGCAGTTCCTGCTGATGTCCGCCACCCTCGGCGACACCACCCGGCTGCGCGAGGACCTCGAGGAGCGCAGCGGCCGCCCCGTGGCGGAGGTCGCGGGCGCCGAGCGTCCGGTGCCGCTGACCTTCTCCTACGTCGTCGAGCCGCTCACCGACGTCATCGCCGAGCTCGTCACGACGCACCGCGCCCCCGTCTACGTCGTGCACTTCACGCAGAAGGACGCCGTCGAGCGCGCCCAGGCGCTGCTGTCCACGAGCCTCGCCTCCAAGGACGAGAAGGCCGCCATCGCGGCCGAGATCGGCGCGTTCCGGTTCGGCACGGGCTTCGGCAAGACGCTGAGCAAGTTCCTGCGCGCGGGCATCGGCGTGCACCACGCCGGGATGCTGCCGAAGTACCGCCGCCTCGTGGAGCGGCTCACCCAGCGCGGCCTGCTCAAGGTGGTCTGCGGCACCGACACCCTCGGCGTGGGCATCAACGTGCCGATCCGCACCGTCCTCATGACGTCGCTCGTGAAGTACGACGGCGAGCGCATGCGCCACCTCACCGCGCGCGAGTTCCACCAGATCTCCGGCCGTGCCGGGCGCGCGGGCTTCGACACCGTGGGCGAGGTGCTCGTCATGGCGCCCGAGCACGTCATCGAGAACCGCAAGCTGCTCGCCAAGGCCGGCGACGACCCGAAGAAGCTCAAGAAGGTGGTGCGCAAGAAGGCGCCCGCCGGCGCCGTGAACTGGACGGACTCCACGTTCGAGCGGCTGCGCGACGCGGACCCCGAGCCCCTGACCAGCCAGTTCCACGTCAACCACGCCATGGTGCTCAACGTGCTGGCGCGGGACGCCGCGGGCTCGGGCGGCGACCCCGTCGAGGCCATGCGCCACCTGCTCACCGCGAACCACGACACCGAGGCGCAGCAGGCGAAGCACGTGCGCCAGACGTTCCGCATCTACCGCTCGCTGCGCGTCGCGGGCGTCGTCGAGAAGGTGCGCGTGCCCGACCCGGCGCGCCCCGTCGGGTACCGCCCCAGCGTGCGGCTCGTCGTCGACCTGCCGCGCGACTTCGCGCTCAACGCGCCGCTGTCGCCGTTCGCCCTCGCCGCGATGGACCTGCTCGACGTCGAGAGCCCCACCCACGTGCTCGACGTCGTCTCCGTCATCGAGGCGACCCTGGACGACCCGCGCCAGATCCTCTACGCCCAGCAGTCCAAGGCGAAGGGCGAGGCGGTCGCGGCGATGAAGGCCGAGGGCATGGAGTACGAGGAGCGGATGGAGGCGCTCGAGGACGTCACGTGGCCGCGGCCGCTCGCGGACCTGCTCGAGCCCGCGTTCACCACGTACAAGCGGTCCAACCCGTGGGTGGCCGACGCCGAGCTCGCGCCCAAGTCCGTGGTGCGCGACATGCTCGAGCAAGCCATGACGTTCGCCGAGCTGGTCAGCGTGTACGGGCTGGAACGCACCGAGGGCGTGGTGCTGCGCTACCTCGCCGACGCCTACCGCGCGCTGCGCCAGGTGGTGCCGGAGGAGCACCGCACCGAGGAGGTGCAGGAGGTCGTCGAGTGGCTCGGCGAGCTCGTGCGCGGCGTCGACTCGTCGCTGCTCGACGAGTGGGAGCGGCTGCAGAACCCCGTCGACGACGACGCCGACCTCGTCGTCGAGGGCGAGCTCGCCGAGGCGGGCGCGGAGGCGCCGGCGCGGCCCGTGACCGGCAACCCGCGCGCGTTCCGCCGCCTGGTGCGCAACGCCACCTTCCGCCGCGTCGAGCTCGCCGCCCGCGAGGACTACGACGGGCTCGGGGCGCTCGACGGCGCGCACGGCTGGGACGGCGACGCCTGGGCCGCCGCTCTCGACCCCCTGTTCGAGGCGCAGGGCGACGACGCCGTCGGCATCGGCCCCGCCGCCCGCGCGGCCGGGCTGCTGACCATCCTCGAGCCGGGCGCCGAGCTGCCCGGCGGCGCGACCACGACCACGCGCGACGGCGTCGAGGTGGCCGAGGTGCCCGCCGGCACGTGGTGGGTGCGGCAGGTGCTCGACGACGCCGACGGCGACCACGACTGGGCGGTCACCGCCGTCGTCGACCTGGCCGCGAGCGACGAGGCCGGGGCCGTCGCGCTCACGGTGGTGGACGTCGGCCGGATCTGAGGGCCCGCGGCGGTTGCAAGCATCCGGGGTCGGCCGTGTGATCGAGGCAGGGCGCCGACCCGGCTCCCCCGACGTCAGGAGCCCGCCGTGGACACCTCGACCATCGTCTGGATCGTCGTCGCCGTCGTCGTGGTGCTGGTCCTCGTGCTCGTCGCGGTGGCGCTCGCCCGCCGGTCGCGGGCCGCCGAGGCGCGCCGGCGCGAGGAACGGCGCGACGAGGCCGCCGAGCTGCGCCGGCAGGCGGAGCACGACCGGATCGCGGTGCAGGAGCGCGAGGCGGCGGCCGCGAAGCTCGACGCCGAGGCCCGGATGTCCCAGGCCGAGGCCGACCAGAAGGCCGCCGAGGCGGCGCGCCTGCAGGAGGAGGCCCGTCGCCGCGACGCGAGCCTCGACGAGCATCGCGCCGACGTCGACGAGCGCCTGCGCCGCGCGGACGAGCTGGACCCCGACCGAGGGGACGAACCCGGGACGCCCGGGCGGCACGCCCCCGAGCACCGCGCGGACGGTCCGGCGGACGGCCCGGCGGACGGGTCCACCGACGTCCCGCGTCGGGACGACGGCGACCGGCCGGTCTGAGCCCACCCGCCTCAGCCCAGGTGCGCCAGCCCCTGGGCGAGGGTCGCGACGCCCCCGACGTACGCGAGCACGATCAGGCCACGCCGGACGGCCGCGGCGGGGACACGCGGGGTGAGCCAGTCGCCGACGACCAGGCCGGCCACGATCGCGGCCAGGACGACGATCCACTGCCAGGCGGCGAAGGGCGGGAAGGTCGCGTCGGTGAGAGTCAGCTTGGCGACCAGCGCGGCGAGCGCGTTGGTGGCGAAGAACGGCTGCGCCGTCGCGGCGAACCCGCGCGGGTCCCAGCCGCTGAGCACGGAGTAGATCGCCACGGGCGGGCCGCCGATGCCCGCGGCCACGCTGCCCACCCCGCTGGCGACGCCCGTGACGACGAGCGGCGCACGCGCCTCCGGCCGCACCGGGTGACGGCCGCCCCGACGCAACCGGGTCGTGACCACGGCGAGCGTCATGGCGACGACGACCAGCGCCCCGACGGCGACCTCCAGCGCCGCGCGGCTCGCGTCGCGCAGCAGCAGCGCGGCGGGGACCATGACGGCCACCGACGTGACGGCCAGCCAGGCGTACCGCCGCCAGTCCACGTCCCGCGCGACCCGGCCCAGGATGAGCGCGGAGGCGATGGCGCCGGCCAGGTTCACGAAGAGCACGCCCTCGAGCGGGCCCACCAGGAGCACGATGAACGGCCCGGCGACGAGCCCGAAGCCCATGCCGGTGACCCGTTGGAGAGCCCCTCCCACCAGGATCGCGAGGACGAGAAGGAGGAGCACCGCACCACCCTACTCAGGCACAATCGGCGGCGTGTCGAAGAAGGTGTCGAAGAACAAGCCGCACGCCTCGCACGGGACGCCGGCGGTCGTCGCGCTCGACCGCGCCGGCGTGGCCTACGACCTGCACACCTACGAGCACGACCCGGCCTCGGACCTGAGCTACGGCCTGGAGGCGGCCGAGGCGCTCGGCGCGGACCCGGCCCAGGTGTTCAAGACGCTCCTCGCGGACGTCGACGGACGGCTCGTCGTCGGCATCGTGCCCGTGGACGGCAGCCTCGACCTCAAGGCGTTGGCCCGCGCCGTCGGCGGCAAGCGGGCGGCGATGGCGGACCCTGCGGCGGCGCAGCGCGCCACCGGCTACGTGGTGGGCGGCATCTCGCCGCTCGGGCAGAAGCAGCGGCACGCGACCGTGCTCGACGAGTCCGCGGCACGCTTCGACGTCGTCTACGTGTCCGGCGGGCGCCGCGGGCTGGACGTGTCGCTCGCGCCGGACGACCTGCTGCGTCTCACGGGTGGGACGACGGCGCCGATCGGCCGCGCCTGAGCCACGGCGTCGCGAGGTCGGTGCGGCGTCAGTGCTGGTAGGTCGGGTAGCGGGCGTCGCTGGGCACGATGTCCTTGCCGAGCGGCAGCAGCGAGACCGGGATCATCTTGATGTTCGCGATCGCCAGCGGGATGCCGATGATCGTGATCGCCTGGGCGACGGCCGTCGTGATGTGCCCGATGGTGAGCCAGATGCCAGCGAAGACGATCCAGATGATGTTGCCCAGCACGGACCAGCCGCCGGCGCCCGGCTTGTCGACGACCGTGCGGCCGAACGGCCACAGCGCGTAGCCCGCGATACGGAACGAGGCGATGCCCCACGGGATCGCGACGATCGTGATGCAGCACAGGATGCCCGCGGCGGCATAGCCGAGCGCGAGCCAGAAGCCGCCGAAGACGAGCCAGATGATGTTGAGCAGGGCCTTCACCCGACCATCCTCGCCGCCCCGGCCGCCGCGGCACCACCCGGGATGCCCCTGAGGCGACCCTGGGCCGGTGCGACGTCGGTCACGTCCCGGTACCGCCGGCGGCGTTCGTAGACTGGCGCCCATGCCCACCGAGTGTCCCGGGATCCCCGCACGCCTGGCCACCGTCCACGACCGCGTCGCCGACGCGGCGCGCGCCGCCGGCCGCGACCCGCGCGAGGTGCGCGTCCTGCTCGCCACCAAGACGCAGGACGCCGAGACCGTGCTCGCCGGCGTGCGGGCGGCGCTCGACCTCGCCGCCGCCGCGAGCGACGACCGGCCGGTGCTGGTCGGCGAGAACCGGGTCCAGGAGCTCGTCGCGAAGGCGCCCGCCCTCGCGGACCTCGTCGCCGCGGGGCGGGTCGAGGCGCACCTCATCGGCCACCTGCAGAAGAACAAGGTCAACCAGGTGCTCGGCGCCGCCACGGCTGTCGACTCCGTGGACTCCCTCGCCCTCGCGAGCGCCCTGTCGACGCGGTGCGAGCGCGACGGCCGCACCCTCGACGTGCTGGTGCAGGTCAACGTCTCCGGCGAGGAGAGCAAGTCCGGCGTCGCGCCCGAGGACGCGGCGGCGCTCGCCGTCGACGTCGCCGCGATGCCAGGCCTGCGCCTGACGGGGTTCATGACGATCGGCGCGCGCCTGGACGAACGTCGCGACGAGGCGCTCGTGCGGGCCGGCTTCGCCCGGCTGCGCGCGGTACGCGACGACGTCCTCGCCAGCGGGGCGCCGGGGACGAGCGGCGCGCGCGAGCTCTCGATGGGCATGACCGGCGACCTCGAGCTCGCCGTCGCCGAGGGCGCGACCGTCGTCCGCGTCGGCACCGCCGTCTTCGGCGCGCGCCCCACCCCCGCGAGGTAGTCCAAGACCTGCCGAGGTAGTCCAGCTCGCGCCGAGGTAGTCCGAGCCGCACCCAGACTGGGCGCGATCTGCACGAGTTGTCCTTCTTGTCCGAACTACCTCGCGGGCTCGGCGACTACCTCGGCAGGTCTTGGACTACCTCGGCAGGTTTCGGACTACCTCGGCAGGTTTCGGACTACCTCGGCGGGGCGGCGCCGAGACGTGCGAGCGCGCCGCGGACGCCGCCGCCGCCGGCCAGAGCGGTGCGCGCGTGCTCGACCTCGACTCCGGCCAGCAGCATGACCAGCGCGACCTGCACGTCCCCGCCGGCGTCGGCGAGCACGGGCGCGCAGACCTCCGGCTCGAGGCCGGTCGCCTGGCTCAGCAGCCGCACGAGGCGGGCGCGGAGCTTGGCGTTGGACGCGCGGACGTCGACCATGAGGTTCGAGTACGTCTTGCCGAGCCGGATCATCGTGGCGGTCGAGAACGTGTTGAGCACGATCTTCTGCGCGGTGGCGGCCTTCATCCGCGTGGAGCCCGTGACGGCCTCGGGGCCCGTGTCGAGCAGGATCGCGACGTCGGCCAGGTCGGCCAGCGGCGCGGCCGGGTTGGCGCTGACGAGCGCGGTGCGGGCTCCGCGCTCGCGGGCGAGGTCGAGCGCCCCGCCGACGTACGGGGTGCGGCCGCTGGCCGCGAGCCCGACGACGAGGTCGTGCGGGCCGACGTGGTCCAGGTCGCGCCGGCCGGCCTCGGCGTCGTCCTCGGCGCCCTCGACCGAGACGGTCATCGCGTCGGGCCCGCCCGCGAGGTGCGCGTCGAACCACTCGGGCCCGACGCCGTACGTGGGCAGCAGCTCGACGGCGTCCAGCACGCCGAGGCGCCCGGACGTCCCCGCGCCCACGTAGTGCACGCGGCCGCCGGCCCGGATCGCCTCGACCGCCAGCTCCACGGCCTGCGTGACGCGGAACCGCTCGGCGCGCACCACGCTCGCGACGCCGGCGTCCTCGTCCATGATGAGGCGCACGACGTCGGCGGGCGGCAGCAGGTCGATGTCGGTGGTGCGCGGGTTGCGTTCCTCCGTCGGCGAGGCGAGGCGCGCGACGACGAGCACGTCGTCCGGGGGGACGTCGTCCGCGGGCACGGCGGGGTCGGGCACGATCGCTCCGCTCATCGGGTGCTTCCTCTCGTCAGGTCGCGCGCAGTGGTCAGGACGCTCGGCGCGGTGGTGAGCGCGAGGCGCCGCACCGGGCCGCCGACGGCGCCCACGGGCAGCGGGTGCGGCGGCGTGAGCGACCCCAGCACCACCGGCCGCCGGGCGCCGGTGGCCTGGCGCCGGTGCGGGCCGGGGGCGGTGCCCGGCAGCCCGTGCACGCCGAGGAAGCCGAGCAGCGCGAAGAGGTACGCCTCCTTGGCGTCCGACGGCAGGCCCAGGTCGTCCGCGGTCACGAGGGCGGTGCCCGCCGGGAGCCGCGCGCGCAGCCGGTCGCGCAGCACCGGGTTCCGGGCGCCGCCGCCGGAGATCACGACCCGCTCGACGGTGCCGCCCGGCGCGTGGTCCGCGAGCGAGCGCGCCACGGTGGCGGCGGTGAGCTCGGTGAGCGTGGCGAGCAGGTCGGGCGTGCTGAGCCGGTCGGCCCGCACGCCGGCGGCGGCGAGGTGCGTCGCGACGTACTCGGCGTCGTAGAGCTCGCGACCCGTGGACCGCGGCACGGGCAGCGCGTAGTACGGCTCGTCGAGCAGCGCGTCCAGGGCCACGGGGTCGACGACGCCGCGGGCGGCGAGCTCCCCGTCGCGGTCGAACGGCTGCCCGGTGAGCCGCTGCACGGCGGCGTCGAGCAGGCAGTTGCCGGGCCCGGTGTCCCAGCCGAGCACGGGCTCGTCGTGCGCGCCCACGACGGTCACGTTGGCGATGCCGCCCACGTTGATCGCCGCGGTGTACGCCGTGCCCGCGGGCCCGTCGTGCCCCAGCCAGAGCGCGTCGAGCACGCTCACCAGCGGCGCGCCCTGCCCGCCCGCGGCCACGTCGGCCACCCGGAAGTCGTTCGCCACGGGCCGTCGGGTCCGCTCGGCGATCCAGGCCGGGTTGCCGAGCTGGAGCGTGCCGCGCGCGCGGCCCGCCACCACCCAGTGGTGCAGGGTCTGCCCGTGCGACGCCACGAGGTCCGCGTCGCCGCCGGCGAGGTCGTCGACGGCGCGCCGGGCGGCGGCGCCGAGCTCCTGGCCGATGAGCGTGTCCAGCTGGCACACCTCGCCCAGGTCGACGGTGGCGGGCGGCAGCGCCGCGAGGATGCGCCGGCGCAGGTGGTCGGGCCAGGCGTACTCGGCGTGGCCCAGCGGGCGCAGGGACAGCGTGCCGTCGGCGCGCAGGTCGAGGTCCGCTGCGGCAGCGTCGATCGCGTCGACGCTGGTGCCGGACGAGATACCGATGACGATCATCGCGCCGCCTCCGTGGGTTCCGGCTCGCGGTCTCCCGCGAGGAGCGACACGGCGGCCTCGGCGTTGGCCCGGCCGGTGCCGCAGGCCAGGACGGTCGCGGGCAGGCCGCCCGGGAGCGCGGCGAGCCACCGCTCCCCCGCGGCCGGGACGCCCGTGTGCACGACGACGAGATCGGGGCGGGCCGCCTGCAGCTCCGCGAGCCGCGCGTGCTCCGCCCCGCCCGGGGCCGGTTCGCGCGTGACGACGACCAGGGGCCGCGCGGCGCCGGGGCGCCGCAGCGCCTCGACGGCGTCGTCGTCGAGCGCCGCATGCACGACGGCGTCGGGCCAGCGGGCGAGGACGGCGCGCTGCACGTGCTGCGCGGTGCGCCCGGCCGCGTGGTCGAGCCGCAGCCGCAGGTCGACGACGTCGGGCGCGCCGTCGAGCACGGCACGCGGGCCGACGGCGCGCACGGCCCGGCGAGCCGCCTCTGCCCCCACGGCCGCGAGCGCGGCGAGCGCCTCCTCGGCCGCGACCGGCGCGCCGGACGCCCGCCGGGCGCGCAGCCGCCGCACCAGGACGTCCGTCCGACGCCGCGAGGCGACGAGCCGGTCCGGGCTCAGCCGGCCGGCGTCGACCGCGGCCACGAGGGCGTCGGCGGCGGAGCGGAACAGCGCCTCGTCGTCCCGTCCCGTCGTCGTGCCCAGGCACAGCAGGTCCGCGCCGCCCTGGACCGCGCGCACGGCCGCCTCGCCGACGTCCGCGCCGTCGGACACGGCGCGCATGTCGAGGGCGTCGGTGACGATGGGCCCGGCGTGGCCGAGCTCCCGGGCCAGTGCCGCCACCGCGGGCTCGAGGGACGCCGGCGCGGGCCCGAGCGCGGGCACGACGACGTGCGCCGTCATGAGAGCGTCGGCCGCGGGGCCCTCATCGCCGGGACCGCCCGCGAACGCCGCGGCGAACGGCACGAGGTCACGACCGTGCAGGGTCCGGGCGTCGGCCTCCACGACCGGCAGCGCGAGGTGCGAGTCGACGGTCGTGGAGCCGTGGCCCGGGAAGTGCTTGGCGCACGTGCCGACGCCGCCGCTCTGCAGGCCGCGGGCGAACGCGACGCCGTGCCGCGCGACCGCCTCGGGGTCCGTGCCGAAGGACCGCACCCCGATCACGGGGTTGCCGGGCGTGTCGACGTCGAGCACCGGCGCGAGGTCGAGGTCGACGCCTGCGGCCGCGAGCAGGCGGCCGAGCGCCTCGCCCGCGGCCCCTGTGAGGCGCAGGTCGTCCACCGCACCGAGCGCCGCGGCGCCGGGCAGCGACGAGCCGTCCGCGGCCTCCAGCCGCGACACGTCGCCGCCCTCCTCGTCTGTCGCGACCAGCAGGTCGGGCGCGGCCTCGTGCAGGCGCGCCGTCAGCGCAGCCGTCGTCGCGAGGTCCGGGGTGTTGTGCGCGAACAGCACCACTCCCGCGAGCCCGTCGCGTGCGGCGTCGAGCAGCCAGGCGGGCGGCGTGGTGCCCGTGAACCCGGGCAGCAGCACCCCGTGCACGGCCCGCCGGACGTCGTTCACCCCTTCACCGCCCCGGACGTCAGCCCGGACGCGAGCCGGCGCTGGACGACGATGAAGAAGATCATCACGGGCACGGTGATGATCGTCGAGGCCGCCATGATCGCGCCCCAGTCGTTGGAGTGCTGCCCGAAGAACGACCGCAGGCCGATGGCGACGGTGTAGTTCTGCGTCTCGCCGCCGAGCAGCGTCATCGCGAAGACGAACTCGTTCCACGCCGTGATGAAGCTGAAGATGCTCGTGGCCACGAGGCCGGGCGCGACCAGCGGCAGCAGGATGGAGCGGAACATCCGGCCCCAGGTGGCGCCGTCGAGGTAGGCGGCCTCCTCGAGCTCCACCGGCACGGCGGCGACGAACCCGCGCAGCATCCAGATGCCGAAGGGCAGCGCGAGCGCCACGTACACGACGACCAGGCCGGTGAGCGTGCCGAGCAGGTCGAGGTTGCGCACCTGGACGAACAGCGGGATGACGAGCGCCTCGAGCGGCACCATCTGCACGATCAGCACCAGCATGAGCACCTGGGTGCGGAGCTTGAAGCGGAAGCGCGCCACCGCCACGGAGGCGAGCAGGGCGAGCAGCGACGAGACGAGCACGGTCGCGAGCGCCACGAGCAGCGAGTTGCGCAGGAAGACGTCGAACCCGCCGTCGGTGAGGACGAACTGGAAGTGCTCGAGCGTCGGCTCGGCAGGCAGGAAGGACGACCCGCGCCCCGCCTTGCCGTCGAGCGCGCTGACGAGCATCCAGTAGGCCGGGAAGAGCGTGAACGCCAGGAGCAGCGCGACGGCGACCCCCTTGCCCACCTGGGTCGCGGTCCGGGGGCGGCTCACAGCTCCTCCTCCTTCAGGATCGTGCGCACGTAGGCGACGGTGATGCCGAGCAGCAGCAGCGTGAGCAGCACCGCGATCGCGGCGCCGAAGCCGTACCGGTTCTGCCCGAACGACTCGGTGTACGACCAGACGCCCAGGTTGAGCACCTCGCGGTTGCTGCCGGCGCCGCCGGGCATGAGGTAGACCTGCGCGAAGACCTTGAAGTCCCAGATGGTCGACAGGATGATCACGACGGCGAAGATCTGCTTGAGCTGCGGCACGATCACCGAGAAGAAGCGCCGCCAGGCGCCGGCGCCGTCGATCTCCGCGGCCTCCAGGAGCTCCTTCGGCACGCCGAGCAGGCCGGCGAGCACCGTGATGGCGACGAACGGGAAGCCGTGGTGCACCACGTTGAGCAGCACGATCGCGTAGAACGACCAGCGGTCGGTGAACCAGTTGACGGGCGCGTCCTGCAGCCCGAGCGCCTGGAGGACGTGGTTGAACACGCCGCGGTCGGCGTCGAAGATCCAGACCCACACGTACGTGCCGGTGACGGCGGGCATCGCCCAGGCCGCCATGATCGCGCTGGACACGATGGTGCGCCAGACGCGGCCGAGCGAGGCCAGCAGCACGGCGACCGCGGTGCCGAAGATCACCGTGAAGGACACCGACAGCACCGCGAAGACCACGGTGTTCGGCAGCACGACCGTCCACAGCTGGGACGACGTGAACACCTCGACGTAGTTGCCGAGGCCGATCCAGTTCGGCTCGCCGGAGACGATCTCCTTCAGGCCGTAGTCCTGCAGCGAGAACAGCCCGACCCGCACCAGCGGCCACAGGAGCAGCACCGCCAGCACGAGCAGCGCGGGCGTCAGCAGCATCCACGGCCGCACCCGCGCGAGCAGGGACTTGCCGAGCGGGCGGCGCCCGCCGGACCCGGGCTGCTGCCCGGGCCCGGCGGGGACCGCCACGGGGAGGGTGCTCGTCATCCGTCAGCTGCCACCGTTGAGCAGCGACGTCATCTCGTCGGCCGCCTTCGTGCTGGCCGTCGCGACGTCCTCGCTCCCGGAGAGGATCGACTGCATCATCGTGCTCGTCGTCAGCTTGGCCTGCACGGCGCCGAAGTTCGGCGACACCGGCACGGACGCGCCGCCCTCGACGAACTGCTTCGCGAACGGCGCCACGAGCGGGTCGGTGCTCTTCAGCGTCTCGTCGAGCAGCGACGTCTGGCCCGGGAAGTACCCGGCCTGCTCGCCCCACTTGGTGGCGAACTCGCCGGTGGTCATGAGCTCCACGAAGGCGAAGGCCAGGTCCTTGTCCTCCGCCGTCTCGAAGACGGACAGGTGCGAGCCGCCAAGCACCGACGGCGACATCCCGCCGTCCTTGCCGGGGATCGGGACGGCCGCGAACTTGCCCTCCATGTCCTTGTTCGCCTCGACGATCGCGCCCGGGGTCCAGGAGCCCATGATCGCCATGCCGACGTCGCCCTGGGCGAACGCGTCGAGCACGTCGGTCTCGCGCCAGGTCGTGGCGCCGGCCGACGAGTAGCCGTCCGCGGCCAGCCCGGTCCAGAAGCTCAGGCCCTCCTGGGACTCGGGGCTGTCGAGCCCGGACGTCCAGGTGTCGCCGTCGAGCGTCGCGACCTCGCCGCCCGCGCCCCAGACCCACGGGTACACCGTGAACTCGGCGTCGCCCGGCACCGCGACCGCCGTCTTGTCCGGGAACTTCTCCTTGATGGCCTTGGCCGCCGACTCGATCTCCGCCCAGGTCGTGGGCGGCTCGACGCCGGCCTGCTCGAAGATCTCCGTGTTGTACACGAGCGAGCGGACGCCGGCGTACCAGGGCATGCCGTACAGCTGCCCGTCGTAGGTGCCCGCCTCGACGAGGCCCTCCACGAGGTCGTCGCCCAGGCCGGCCTGCTCGATGTAGTCGTCCAGCGGCGCGAGCGCGCCGGCGTCGGCGAACTCCGGCGTCCAGGTGGTGCCGGTCTCCGCCACGTCGGGCGTGGTCTGGCCGGCGATCGACGTGACGAACCGGTCGTGCGCGTCCGCCCACTCGACGAACTCGACGTTCAGCTCCGCGCCCGTCTCCTCCTTGAAGGCGGTACCGACCTCGTCGAAGAAGTCGTCGGCGCTGGGGTTCGTGCCCTGCATGATCCAGACGTCGAGGGTCTTGCCCTCGCCGTCGACGGTCCCGTCGCCGCCGTCGTCGCCGGAGCCTCCGCTGCCGCACGCGGCGACGCCGAGCGCCACCAGTGCCGCGGTGGCCACGGCCCCCACGTTCCTGCGGGTCCACATCTCTCGACGCATCATCGTCCTCCCCCGGCGGCCGCTGGGCCGCCCTCCGTGGCACGCACCGCCGCCGTTGTCGCGGTCGCGCGCCGTCCTCGCGGTCATGTCCTGTCGACGTCCTCGTCGTCCGGCGTGACGTCGTCGTCTCGCTTGTCGTGCTGATCGCCGTGGTGATCGCGAGCGCCGCCCCGGCCTGAAAGGAAGTTCCGGAGCATCGCTTCATGAGGAAGATAACTGACCGCACCAGGATAACGAAAGCCCCCGCACCAATTCGTGACGCGACGGTGACCTCGTCGGCGCGTCGCGGTCGGTACGGGGGCGGTGCAGGCGGCGGAGCCGGCGCTCAGGGCACCCGGTTGATCCAGGCCGGGTCGGCGAACTTCGTGCGGACCAGCTCCTCGGCGCGCGCCAGCTCCTCGGGCCGCAGCTCGGAGTCCACGGTCCGGTGGTGGGCCTTGAAGTGCGCCTCGAAGGCGTCCAGGATCTCGTCGCGCGACATGCCGGTCTGCGACCGCAGCGGGTCGACGCGCTTGTTGGCGCTCGTGGTGCCCTTGTCGGAGAGCTTCTCGCGGCCGATGCGCAGCACCTCGAGCATCTTCGCGTTGTCGATGTCGTACGCCATCGTCATGTGGTGCAGCACGGCCCCGCCGGCCAGCCGCTTCTGCGCCGAGCCCGCGAGCTTGCCCGCCGGGGACGCGACGTCGTTCATGCCGGAGAAGTACGCCTCGACGCCGACGTCGTGCAGCGCGCCCAGCACCCACGAGTCGAGGAACGCGTACGACTGCTCGAACGACAGGCCGTCCACGAGCGACGCCGGCACGACCAGGGAGAACGTCACGCAGTTGCCGGCCTCCATGAACATGGCGCCGCCGCCGGAGATGCGCCGCACGACCGTGACGTCGTGCTCGCGCACGCCCGCCGGGTCCACCTCGTTGCGCAGCGACTGGAACGAACCGATGAACACGGCCCGCTCGTTCCAGTCCCAGAACCGCAGCGTGGGCCCGCGACGCCCCTCGGCCAGCTCCTCGGTGAGCACCTGGTCCAGGGCGGCGAGCGTCGCCGGGGGCAGCGGGCCGGGGCGCAGCACCTCGAACGTGTGGTCGTCCCACGTGGTGGCGAGCCCGAGGGCGCGGCGGACCGCGACCGCGACCGCCCAGGCGTCGAAGCCCACCATCGTCACGGCGCCGGCCACGCGGCCGTCCTGCTCGGCGATCCGCAGCCCGTCGTCCACCGCCCGGGCCAGCTCGCTCGTGGACGTCTCCCGCGGCAGCCCGGCGAGGGCGGCGTCGATGACCTCCAGCGCGTCGTCGGGCTCGAGGAAGAAGTCGCCGCTGAGCCTGACGTCGGCGAGCAACCCGTCGCGCACGTCGAGGTCGACCGTCACGAGCTTGCCACCGGGAACCTTGTACTCACCATGCACGTCCTTACGGTAGCCGTGCCAGGGAGCAGCGTGGGCGAGATTCTTTTTGTGAGTTGCCCAGCCTGAGAAAATCGCTGCCACACTGGGTCCCGTGACCGGCCCCGACGTCCCCCTCGCGCCCGAGCACGTCGTCGCCGTGGACGTCGGCGGCAGCGGCGCCCGCCTCGTCGCCGCGCCCGTGCACGGAGCGGGCGACCCGGCCGGTGCGCCGATCACGCTCACCGGCCGCCCGGTCCGCATCACCGCCTCCGGGAGCGACGCGGCAGACGTCGTGGCCGAGCTGATGGACGCCCTCGCGGTGCGGCAGCCTGGACTGCGCGTCGCCGCAGCCGCAGTGTCGGTCACCGGCCTCCCCTCGCTCGTGCCCGACCCCGGCGCCGTGCACGGCGTGCTGCGAGCCGCGGGCGCCTCCGCCACGGCCGTCGCCGCGGACGCGCTCGCCGCGCACCTCGGAGCCCTCGGCGGCCGGCCCGGCGCCGTCGCCGCCGTCGGCACGGGAGCCATCGTCCTCGCCACCGACCTGCGGCGCCGGTGGCACCGCGCCGACGGCTGGGGCCACCTGCTCGGCGACCTCGGCTCCGGCTCGTGGATCGGCGCGCACGGCCTGCGCGCCGCGGTCGCGACCCACGACGGGCGCCCCGGGCCCGCCTCGCCCACGCTGCTCGCCGCCGCGCTCGAACGGTTCGGCCCCGTCGAGGGCTGGCCCGCCGCGCTGTACGGGCGCCCCGACCGCGCGCACGTCCTCGCGTCCTTCACCCCCGCCGTCGCCGACGCCGCCCGCGCGGGCGACCTCGTCGCGACCGCCATCCTGCACGACGCCGGCACCCACCTCGCGGAGAGCCTCGCCGCCGCGCTGCGGCCGGGCATCCCGCCGCTGGCGGCCGTCACGGGCGGCGTGCTCCAGATCGGCGACCCCGTCACCACCCCGCTCAGGGCGCGGCTGTCCGCCCTGCGCCCCGACGTGCGGGTCGTCCCCGCCGACGGGACCCCGCTCGACGGCGCGCTGCGCCTCGCACGCTCCCTCGTCGACCCGCGCGACGGCGGCCTCGTGGAACCCCACGACACGTGGCTCACCGTCCGTGCCACCGGTGCCACCGGTGCCACCCCCCGCACGTCTCCGGCGACCGCCGGGAAGGAGAACCGCGCATGAACGGTGACGTCCTCGTCAGGCTCCGCCAGGCGCTGCCCACGCTGCGGCCCGCGGAGGCGCGGATCGCCGCGGTCGTGCTCGACGACCCGCCCGGCGTCGTCGGCGCCACCATCACCGAGCTCGCCGCGCGCGCGGGCACGTCGCAGGCGACGGTCGTCCGGTTCTGCCGCGCCGTCGGCTACGCCGGCTACCCCGAGTTCCGCATCGACCTCGCGCAGGCCACGAGCCGCCGCGCCGTCGAGCTGGAGCGCTCCGGCATCGCCGAGGGGGAGATCAACCGGACCGACACCGCCACCGACGTCGTGTCCAAGATCGCCTTCCACGAGGCCCGGACGATCGAGGAGACGGCGCGCATGCTCGACCTCGACGCGCTGGAGCACGCCGTCGAGGCCGTGGCGTCCGCCCCCCGCGTGGACGTCTACGGCGTCGGGTCGAGCGGCCTCACGGCGCAGGACCTCGGCCAGAAGCTCACCCGCATCGGCATCGCCTGCTTCGCCCCGGTCGACCTGCACGGCCAGCTCCAGTCCGCGGCGCTGCTGGACGAGGGCTGCGTCGCCGTGGCGGTCTCGCACACCGGCACCACCATGGAGACCGTCCAGGCGCTCACCCTCGCGCGCGACGCGGGCGCCACCACCGTGGCCGTGACGAACTTCCCGGCGTCGCCCCTGGCCGAGGTGGCCGACGTCGTCCTCGCGACGACGGCGCGCGAGACCCAGTTCCGCTCCGGCGCCATGTCGAGCCGCATCGCCCAGCTCGCGATCGTCGACTTCCTCTTCGTCCGCGTGGCGCAGCGCCGCTACGACCGGACGACGGCCGCCCTCAAGGCGACGTACGAGGCCGTCCGGCCGCACCGCCTGACGAACGGCAGCCGCAGCACGCGCTGACGCCCCGCCGGGTCAGCGCGCCTCGACGCCCGCGTGCAGGAGGCCGTACACGTACGCGTCGATGAGCGACTCCCACGCGGCCTCGATGACGTTCGGGCCCACGCCCACGGTGGACCACGAGTGCTGCCCGTCCGTCGTCTCGACCAGCACGCGCGTGGTGGCGTCGGTGCCCTGCTGGGCGTCGAGGATGCGCACCTTGAAGTCGATGAGCTCGAACTTCTCGATCTGCGGGTAGACGCGGGTGAGCGCGCTGCGCAGCGCCTGGTCGAGGGCGTTCACGGGGCCGTTGCCCTCGCCGGTCGCGACGACGCGCTCTCCGCCCGCGTGCAGCTTGACCGTCGCCTCGGCGACCGCGTCGGCGTCCCTGCTCCCCGCGTCATGACCCGGGTCGTGACCCGGCCCGCCGGCGACGGTCTCGACGATGGTCCGCCAGCTCTCGACGCGGAAGTACGCCTGCCGCGTGCCGAGGAGCTCCTCGCGCAGCAGCAGCTCGAACGACGCGTCGGCGGCGTCGAAGGTGTAGCCCTGCGCCTCGGCGTCCTTGACCCGCGTCGTGACGCGGGTGAGCAGCTCGCCCTGGCCGCTGAGGTCGTAGCCCAGCTCGCGGCCCTTGAGCTCGATCGACGCGCGCCCGGCCATGTCGGACACCAGCATGCGCATGTCGTTGCCGACGGCGGTGGGGTCGATGTGCTGGTACAGGTCGGGGTCGACCTTGATCGCGCTCGCGTGCAGGCCCGCCTTGTGGGCGAAGGCGCTCGCCCCGACGTAGGGCTGGCGCGCGTACGGCGAGATGTTGGTGATCTCGGCGACCGCGTGCGCGATGCGCGTCGCCTCCTCCAGGCCGTCGCCCGCGAGCGTGCGCAGGCCGTGCTTGAGCTCGAGGTTCGCGACGACGGTGACGAGGTCCACGTTGCCCGTGCGCTCGCCGTAGCCGTTGACCGTGCCCTGCACGTGCCAGGCCCCGGCCGACACGGCGGCGAGGGTGTTCGCGACGGCGCAGCCCGAGTCGTTGTGGGCGTGCATGCCGAGCAGCCGGTCCCCCGCGACGGCCTCCCGCCCGTGGGGCAGCCCCAGGGCCTCACGCACCTCGGTCACGACGTCGGTCACCCAGTGCGGCAGCATGCCGCCGTTCGTGTCGCACAGCGTGACCACCTCGGCGCCCGCCTCGAACGCCGCCTCCGCCGCCGCCAGGGACCACACCGGGTCGAACCGGTAGCCGTCGAAGAAGTGCTCGGCGTCCACCACGACGCGGCGGCCCTCGCCCACGAGGAACGCGACCGTGTCCGCGACCATCGCGAGGCCCTCGTCGGGGGTGGTGCGCAGCGCGCGCTCCACGTGCCGCACGTCCGACTTCGCCACCAGCGTCACGACCGGCGCCTCGGAGTCGAGCAGGGCTCGCACCTGCGGGTCGTCCCACGCGCGGGTGCCCACCTTGCGCGTGGCGCCGAACGCCGCGAGCACCGCGTTCTTCAGCTCCAGCTCCTTCGCCGCCCGGCGGAAGAACTCGGTGTCCTTGGGCACGGCGCCCGGCCAGCCGCCCTCGATGAAGCCGACCCCCAGCTCGTCCAGCAGCGGCGCGATCGCCAGCTTGTCCGCCACGGAGAGGTTCATGCCCTCCTGCTGCGCGCCGTCGCGCAGGGTGGTGTCGTACACGTGGAACGGGGTGGCGGTCATGCGGGACTCCCCAGGTCAGAAGCTGAGCGTGCTGGTCAACAAAAAAGACCCCCCGGGGTACGGAAGGTCTGCGCGTCCGGCGGGTGGCCGGACGCGCTACGGAATGATGAGCGAGCGACGCTGGTGCGCGAGGCGTGTCATGGGCCACATGGTGCCACACCCGCGAGGCGCACCGACAGGCCGTCCACGGCGTGGCACCGGACGTCCCGCCCGTGCGACCGGACCCGAGGTGTGGTCGGCTGGCACCGTCCCGACGTCAGGAGGCAGCACCGATGACCGACACGCGGCCCCCAGGCGGCCCGACGAACCCGAGCGGTCCCGCGGCGTCGACGCCGGGTGCGACCCCGGGTGCGACCCCGGGCATGACCCCGGGCATGACCCCGGGCGGCATCACGCCGCCCCCGTCCGTGGTGCCGACGGCGGAGCCCGCGGACGCCTGGGACGCGCCGGCCCCGACGTCGCGCAGCCTGCTGGCGCTGGACCGCGGCCGCTACTGGTCGGGGGCGGCCGTGACCGTCGTCGTGTGCGCCGTGCTCGGCCTGGCCGCGTCCGTCGTCTTCGACAGCGCGTTCGACGTCGGCCTGCTGGGTCCGTCCCGCGTGCTGCCGGACGCGCCGGGGCTGGCCTGGGCGCTGACCGGCGCGCTCTTCGCCCTGCTCGCGGCCGTGGTGCTCCTGCTGCTCGTCCGTGTCGTGCCGCGACCGCGGATGTTCTTCGGCTGGCTGGTCGCGCTGGTCACCGTGATCCTCGCCGCCCTCGCGTTCACGGGCCCCGGCGACGCCGCCTCGGCGGTCGTGACCGCCTTCGTGTGGATCGTGATGGGGGTCGCCGTCTCGGCGATGCTCACCGGCGTGCTCGGCCGGACTCTCGTGCGCCCTCAGCCGCCCAGGTGATCTCGCGTTCCGGCGCGTCGGCCGCGGCGAGGTCGAGCAACGAGCCCGCCTCCGCCTCCAGCTCCTCACGATGGTGCGCCCACGCGTCTGCGCCGAACGGCTCGAGGTGCACGGTGGCACGGCGGGCGTCGACGTCCAGGGTCCAGGTGCCGGCGACCCGGCCGTCCACCCAGAG
Organism: Isoptericola sp. NPDC019482; assembly: GCF_040632295.1. Lineage (NCBI taxonomy): Bacteria > Bacillati > Actinomycetota > Actinomycetes > Micrococcales > Promicromonosporaceae > Isoptericola > Isoptericola sp. NPDC019482. The sequence goes on from NZ_JBEYBQ010000022.1 coordinate 19,342, forward strand.
GGTGGGGAGCACGTCGGCGTTGCGCCGGTAGACGAGCCCGGCGTGCTCGGGGTCGACGATCCGCGACCGCTCGTCCAGCGCCACGAGCAGCTGGTCCCAGCGCGGCAGGAGCCGCACCGGCGCGGGCACGTCCCCGGGCACGACGTCGGCGTCGGCCAGGTCGACCAGGTCGCGGCCGTCCGGCGCCTCGTACGTCCGCAGGTCCAGCAGCGCGAGCGCCCGCTTCAGCGCGCCCACGCCGCGGATCCCCACACCGCGCGCGACGTCGCGCGCGGACGCCGGCCCGAAGGCCCGCAGGTACTTCTCCACGGCCCCGGCCCGCGCCTCGTCGGGCGGGAGCGCGGGAAGCGGGTGCGGCACCCGGTCGGCGAGCCAGCGCGCGCCGTCCTGGTAGCGCGCCGCGACGTGGGAGCCCCACAACCCGCTCGGCGGCACGTGCACGAGGCCGCCGCCCGCGCTCGCGAGCCGCCACCACGCGCGGCTCACGCCGCCCGGGATCGCCGCGACGGCGTCGACCCCGGGGTACTGCTCGGCCGCGAAACCCTCCACCTCGTCGAGCGTGCGGGGCTCGGCGCAGTACGCGCGTACGGCGGCGTTGAGGCCCGCGAGGTCGACGCCGGCCCGTCGGGCGCTCGCCCGCCAGGCCGCCAGCCGCTGCTCCGCCGAGACGGCGTCGAGCAGGGGCCAGTCCGCGCTCGGCACCACGTGCAGGGTGGACCGCATGACGGTCGCCTTCACCACGTCGCCGCCGGTCAGGGCCTCCTCGAGCGCCCCGATCGTCTGGCCGGCCCGCCGCGCCCACAACGCGACGTACGGCATGTCGGCGTGCTGCGCCTGCAGGCCGCCCACCCGTCCGACGACGGCGGGGACGCCGTCGTCGGAGCGGGCGAGCAGCTGCTGGCGCGCGAGCGTGGTGCGGCCCAGCTCCTCGAGCGTGATCGGCGTGGGCATCGTGGCGACGGCTCCTCCCCGTCAGGCGTGCCGCGGTGCGGGTGGTCAGGCGAGGCGGCGCATCCAGCCGTGCCGGTCCGCGGCCCGGCCGTACTGGATGTCGGTGAGCTCGTCACGGATCGCCATGGTGAGCTCCCCGGGCTGCCCGCCCGAGACCTGCAGGTCGAACTCGTCGCCCGCGAGCCGGCCGACGGGGGTGATGACCGCCGCCGTGCCGCAGGCGAAGATCTCGCGCACGGTGCCGTCCTGGAGGCCGGCGACGACCTCGGCGAGCGGGATGCGCCGCTCCACGGCCTGGTGCCCGCGGTCCGTGGCGAGCTGCAGGATGGACGAGCGGGTGACGCCCTCGAGGAACGAGCCCGTGAGCTCCGGGGTGTGCACCGAGCCGTCCGCCATGACGACGAACACGTTCATGCCCCCGAGCTCCTCGAGGGACGTGTTCGTGGTCGCGTCGAGGTAGCAGACCTGGTCGAAGCCCTTCTCGCCGGCGAGCTGCTGCGGCAGCAGGCTCGCCGCGTAGTTGCCGCCGTACTTCGCGTCGCCCGTGCCGCCCGGGCCGGAGCGGTGGTAGTGCGTGTCGATCCAGATCGACACCGGCTTCACGCCGCCCGCGAAGTACGGGCCGACGGGCGAGGCGATGACGAGGTACTCCGCCTCGTTCGTGGGGCGCACCCCGAGGAAGGCCTCCGACGCGAACGTGAAGGGCCGCAGGTAGAGGCTGAAGTCCTCGCCGGACGGCACCCAGTCGATGTCGGTGCGCACGAGCGCCGCGATCGAGCCGATGAAGTCGTCCACCGACAGCGCCGGCAGGGCCAGGCGGTGCGCCGAGCGCGCGAAGCGGGCCGCGTTGGCGTCCGGGCGGAACGTCCACACGGAGCCGTCCGCGTGCCGGTACGCCTTCATCCCCTCGAAGATCTCCTGCGCGTAGTGCAGGACGGCGGTCGCGGGGTCGAGCTGCAGCGGACCGTACTTCTCGATGCGGCGGTCGAGCCAGCCGTCGCCCCGGCGCCAGCTGATGCGGGCCATGTGGTCGGAGAACACGGTGCCGAACTTCGGCGCCTGCAGCGCGGCCTCGCGCTCGGCGTCCGGCGTGGGGGTGTCCGTGGCGCGCACGTCGAACAGGGCGACGAGGTCCTCGAGCTCGGCCGGGAGGATGCCCGGCGCGCCGCTGTTCGACGTGCTGCTCGACGTGGACGGAGTGGTGCTGGAAGTGGTCATGATCGGGGGCCTTTCACCGGGTGACCCCTGTAGTTTTCCACGACCGTGCACCTCATGGGCACCGGCGTCGCTCCGACCACAGCGGTCACCCGGACAGAAGTGGATGTCGGGTGATCGACGGGGGAATGACGGCCGGGGCGGGCGGTGGCTCGGACGACGCGTCCGACGGCGCGGCGCGGGTGGCGCCGCGCCGTCCGGCTGACGACGGTGGGGCTGTCGTCAGCCGTTGACGCGCGCGGCGAGGTCGCGCCCGACCTCGGCCGTCGTGCGTACTCGGTCGCCGCGCTCGACGAGGTCGGCCGCGACGGCGGCCTCCACGCGAGCGCTCTCCTCGGTGAGGCCGAGGTGGTCGAGCAGGAGGGACACCGACAGCACGGTGGCGGTCGGGTCGGCCTTGCCCTGGCCGGCGATGTCCGGCGCCGAGCCGTGCACCGGCTCGAACATGGACGGCGCCGTGCGGTCGGGGTTGATGTTCGCCGACGCGGCGAGCCCGATGCCGCCCGTGATGGCGGCCGCCTGGTCCGTGAGGATGTCACCGAACAGGTTGTCGGTGACGATCACGTCGAACCGCGACGGGTTCGTCGTGAGGAAGATCGTGGCGGCGTCCACGTGCAGGTAGTCCGTGGTGACGTCCGGGAACTCGGCGTTGACGGCCTCGACCGTGCGGCGCCACAGGTGGCCGGCGTGCACCAGCACGTTGTGCTTGTGCACCAGCGTGAGGTGCTTGCGCGGGCGGGCCTGCGCGCGGGCGAAGGCGTCGCGCACGACGCGCTCCACGCCGAAGGCGGTGTTGACCGACACCTCGGTCGCGATCTCGTGCGGGGTACCGACGCGCAGCGCGCCGCCGTTGCCGACGTACGGGCCCTCGGTGCCCTCTCGCACGACGACGAAGTCGACGTCGCCGGGGTTCGCCAGGGGGCTGGTCACGCCGGGGTACAGCTTGCCCGGGCGGAGGTTCACGTAGTGGTCCAGCGAGAAGCGGAGCTTGAGCAGCAGGCCGCGCTCCAGCACGCCCGACGGCACGCTCGGGTCGCCGATGGCGCCCAGCAGGATCGCGTCGTGCTGCTTGATGGCCTCGAGGTCGGCGTCCGTGAGCGTCTCGCCGGTCGCGTGCCAGCGGCGCGCCCCCAGGTCGAACTCGGTGGTGGAGATCTTGACGTCCGAACCGGCCACCGCCGCCTCGAGGACCGCCAGGCCCTGCTCCACGACTTCCGTGCCGATGCCGTCGCCGGCCACCACTGCCAGGTCGATGCTCCGCGTCATGGGCCGAGCCTAAGCCCGCCGGGTCATGATGCGGACAGAAATCTCATTCCTCGGACACGTCGGCCGGGGACCTCGCAGGTCACGCACAGAGCCCTGGGTCCCGGTCAACGCACGCAGCGGACGCTGGCGATCCCGGACTGCGCGTCGACGTCCCGCGCACCGTCAGGCCGGAACCCGTTGCGACGATAGAAGCGTCGCGCCCGCGGATTGTCTTCGGCGACCCAGAGCTGGGCCGACGCCCCCGGCGGCAGCACGGCGTCGAGCAGCGCCTGGCCGACACCGGTCCCGTGGTGCGCGGCCAGCACGTAGAGCAGCCAGAGCTCCCGGTCCCGGACCGGCGGGTGCGCTCCGACCGGCCGTCCCGCGTTCACGAACGCGATCCCGACGATCCGACCGCCCTCCTCCGCCACCGTGACGGTCAGCTCGCCGGCGAGCCAACGCCGCCAGGTGGCCGTCCGCCGCTCGAGCGTGTCGGACTCCCAGTGCTCGGCCGGGAGCAGCGCGGAGTAGGTCTCCACCCATGACGCGTGGTGCACGAAGGCGCACCCCGACGCGTCGTCAGCGGTGGCGGGGCGGATGGCGACGGACGTCGGCGCGGCGGACATCGCCCCATCCTGCCTCCCGGACGACACGATCGGCGCCGACCTGCCGAAGCTCTCTCGCCGCCGTCAATCGACATTGGTTGTCCACAGATTCCCGAGAGGGCCTAGAACAGGTGTTCGAATATCGCTAGGGTGAGGGCATGACGACGACGCTCCCCGACCCCGTGAACGGCACCGATGCCGGTGCTCCGGGTTACGTCGGCGATCGCGCGGGCTCTTCGGTGGACCTGCGGGCAGAGGCGGACCGGCTCGCCGCGATGCCCCGGAACCCGTCGATCGGCGAGCTGCTCGAGGAAGAGTCGCGGCGCCACCAGCCATCCGGCCGACACGCCGCGGGCGGGGATGACACCGGCGGCCATGACGTCGAGCGGCCGCAGGCGTCGACGGACCGCCAGCCACTGGCAGGGCGGCCGACGCTGGCAGACCTGGACCGGGTGCTGGACCAGCTCGCCGCGAACGACACCGACATCGCGACCCTGCACGCCGAGCGGGCCGTCCTGCTCGCACTGGCCGCTGGCCTGGCCGAGGCGCTGGAGACCGACCTGCTCGACCAGGACGACCCCACCGCCAGGCGCGCACCCTCCGCTCGCAGGCTCGAGCTCGCCCACCGCGCCGTGACCGCCGAGATCGCCACTGCCCTCCGGATCGGGGAGCACGCCGCGGGCACCCTGACCGACCACGCCGTCACCCTCACCGACAAGGCCCCAGGCACCCTGCGTGCACTGCACGACGGCCACCTGTCCTGGGCGCACGCCACGGCCATCTCCACACACGTCGCCGACCTGAGCCCCGAGGAATCCGCATCCGTGGAGCAGGCCGTCCTGGCCACGATCCTCGACCGCGACACCGGCCGCGTCACGTGCACGCCCACACAGACCGGACGCCGCGCACGCCGAGCCCGCGAGACGGCCCACCCCACTCCCGCCGACGTCCGCCACACCGAAGCTACCCAGCGGCGCGCCGTCTGGCTCGACGACGGCCGCGACGGCATGGCCTGGATCACCGCCCACCTGCCCGCACCCCTGGCGCACGCCGCGTACGACCGCCTCACCCGCACCGCCCACCACCTCACCAGCAGCAACGGCAGCGCCGGCGGGAGCCACAGCGGCAGCGGTGAGCACCGCACCTTCGCCCAGGCCCGCGCCGACGCCCTCGCCGCCCTCCTCCTGGACGACGGCACTCTCGATGTCGCGGCCGTGCCCGGCCCTGGCCCGCGGCACACCCGACAGGACACTCGCCGGCACCCTGACCAGCACGGGGGCCAGCCCGACGGGCAGCACGAAGCACCGCCAGAAGGCCAGCGTGCGGATTCGGCCGACCTCGAACACACGGAGACCGGTGATGACCTCGACCGGTTGCTTCACCAGCACAGCGCCTTGGCAGCTCTCGCCCGCTCGATCCGACCCCAGGTCACCGTCACGATCCCGGTCCTGACCCTGCTCGGGCTCACCGACGCCCCGGCTGTCCTCGACGGTCGGGTGCCGATCGACCCCGACACCGCCCGCCAGCTCACCGCCCTCGCGCCCTCACTCAGACGGATCCTCACCCACCCCGAGACCGGCACCGTCCTGTCCGTCGGACGCACCACCTATGCCGTCCCCGCCGACCTCAAGGCCCTGGTCCGCGCACGCGACACCACCTGCCGCTTCCCCGGCTGCACCCACCCCGCCGCCCACGCCGACCTCGACCACACCACCGCCTGGGCCCACGGCGGCACCACCAGCGCCACCAACCTCGCCGCGCTGTGCCGTCGACACCACGTGACGAAACACCGGACCCGATGGCAGGTCACGCAGAGAGAGACCAGCAACTGGGGCGGCACCCTCGAATGGACCTCCCCCACCGGACGCCGATACGTCACCGCACCCGAACCCGTCGACACGACGCGGCACCGGCACCCGCCCCACGGTCCCGACATCCCCGAGACGCCCGAGACGCCCGAGAACGGCCCACCGAACGTCCGTCCCGACGGCCCACCGGACGCGATGCCGAACGGCCCGCCGTTCTGACCTGAGCAGGTCGGACGGGGCGGGTCGGACGGATCGGAGGGGCCGGGCGTGGGCCGGTGTCAGGCGCGGTAGAGCACCTTGAACCGCTCGCACACCACGGGCATGGTCGGGTCGAACTCGCGACCGACCTGCGCGAGCGTGCGCCGCCAGTACCGCTCGTGCTCCTCCCGCCAGGACGCGAGAGTGCGGTCACCCTCGCCCTCGGCGGCGGCGTGCTCGGCGGTCACCTCGTCGAAGGGGACGGTCTCGACCTCGGTCGTCCTGATGAGGAGTCGCGGCGCGCCGGCGCCGTCGAGCACGATCGACAGGTCGCCCTTGCGGGGTAGCGGCTCGTCGGCGGCCTCGTACTCCCAGACCGCGGCGGCGGTGCCCGTCTTCACGCCGTCGAGCACCAGCCCCAGCAGCTCGTCGGCCAGCTCCGGCGAGTCGCCGAACGACCAGGCGGGCGGCGGCACCACGTTCTCGGAGCGCTCCCCCACGGCGCCGCCGTGGCTGGTGCGGCCGGCGCTAGGGCGCGCGACGTCCCAGAACTCGGTGATGCTGTCGGCCTGCTCGGAGTCCAGCCCGGGGTTCGCGTCGTCGCTCATGCTCACCATCCTGCCAGGCCATGCCCCACCCGGCAGGCGCCCTCTGCCACGATGTCCGGATGTTCACGCGTATCGCCGCCTACGCCGTCGTCGTCGACGGAGACCGGATCCTGCTCCCCCACTGGAACGAGGGCGGTGGGTCCGGCTGGACGCTGCCCGGCGGGGGCATCGACCCCGGCGAGCACCCGGAGGCCGCCGCCGTCCGCGAGCTGCGGGAGGAGACGGGGTACGACGTCGAGCTCGACGGGATCCTCGGGGTCGACAGCATCGTCATCCCCGCCGAGCGGCGGTTCGTCGTGAACGGCACTCCGCCCGCGGAACCGCTGCACGGCATCCGCATCGTCTACCGCGCGCACGTCGTGGGCGGCGACCTCACCGTCGAGGCCGACGGGTCCACGGACGACGTCGCCTGGCACCGGCTGGCCGACGTCGACGCCCTCCACCGCGTGGAGCTGGTCGACGTCGCCCGCCGCTGGGCCGGCCTCCTCGACTGACAGGCAGTACTACCTCGGCACGCCCCGCACTACCTCAGCGACGTCCGGACGCACGTGCGGCCGCCGTCCCCGGGTGGGGGACGACGGCCGCGCGCGTCGCTGCTGACGGTGTGGGTCAGCGAGCGGCGCTGCCCTCCGTGTAGTCGGAGTCAGCGGGCTTGATCCACGAGAACATCTTCCGCAGCTCGCGGCCGGTGGTCTCGATCGGGTGCGCCTCGCCCTTCTCGCGCAGCGCGGTGAACTCGGGGGCCCCGGCGTCCTGGTCGGCGATGAAGCGCTCGGCGAAGGCGCCGTTCTGGATGTCCGCGAGGACGGCCTTCATGTTCTCCTTGACGCGCGGGTCGATGACGCGCGGGCCGGAGACGTAGTCGCCGTACTCGGCCGTGTCGGAGACGGACCAGCGCTGCTTGGCGATGCCGCCCTCGACCATGAGGTCGACGATCAGCTTCAGCTCGTGCAGCACCTCGAAGTACGCGACCTCGGGCTGGTAGCCCGCCTCGGTCAGCGTCTCGAAGCCGTACTGGACCAGCTGCGAGGCACCGCCGCACAGCACGGCCTGCTCGCCGAAGAGGTCGGTCTCGGTCTCCTCGGTGAAGGTGGTCTTGATGCCGCCGGCACGCAGGCCGCCGATGCCCTTCGCGTAGGACAGGGCCAGCTCCCAGGCGGAGCCCGACGCGTCCTGCTCGACGGCGACGATCACCGGCACGCCGCGGCCGTCGACGTACTCGCGGCGCACGAGGTGACCCGGGCCCTTGGGGGCGACCATGAGCACGTCGTGGCCGGCCTCGGGCTTGATGTAGCCGAAGCGGATGTTGAAGCCGTGCCCGAAGACGAGGGCCGCACCCTCGTTGAGGTTCGGGGCGATCTCGTCGCGGTACACGTGCCGCTGCACCTGGTCCGGCGCGAGGATGACGACGACGTCCGCCTCCTTGACGGCGTCGGCGACGGTGAGCACGCGCAGGCCCTCGTCCTCGGCCTTCTTCGCGGAGCCGGAGCCCTCGCGCAGGCCGACGCGGACGTCGACGCCCGAGTCGCGCAGGTTCAGCGCGTGCGCGTGGCCCTGGCTGCCGTAGCCGATGACCGCGACCTTGCGCTGCTGGATGATGGACAGGTCGGCGTCGTCGTCGTAGAACAGCTCAGCCACGGTGATGCTCCTCGGGTCTCGGTACTGCTGTGGTGGTTCGGGGGTGACGGTACGCGCTCGGCCTCAGGCCGTGCGCACACGCTCCAGTGCTCGGTCGGTGATGGACCGCGAGCCGCGGCCCACGGCGAGCGTGCCGGACTTCACGATCTCGCGGACGCCGTACGGCTCGAGCGCGCTGAGCAGCGCGGACAGCTTGGCGGCGGTCCCGGTCGCCTCGATGACGACCGTGTCGGGGACGACGTCCACGACGTGGGCGCGGAAGAGGTCGACGACCTCGAGCACTCCCGCGCGGGTGGCCTGGTCGGCCCGCACCTTGACGAGCAGGAGCTCGCGCTGCACGGACGACTCGGGGTCGAGCTCGACGATCTTGATGACGTTGATCAGCTTGTTGAGCTGCTTCGTCACGTGCTCGAGCGGGTGCTCCTCGACGTCGACCACCACGGTGATGCGCGAGATCTCCTCGTGCTCCGTGGGCCCGACGGCCAGGGAGTGGATGTTGAACGCGCGACGCGCGAACAGCGCGGTCACGCGGGTGAGGACGCCGGGCTTGTTCTCGACCAGCACGGACAGGGTGTGACGCGACATGGGTCTCAGTCCTCTCGGTCCCACGCCGGCGAGATGCCGCGCGCGTACTGGATGTCGTCGTTCGGCACGCCGGCGGCGACCATCGGCCACACCATGGCGTCGCGCGAGACCTGGAAGTCGATCACCACGGGGCGGTCGTCGATCTCCTGCGCCCGCTTGATCGCGGCGTCGACCTCGTCCTCGCGCTCCACGCGGATGCCCTCGCACCCGTACGCGTCCGCGAGCTTCACGAAGTCCGGGATGCGCCGGGTCCCGTGCCCGGTGTGCAGGTCGGTGTTGGAGTAGCGCTCGTCGTAGAAGAGCGTCTGCCACTGCCGCACCATGCCGAGCGAGCTGTTGTTGATCAGCGCCACCTTGATGGGGATGTCGTTGATCGCGCAGGTCGCGAGCTCCTGGTTGGTCATCTGGAAGCAGCCGTCGCCGTCGATGGCCCACACCTCGCGGTCGGGCTCGCCCACCTTGGCGCCCATCGCGGCGGGGACGGCGAAGCCCATGGTGCCCAGGCCCGCGGAGTTCAGCCAGGTGCGCGGGCGCTCGTAGCGGATGAACTGCGCCGCCCACATCTGGTGCTGCCCCACGCCCGCGGCGTAGATCGCGTCGGGGCCGGCCAGCTCGCCCAGGCGGGAGATCACGTGCTGCGGGGACAGGTGGCCGTCGTCCGTGGGCGAGTAGCCCAGCGGGTACGTCTCGCGCCAGGTGTCGAGCTGGTGCCACCAGGCCGCCAGGTCGGGCTTGCCCACCTTGGCGTGCTCGGCCTCGAGGGCGGGCACCAGGTCCGCGATGACCTCGCGCAGGTCGCCCACGATCGGCACGTCCACGGGCCGGTTCTTGCCGATCTCCGCGGGGTCGATGTCCGCGTGCACGACGGCCGCGCTCGGGGCGAAGCTCGACAGGCGGCCCGTGACGCGGTCGTCGAAGCGGGCGCCGAGCGCGACCACGAGGTCGGCCTTCTGCAGCGCGGCCACGGCGGGGACGGTGCCGTGCATGCCAGGCATGCCGAGGTGCTGCGGGTGGCTGTCGGGCACGGCGCCGCGGGCGGTGAGCGTCGTGACGACGGCCGCGCCCGAGGTGTCGACCAGCCGGCGCAGCGCCTCCGACGCGCCGGAACGGATGACGCCGCCGCCCACGTACAGCACCGGGCGCCGGGCGGTGGCGAGCAGCTTCGCGGCCTCGCGGATCTGCTTGGCGTGCGGCTTCGTCACCGGGTGGTAGCCGGGCAGCGACAGCTCCTGCGGCCAGGAGAACGTCGTCGAGGCGGTCATGGCGGACTTCGCGATGTCCACCAGCACCGGGCCGGGCCGGCCGGTCGACGCGATGTGGAACGCCTCCGCGATCGTGCGCGGGATCTCCGCCGGGTCCGTGACCAGGTAGGAGTGCTTGGTGATCGGCATCGTGATGCCGACGATGTCCGCCTCCTGGAACCCGTCGGTCCCGATCAGGGACTGCGCCACCTGGCCGGTGATCGCGACCAGCGGGACGGAGTCCATGTGCGCGTCGGCGATGGGCGTCACGAGGTTGGTCGCGCCGGGGCCCGAGGTCGCCATCGTCACGCCGACCTTGCCGGTCGCGTGGGCGTAGCCCTGGGCCGCGTGCCCGCCGCCCTGCTCGTGCCGCACCAGCACGTGGCGGATCTGCTTCGAGTCCATGAGCGGGTCGTAGAGCGGAAGGATCGCTCCGCCCGGGATGCCGAAGACGTCCTCGACGCCGACCGACTCGAGCGAGCGGACGATCGACTCGGCGCCGGTGACCTCCTCACCGGACACGGTTCGGCCGGTGGCGCCGTCGGCACTGCGTGACGCGGTGCGGGCGGCCACCTGGGCGGGGGTCGGGTTCGGCTGGACCATCGGTCTCTCCTGCCGGTCGGTCTTGCGGGCGAAGGGTCTGGCGAGGGGTGTCGCTGCAATGAAAAACCCCCCGGTCCCGGGATGGCGGGACTGACGAGGGGTGAGCGCGCTGACGAAGCCTGGTGCGTGGGCCTAGTCGGCGCGCCCGGGAAGAAGTACTACGAGGATCGTCTGCACGGATCGAACGTTACGCCCGCGGTTCGTCGATGTCACGTCGTGAGCCCGGTGTCCCATCATGCGGACAGCATGACGGCCACCGGGCTCACGACCTGCGCCGAGACGGTCGCGGTCAGCTCACGTCTCGCCGCCGGAGCACGAGCACCGCGAGCAGGGTGACGACGACCACGATCCCCGCCACGGTCAGCCCGCCCTGGACGGTGGTCACGACGTGGTCCACCGGGACGCACTCGAACACGCCGTCGACGCTCGGCGCGCACCGCTCCGTCTGGAACACGAGCCCGCCCTGCAGCCAGGCCGAGAGCGCCGTCGTCGGGAGCCAGCGCTGCAGCTCGCCGAACGAATAGGCGAAGGCGAGGCAGACCCAGGCGACCACGCCGACCAGGCCGACGGCGGCCGCGGCGTGCTTGAGCAGCGTGCCGAGGGCGACGCCCAGCGCGGCGAGCACGGCCCCGGCCGCGACGAGGCGCCCGGTGAACGCGGCGACCTCCAGCCACACGGCGCCGGTGAGGTCCCCGAGCGTGCCGAACGAGGCGTACACCGCGTACGACGCGCCGACCAGGAGCGCGAACCCGACCAGCACGAGCGGGACCGTGCCGACGGCCGCGGCCACCGCCTTCGACCAGTACACGCGCTGCCGGCGCGGCTCGAACGTGAGCCACATCCCCAGCGATCCGCTGTTGATCTCGGCGGTCACGAAGCTCACCCCGACCACCAGCACGACGAGGAGCAGCAGCACCGCGAGGTCGTCGAGCGACGCCAGCCCCGACCACCCGTTCCACACCGAGCCCTGGATCTCCTGCACGGCGGCCCGGGTCGCGTCGTCCTGCGCGTTGACCTCGGGCTCCCCGAACAGCATCGCGTCCTGGGCAGCGTCCGGGACGAACGTCTGCGTCGGCGGCAGGTACCAGTCGAGGCGGGGGGCCATCTGGTCGCAGCCCCACTCCTCGGGGGCGACGCCCTCGGCCTCCGCGCCGGCCTCGCAGTCGGCGACCTGCTGCTCCCCGTCCTTCTCCCACTGCTCCTGGTCGGCGGCGTACATCTCCTGCGCGCTCGCCACCTGCTGGTCGCTCGGCGGTGGCGCCGACAAGAACGTCGCCGCTCCGCTCAGCGCGACCAGCGCCAGTGCCCCGACGCACGCCCAGCGCGTCACCTGGCGCGCCCACAGCCGGCGCAGCTCGACCCGCAGCAGCCGACTCATGCGCCCACCTCCGTCGAAGCCCCGGTCGTCGTCGCCGTCGTCGCCGGACCGCGTTCGCCGCCGCCCGGGACCTCCCCGGCCGTGAGGCCGAGGAACACCGACTCGAGGTCGGCCTGGAGCGGGGTGAGCTCGCGCACCCACACCCCACGCTCGCCGAGGGCGCGGTTCACGGCCGCGGGGTCGGCGGCGCCGTCGACGACGAGCGCGTCGTGCTCGCGCCGGACGAGCAGACCGCTCGTCTCCAGCACGCTGGTCGCGATGGTGAGGTCGCTCGGCGCGACGCGCAGCCGGACCGACCCGGTCGCGGAGCCGGCGCCGATGAGGTCGGCCACCCGCCCGGCGGCGACGAGGCGCCCGCGGGCCACGATCGACACCGTGTCGGCGATCTGCTCGACCTCGGCCAGGATGTGGCTGGACACCAGCACCGTCTTGCCCTGGTCGGCGAGGCCGCGCATCGTCTGGCGGATCTCCCGGATGCCCGCGGGGTCGAGGCCGTTCGTCGGCTCGTCGAAGATGAGCAGGTCGGGGTCCTTGAGCAGCGTCGCCGCGATCGCGAGCCGCTGCTTCATCCCGAGCGAGTACCCCTTGTACTTGTCCTTGGCCCGACCGGTGAGACCGACCTGGTCGATGACGGCGTCCACCCGGCCCGCGGGCGCGCCGATCGCGTCGGCCAGCAGCCGCAGGTTGCGGCGGGCGCTGAACGCGGGGAAGAACTTGGGGCTCTCGACGATCGCGCCGACCCGGCCCACGACCTCGGGCAGCCGCTTCGGCACCTCGTGCCCGAAGATCGTCGCGGTGCCACGATCGGGCCGGACCAGGCCCAGGAGCATCCGGATCGTCGTCGTCTTTCCCGACCCGTTGGGCCCGAGGAAGCCGTGCACCCCGCCCACGGGCACCCGCAGGTCGAGGCCCTCGACCCCGACCGATCTCCCTCGCACGCTCCGGTACGTCTTGCGGAGCCCTCGCGTCTCGATCGCGAGCTCTCCGCCACCTCCGGCACCGTCCAGCACGGCCACCGCCACCTCCTCGTGGCCGCGGCGCGGCCCGTCGGTCGCGCCCGTCGGACGACGGCGCTGCCAGGGAGGATAGAGCAGCCTTGACGTGGGCGAAAGGTCCCTTCTACCCGAGGTTGACCCGGGCGCGGCGATTCACCCGCCCGGCTCGCCCGCCCAGCGCTCGGCACGCCCCGGGATCACGGCGATGTCCACCTCGTTGCCCTCCGGGTCCGCGACCGTGCGCCAGAACGGCGCCTCCGCGTCGCGCACGACCGTGCCGCCGGCGGCGACCGCGGCCGCGACCCGGGCGTCGGCGACGTCGGCGGGGACGAACACGTCCACATGGATGCGGTTGCGCTGCTCGCGCGGCTCGGCCATCTGCTGCAGGAACACCGATGGCCCGCGCAGCAGCGGGTCGTACAGGTCCGTCGTCCCGCGCTCGACGTACCCGAGCGCGGCCGCCCAGAACCGCCGCACCGCGTCGAGGTCGAGCGCGTCGAACGTGAGCTGCACGTCGCGCAGGACGGCGGGCTCGGCGCGCAGCCCCAGGTCCCGCGCCGCCGCCTGCGCCCGCTGCGCCACCCCGAGCCGGGCGGGACCGATCCAGCCGTCCTCCGGCGGCCCGACGCGCAGGGTGACACCGGAGTACCGCAGGTCGGCGAACAGCGGCACGCCCGCGTCCTCGGCCGCGCGGGCCGCCCGCGCGACCAGCTCGACCCCCGCGTCGAAGCCGCCCGTCGCGTAGTACGCGCTGGCGCCCTGGAGCACCCGCCAGTCCGCGACGCCGCCCGCGGCCCGGAACTCCTCCGGCGTGAGCAGCCCGTCGGGCAGGTCGTCCTCGAACCCCTCCCAGGCGATGACGTCGGCCTCGTTCCCCTCGGGGTCCGCGAGCGTCCACCACTGGGGCACGAACTCCTCGGTCGTGACGCGCCCGCCCGCCGCGAGCGCCGCGTCGACGCGCGCCTGGCGCACGTCGTGCGGCACGAAGACGTCGAGGTGGAGCCGGTTGCGGTGGGACCGCGGCTCGTCCATCGCCTGGAACCAGATCCCCGGCCACCGCCCGTGCGGGTCGCGGAGGTCCTCCCCGGAGCGCGAGTGCCCGAGGACCGCGCCCCAGAACGGCATGACCCGTTCGCGGTCGGCGGCGTCGATCGTCAGCTCCACCTCCTGCACCGCCGCGGGGTCGGCGGCGAGCCCGAGGTCGGCCGCCGCGGCGGAGACCTCCCGCGCCAGGGCGACGTCGCGCACGCTCAGTCCGTCGACGTCGTGCGACCGGACCCGCACGACGACGCCGCCGGGTCGTAGGTCCACGTCGGGGTGGTGGTTCGCCGCGTCCGCCAGCACGGCCACGCGCTCGAGCAGCACGGCGCCCTCCCCCGGCGACCCGATGCGGAACAGGGCGCTCGCACCCGTGCCGAGGGCACGCCAGTCGCCGGTTCCCGCGGCCGCCTCGAACCGGGCCGCGGAGAGCTCGTCGCTCATCCCCCGCTGCCCGACCCGTGGCGGGACCCCTCGACCGGCAGCTCCAGCTCGGCCGCGGCCTCGCTGATCCGCCGCGCCAGGTCCACGTCGCGCGTGGTCAGCCCGCCGGCGTCGTGGGACGACGTGCGGACCGTCACGGCGGCGTAGCGCAGGTCCACGTCGGGGTGGTGGTTCACCGCGTCGGCGATCTCCGCGATCGCGTCCACGAACCGTGCGCCGGCCGCGAAGGACCCGGAGCGGAAGACGGCCCACGCGGAGCCGTCGTCCGCCTGCCAGTCGGCGACGCCGTCGGCCTGGGCGAACTGTCGCGGCGTGATCGAGTCGCTCATGCGCCCAGCATGGCGCGACCGGGCACCGTTCGCGCGGCGTCGGCCGGCCCGTCAGCCCGCGGGGACGGGATCGTCGTCGAACGCCGGGAGCCCGTCGATGCTCGTGCGGTTCTTGCGCCGCCGGTAGGCGGCCTGCCCCTCGGCGCCCTTGCGGTCCATGAACTGCGGCAGGAGGTCGCGCTCCCCGGAATAGTCGAGCAGCGGCACGCCGTACCCGCAGGAGTCCGACACCCGCTCGACGTCCACCACGATCACGGCGCGCGCCCCGCGCCGCTCGGTGAACCGCGGCTCCCATGCCGCGTACTCGTCGTCGTAGATCGTCACGACGCGACCCCGGCCGTGCAGCCGGACGATGTTCGGCGGGCCGTCGAAGGCGCAGAACATCAGCGTGATGCGGCCGTTCTCGCGCAGGTGCGCGATCGTCTCCGCCCCGGACGCCGTGAGGTCGAGATAGGCCACCGTGTGCTCGTCGACCACGACGAACGACCCGTCGACGCCCTTGGGCGAGACGTTGACGTGCCCGTCCTCCGCCAGCGGGGCGGTCGCGACGAAGAAGACGTGCTGCGACTCGACGAAGCTCCGCAGCCGGGCGTCGATGTTCTCGTGCACCTGTCCCATGGGCGCCATCCTGCCGCGCCTGCCGCGCCAGGTCGACGGCCGACCGGGTGGCGGGCGCTCAGCCCAGCACGGCACCCTTGGACGCGGACTGCACCAGCTTCGTGTACTTGGCGAGCACGCCGCGGGTGTACCCGTGCGACAGCGGCGCCCAGCCGTCGCGGCGGGACGCGAGCTCGGCGTCGTCGACCAGCAGCTCGAGCGTCTTGCTCGCGACGTCGAGCCGGATGCGGTCGCCGTCGCGCACGAACGCGATGGGCCCGGCGTCGACGGCCTCGGGCGCGATGTGCCCGACGCACAGCCCGGTCGTCCCGCCGGAGAACCGCCCGTCGGTGATGAGCAGCACGTCCTTGCCCAGGCCGGCGCCCTTGATCGCGCCGGTGATGGCGAGCATCTCGCGCATCCCCGGCCCGCCCTTGGGGCCCTCGTAGCGGATGACGACGACGTCCCCCGCGGTGATCGTGCCGTCCTCCAGCGCGTCCAGGGCGCCGCGCTCGCGCTCGAAGACGCGGGCGGTGCCCTCGAAGACGTCGGAGTCGAAGCCGGCCGACTTCACGACCGCGCCCTCGGGGGCCAGCGACCCGTGCAGGATCGTGATGCCGCCCGTGGGGTGGATGGGCCGGTCGAGGGCCCGCAGGATCTTGCCGTCCGGGTCGGGCGGGGCGATGTCCGCGAGGTTCTCCGCGACCGTGCGACCGGTGACGGTGAGGCAGTCGCCGTGCAGCAGCCCGGCGTCGAGCAGCGCCTTCATCACGACGGGCACGCCGCCGATGCGGTCGACGTCGTTCATCACGTACCGGCCGAAGGGCTTGAGGTCGCCCAGGTGCGGCACGCGGTCGGCGACGCGGGAGAAGTCGTCGAGGGTGAGCTCCACCTCCGCCTCGTGCGCGATGGCGAGCAGGTGCAGCACGGCGTTGGTCGAGCCGCCGAACGCCATCACCACCGCGATCGCGTTCTCGAAGGCCTCCTTGGTGAGGATCTGGCGCGCGGTGATGCCGCGCCGCAGCAGCTCGACGACGGCCTCGCCCGACGCCTGCGCGAAGGCGTCGCGGCGGCGGTCGGCGGACGGCGGCGCCGCCGAGCCCGGCAGCGACATGCCCAGCGCCTCGGCGGCCGACGCCATCGTGTTCGCCGTGTACATGCCGCCGCACGCGCCCTCGCCCGGGCAGATCGCGCGCTCGATGCGGCCGACGTCCTCCTCGCTCATCAGCCCCCGCGCGCAGGCCCCGACCGCCTCGAACGCGTCGATGATCGTCACGTCCTTCTCGGTGCCGTCGGACAGCTTCACCCAGCCGGGCATGATCGACCCGGCGTAGAGGAACACGCTCGCGAGGTCGAGCCTCGCGGCCGCCATGAGCATCCCCGGGAGCGACTTGTCGCACCCGGCGAGCAGCACGGAGCCGTCGAGCCGCTCCGCCTGCATGACCGTCTCCACGGAGTCGGCGATGACGTCACGGGAGACGAGCGAGAAGTGCATCCCCTCGTGCCCCATGGAGATGCCGTCGGAGACGGAGATCGTGCCGAACTCGAGCGGGTACCCGCCGCCCGCGTGCACGCCGTGCTTCACCGCCTGCGACAGCCGGTCCAGCGACAGGTTGCACGGCGTGATCTCGTTCCACGAGCTCGCGACGCCGATCTGCGGCTTGGCGAAGTCGTCGTCGCCGAGGCCGACGGCGCGCAGCATGCCGCGCGCGGCGGTGGCCTCCAGGCCGTCGGTGACCTGGCGGGAACGGGGCTTGAGATCCGGGGTGGCTGGGGCGTCGGCGCTCATGCCCCGAGCGTAGGGACGACGGCGCGCACGTGCGCGGCGGCCGCGCCGGCGAACGCGGCCCGCAGGGCGGCGAACCGCGCCACCCCCGCCGTCCCGGGCCAGTCCGGGGGCAGGACGGCCGCGGGCAGGCCCGGGTCGACGTACGGCAGCGGGCGCCAGTCGTCGACGGCGCGCACCCAGCGGGCGAACGCCTCGGCCGGTGAGCGGGCCGCTGTCTCCTCGCCCGAGCCCGCGTCCGGGTCCGGGTGCGCCACGAGGAACGCGTGGTGCCGGGCGGCGAGGCCGTCGAGGTCCCACCATCGGGCGACGGCGTCCGCGAGCGGTCCCGCGACGCGCGGCGGGCCCGCGACGAAGACCGTCGCGGCGTCGCGCAGGCCGAGCCCTTCGAGGATGCCCTCGACCTCGTCGACGAGGTGGCCCGGGCTGATCCACAGGCCGGTCGCGACCGTGCCGCACCCGATCCCGGCCAGGTGCCGCCGCAGCTGGTGACGGGCGTCGCGCCGCGACTCGGGGATGGAGAACGACACGAGGCACCACGGGTCGTCGTCCCCCTGCGGCCGGTAGCCGAAGATCCGCCGGTCGCCGCGCGCCAGCATCTCCGCCGCGCCCGGAGCGAGGCGGTACCCCGCCCGGCCGCCGACCTCCGCCGCGTCGAGCAGCCCCTTGCCCTTGGCCCGCGACACGGCCGAGCGCACCGCCCCGGGAGCGACGCCCGCCGCGCCGAGCAGGGCGACCAGGTCCGCGGCGGCCAGGTGCCCGCCCAGGTCGCGGGCGTACAGGCCCACGACCGTCCGCAGCAGCGACGTCGCGCTCCCGGGCCGGGCGTCGAGGTCATCGAGGATCACGCCGTGACCTCGTCCAGCGCCGCCCGCACCGCCTCGACGCCCACGCGCACCTCGTCGAACGAGGTCGACAGCGGCGAGAGCCCGAGCCGCAGGCCGTTCGGCCGGCGGAAGTCGGGGATGACGCCGCGCTCCCACAGCAGCGGCAGGGTGTCGGCGAACGCGTCGTGGTCGACGGTGACGTGCGACCCCCGCCGGTCGTCGTCCCGCGGCGACGCGACGCGCACGCCGAGCGGCACGAGCAGGTCGTCCACCAGCTCGAGCGCGAACCGCGTGAGCGCCACCGACTTCGCGCGCACGGCATCGAGCCCGGCCTCGGCGACCAGGTCGAGCATGTCCTGCATCGCGAGCATCCCGACGATCGCCGGCGTGCCGGACAGGAAGCGCCGCACCCCGGCGTGCGGCGCGTACGCGGGGCCCATCTCGAACGGCTGGTCGCTGCCCATCCAGCCCTGGATCGGCTGGACGAGCTCGCCCTGGAGGTCGGCGCGCACGTACCCGAACGCCGGCGACCCCGGGCCCCCGTTGAGGTACTTGTACGTGCAGCCGGCGGCGAGGTCCGCGCCCCAGGCGTCCAGCGCGACGGGGACGGCTCCCGCCGAGTGGCACAGGTCCCACAGCACCAGGGCGCCGGCGTCGTGCGCGCGCCGCGTGATCTCGGCGGCGTCGCTCACGTACCCGGAGCGGTACGCCACGTGGCTCAGCACCACGAGCGCCGTCCGCTCGGACAGGACGGCGGACACCTGCTCGGGCGTGACCCCGCCCTCGTGGTCCGGCGCGATCCAGCGCAGCGTGGCGCCGTGCTCGCGCGCGACGCCCTCCAGCACGAAACGGTCGGTCGGGAAGTTGCCCGAGTCGAGGACGATCTCGTCGCGCCCGGCCACCCGCGGCGACGACAGCGCGGCGCGGACCAGCTTGTAGAGGATGACCGTCGTCGAGTCGCCGACGAACGTCTGGCCCGGCGCCGCGCCCAGCGCGACGTCGCCGACCCGGTCGCCGAGGCGCAGCGGCAGGTCGAACCACTCCTCGTCCCAGCCTCGGATCAGCCGGGCGCCCCAGGCCTCCGGCACGAAGCGGGCGAGCCGCTCGGCCGACGCCTTCGTGGGGCGGCCCAGCGAGTTGCCGTCGAGGTAGGCGGTCACCTCGTCCGAGTCGACGAACGCCGACCGGAACCGGGCCAGCGGGTCGGCGGCGTCCAGCGCGGCGGCGCGGTCGCGGTGGGTGGCGTCGGTGGTCATGCGGCTCCTTCGGGGTTCGTGAGCTCGGCGAGGTCGAGGACGGTCGCGCGGGCGAGCCAGGCGGCGTGGACGGGGCCGGGGTCGGTCGGCGCGGGCGCCGGGCCCGGCACGAACGACACGAGGCCCGCGGGCGGCTCGTCGCCGACGAGCGCCACGAGCAGCGACCGCCGTCCGAGGCCGGCCGCCGCGAGCGCCGCCAGCTCCCGGGCGTTCAGGCCCACCGGCAGCGGGCCGTTGCCGAGGTCGGTGCCGTACCGGACGCGCCCGCCCGCCGCGACGAAGCGGCGCACGTTGTCGAGCGCCACCTCGTGCTCGGGCGTCGGGTCGCCCCAGCCGTGGATGTCGAGCGTGCTGAGCCACGTGATCCCACCGGCGGCCATGGCCACGAGCAGGTCGTCGCCGAGCGGCTCGCTGAACGGCGCGTGCGCCAGGCGGTCGACGCCCGCCTCGAACGCCCGCGCCGCCTGGCCCGCCCCCTCGGCGTGCGCGACGACGGTGCGGCCCCGTTCGTGGGCGTGCCCCAGGACGGCGGTGAGCGTGGCGTCGTCCGGCGTCGGCCCGGCGTCGGCGTGCAGGGCGACCTTGACGAAGGACGCCCCGGCCGCGAGCTGCCGGTCCACGGCGGCGACGGCCGACGCCGGGTCGGCGACCTCCTCGACCGCGCCCGGGGGCGCCCACGCCCGGTCGCCCGGGTACCCGCCGGGCGCGGTGAGGAACGCGCCCGCGTACGCGACGCGCGGGAGGGCCGGGTCGGCGGCCGGCCCCGTCGCCATGGCCGCGATCTCGTGCGGCGTCCAGCCCAGGTCGTGCACCGCCGCGACGCCGCGGGCCCGCAGCGGCGCGGGGTCCACGAGGCCGAGGTGCACGTGCGCGTCCGTGAACGGCGGGAGCACGGTGCCCGACTCCTGCAGGCGCCGGCGCACCTCCGGCGGGACGTCGGCGGGCAGCCGGACCGCGGCGACGCCCGGGGGCACGCGCAGGGGGCCGGTCACGCCCGGCCCGTCGTCGTGCCCGGGCCGGCCGTGGCGCCGAGCTCGGTGCGCACGGCGAAGAGCTCGGGGAAGAACGTGAGGTCCAGGGCGCGCTGCAGGAAGCCGACGCCGCTGGAGCCGCCGGTGCCGCGCTTGGTGCCGATGATGCGCAGCACGGTCTTCATGTGGCGGAACCGCCAGAGCTGGAAGTTGTCCTCCAGGTCGACGAGCTCCTCGCACGTCTCGTACGCCGACCAGTCCGACTCGGGGTCGGCGTAGATGCGGCGGAACACCTCGACGAGGTCCTCGTCGAGCGTGTGGGCGGTCGTGACGTCCCGGTCGAGCACCCGCCGCGGCACGTCGTGGCCGTGCCGGGCCAGGTAGCGCAGGAACTCGTCGTACACGCTGGGCTCGGCGAGCAGGCGGGCGAGCTCCGCGCGCGCCTCGGGCTCGGCGTCGAACACCGCGAGCATCCGCGCGTTCTTGTTGCCGAGCAGGAACTCCACGGCGCGGTACTGCCAGGACTGGAAGCCCGACGCGTTGCCGAGGAACCCCCGGAACTGGGCGTACTCGCTGGGCGTGAGCGTCGCGAGCACCGACCACTGCTCGGTGAGCGTGCGCTGCACGTGCTTGACGCGCGCGATGCGCTTGAGGGCCGCGCCGAGCTCGTCCGCGGCGAGCAGGTCGCGCGCGGAGACGAGCTCGTGCAGCACCAGCTTGAGCCACAGCTCGGTGGTCTGGTGCTGCACGATGAACAGCATCTCGTCGTGGTGCGCCGGGACGCTGATCGGCTCCTGCGCCGCGAGCAGCGTGTCCAGGTGCAGGTAAGAGCCGTACGTCATCCGCTCCCGCAGATCGGTGACGATCTCCGGCTCGAGCTCGCGCTCGTTCGTCTCGGCGCGCGCGACGGCGGGCCCGGGCTGATCGACCATGCCCGGAGCCTATGTCACGAACGTGACGGGCGTCAGCGGCGCGCGATGAGCGACACGTCGCGCACGGCGCCGCGGTCGGCCGACGTCGCCATCGCCGCGTAGGCCTGCAGCGCCGGGGACACGTAGCGGTCGCGGTTCAGCGGCTGCCACGGGTTCTCCCGCGCCTCCATCTTGGCGCGGCGCTCGGCGAGCACCTCGTCCGGCACGTTGACCCGGATGAGGCGGGTGTCGACGTCGATCTCGATCTCGTCGCCGTCCTCGATCAGGCCGATCGTGCCGCCGGCCGCGGCCTCGGGCGAGACGTGCCCCACCGAGATGCCGCTCGACCCGCCGGAGAACCGGCCGTCGGTGATGAGCGCGCAGACCTTGCCCAGGCCACGCCCCTTGATGAACGACGTCGGGTAGAGCATCTCCTGCATGCCGGGGCCGCCGGACGGCCCCTCGTAGCGCACGACCACGACGTGGCCCGGCTGGACCTGCTTGGTGAGGATCTTCTCGACCGCCTCGTCCTGCGACTCGCAGACGAGGGCCTTCCCGACGAAGTGGAAGACGTCGGGGTCGACTCCCGCCGTCTTGAACACCGCGCCGTCCTCGGCGAGGTTGCCGCGCAGCACGGCCAGTCCGCCCTCCACGGTGTACGCGTGCTCGAGGTCGCGGATGCAGCCGTTCGCGGCGTCGGTGTCCAGGCTCTCCCAGACGTTCGACGTCGAGAACGCCTGCGTGGTGCGCACGCCGCCGGGGGCGGCGTGGAAGAGCTCCTGCGCCCGCTCGGTGGCCTTGCCGCCCCGCACGTCCCAGTCGTCCAGCCACCCGCGCAGCGTGGGCGTGTGCACGGAGGTCACGTCGTGGTCGAGGAGCCCGGCGCGGTCGAGCTCGCCCAGCAGCGCGGGGATGCCGCCGGCGCGGTGCACGTCCTCCATGTGGTAGTCCGGGTGGTTCGGCGCGACCTTGCTCAGGCACGGCACACGGCGGCTGATCGTCTCGATGTCCGTGAGGTCGAAGTCGACCTCACCCTCCTGGGCCGCGGCCAGGATGTGCAGCACCGTGTTGGTGGAGCCGCCCATCGCGACGTCGAGCGCCATCGCGTTCGAGAACGCGGCCTTCGTGGCGATCGAGCGCGGCGCGGCCGAGTCGTCCTCGTCCTCGTAGTAGCGCTTCGCGAGGTCGACGATGGTGCGGCCGGCCTCGAGGAAGAGCTCCTTGCGGGCGGCGTGCGTGGCCAGCGTGGAGCCGTTGCCCGGGAGAGACAGCCCGAGCGCCTCCGTGAGGCAGTTCATCGAGTTCGCCGTGAACATGCCGGAGCACGAGCCGCAGGTGGGGCAGGCGTTCTCCTCGACCTGGGCAAGCGCCTCGTCGGACACGTTGTCGTCGGCCGAGTAGTTGATCGCGTTGATGAGGTTGAGCGGGGTCTTCGCGACGCCGTCCGCGACGATCGCCTTGCCGGCCTCCATCGGCCCGCCGGACACGAAGATCACCGGGATGTTGAGGCGCAGCGCCGCGTTGAGCATGCCCGGCGTGATCTTGTCGCAGTTGGAGATGCACACGAGGGCGTCCGCGCAGTGCGCGTTGACCATGTACTCGACCGAGTCCGCGATGAGGTCGCGGCTCGGCAGCGAGTAGAGCATCCCGGCGTGGCCCATCGCGATGCCGTCGTCGACCGCGATGGTGTTGAACTCCTTGGAGACGCCGCCCGCCTCGCGGATCGCCGAGGCGACGAGGTCGCCCATGTCCTTGAGGTGGACATGGCCGGGCACGAACTGCGTGTACGAGTTCGCGATCGCGACGATCGGCTTGCCGAAGTCCTCCGAGCCCATACCGGTCGCGCGCCAGAGCGCGCGGGCACCGGACATGTTGCGGCCGTGGGTGGACGTCCGAGAGCGCAGGGGACGGCTCATGTCAGCTCCTTCGACGAGATCTGCCGCGCCGTCACGGACGACGCGCACGAGCACGCTACGCCCGCCGTCCCGCATCCCGGGCATCCGTCCGCCCAGTGGTCGGTTTGTCGGGTGAAACGTTCCGAAGGTCACGGATCGGTTGCGGTGCCCCAGGCGACGTGTGCAAGTTGTCCCCGGTTCAACCGTTATCCGATCAAACCGGACGAACCGTCCCCACGCAGCGCACCACGATCAGGGAGCTCACTCATGACCGCGACCGCCGCAGGCAGCACGACCCGCACGACCGTCACCGACCACGCCGGCCACGACGACGCCGAGGCCGTCGTCACCCGTCCCGGCGCGCGCCGCGCCCTCGCGCTGTGTCGCATCCTCCTCGCCGTGGTCTTCCTCTGGCCGGTGGCCGACAAGACCTTCGGGCTCGGCTACGCCACGCCGGACGAGCGCGCCTGGATCGCCGGGAGCTCGCCGACCGCGGGCTACCTGGGCTCGATCGAGAGCCCGCTCGCAGGTGGGTTCGCCGCGCTGAGCGGCCCTGCCGTCGACTGGCTGTTCATGCTCGGCATGCTCGGCACGGGCCTCGCCCTCCTGCTCGGCATCGGGCTGCGCGTCGCCGCCGTCGCCGGCGGGCTGCTCATGCTCACGCTGTGGCTGTCGACGTGGCCCTTCGCCGCCGGCTCGCAGAACCCGCTGGTCGACCAGCACCTCGTGTTCACGGCGCTCCTGGCCGCCCTCGCGCTGACCCGCGCCGGCGACACCTGGGGCCTCGGCCGCGCCTGGGCGGCCTCGCCGGTGCCCGGCAGCGCCACCTGGCTGCGCTGACGCGACGCCGTCAGAGCCACCCCCGGCGCCGGCGCGGTCAGGACGCGCCGGCGCTGTGGGTGTGCTCCAGCTCGTCGGCGTGACGGATGTGTCGCGTCACCCACGGCGCGAGCAGCAGCAGGATCCCCGCGAACACCAGCGCCACGAGGCCGATCCCGCCGAAGTAGGCGGTGTCGGAGACGCCCTCGGTCGCCTCGATGGTCTGCGCGGTGATCGCCTGGCCGGCGGCCGACGACAGGAACCACAGCGCCATCGCCTGGCCGCGGAACGCCCGCGGCGCCAGCAGCGTCGTCGCCGCGATCCCCACCGGCGACAGGCACAGCTCGCCGAGCGTCTGGATCACGTAGACCCCGATGAGCACCCACGGCGGGGCGAGCTCGTCCGCGAACACCTCCGACATCCCCGCGAGGAACAGGAACGACAGCGCCGCGAGCGTCAGCCCCATGACGAACTTGTACGCCGTGGGCGGCCGGTCCCCCGTCTTCGTCCAGATCCACGCGAACACGGGCGCCAGGATGATGATCGACGCCGGGTTGACCGACTGGAAGAACGCCGGCGAGAGGTCGATACCGAACAGCTGCAGCTGGGTCCGGTCGGCGGCGAAGGCCGCGAGCGTCGTCGCCGCCTGCTCGAAGATCATCCAGAACAGCATCGCGGCGACGAAGAGCGGCACGTACGCGACCACGCGCGGCCGCTCCGCCGCCGTCACGCGCTTCGACCGGTACATCACGACGAGCAGCACGACCGGCGTCACGAGGGCCAGGTACGACACCGCGTCGATGAACGTCTCGACGGCCCAGCCCCCGGCGACGAGGGCGGCCAGCGCGGCCGCGACGAGGATCGCCCCGACCACGTAGAGGCCGAGCCGCACGACGGCGGGCCGGTCCTCGGGGGTGATCGGGTTCGGCACGTCCGTCCCGGCGGCGCCGAGGTACCGGTAGCCGCCGACGAAGAAGACGAGGGCGAACGCCATCCCGATCGCGGCCACCGCGAAGCCCGCGTGGTAGCCCCACGCCTCCTCGACGACGCCGACGATCAGCGGGGAGAAGAACGACCCGAGGTTGATCCCCATGTAGAAGATCGAGAACGCCGGGTCGCGGCGCTCGTCGTCGCGCGAGTACAGCTCGCCCACCATGGACGACACGTTCGGCTTGAGCAGGCCGGTGCCGAACGCGACCAGCCCGATCCCCAGCATCGAGAAGCCGTAGGTCGGCAGCGTGAGCGACACGTGCCCGGCCGCGATGACGATCCCGCCGTAGAGCACGGAGCGCCGAGCCCCGATCACCCGGTCGGCGAGCCAGCCCCCGACGACCGAGAGCAGGTAGACGGACGTGCCGTAGATCGACACGAACGCCGCCCCGGTGGTGGGGTCCATCCCGAGGCCACCGTTGGCCACCGTGTCGGTCAGGTAGTACAGCAGGATGGCGCGCATCCCGTAGTAGCTGAACCGCTCCCACAGCTCCGTGCCGGCCAGCGTCATGAGGCCGCGTGGGTGCCCGAAGAACGCGCGGTCGCCCTCGTGCTCCGGGTGCGACGGCGCCGCTGCCTGCTCGGTCATGAAAAAACTCTCGCACCGGCAGAAGCCGACGGCGACCCGGGGAACACCGGGCCCACGTACGGTGACGGGATGGCGGCGAGCGTGATGTGGTTCCGGCGAGACCTGAGGCTGCACGACAACCCGGCGCTGCTCGCCGCGATCGAGGAGGCGCGCGACGCGGGCGGGGAGGTCGTCGGCCTCTACGTGCTCGACGACGCGCTGTGGCGGCGGGCCGGTGCGGCGCGCCTCGCCTACCTGGCGGACTCCCTGGCGATGCTGGACGACGCGTGCGACGGCCGGCTCGTGGTGCGGCGCGGCGACCCGCGCGAGGTCGTCCCGCAGGTCGCGCGGTCGGTGGGCGCGCGCGGCGTGCACGTCGCCGCCGGGCACGAGCCGTACGGCCGCCGGCGCGACGCCGCGGTCGAGGAGGGCCTGGCCGACGCAGGCGTCGTCCTGACCAGGACGGGCTCGGCGTACGCCGTCTCCCCCGGACGGCTGCGCACCGGGCAGGGCTCGCCCTATCAGGTCTTCACCCCGTTCCGCGGCGCCTGGCTCGCACACGGCTGGCGGGCCCCCGCGCCGCGGCCGCGCGAGGTCCCGTGGGCCCGGCTGCCGTCGGACGGCGTCCCCGCGGCACCGCCGTGCGACGCACGCCTGCCGAGGGCGGGCGAAGAGGCGGCCCGGCGCCGCTGGCACGAGTTCGTCCGCGACGGCCTGGCCGGATACACCGAGGGCCGCGACCGCCCCGACCTGGCCGGGACCTCGGAGATGTCGGCGCACCTGCGCTGGGGCGAGATCCATCCGCGGACGATGCTGGCCGACCTGGCGGCCGCGGAGGCCGCCGGCGTCCCGGCCGAGGCGGTTGCCACGTACCGCTCGGAGCTGGCGTGGCGGGAGTTCCACGCCGACGTCCTGCACCACCGGCCGGACGCCCGGCGCCGGTCGCTGCGCGCCGTGGTTCCCGACGACGCCTGGGCGACCGGGGCAGCGGAGCGCGACGCGTTCGACGCCTGGGCCGCCGGCCGCACCGGGTTCCCGCTCGTCGACGCCGGCATGCGCCAGCTGCTCGCCACCGGGTGGATGCACAACAGGGTGCGGATGGTGGTGGCGTCGTTCCTCGTCAAGGACCTGCACGTGCGCTGGCAACGGGGCGCCGCGCACTTCATGGCGCACCTGGTCGACGGCGACGTCGCGCAGAACCAGCTCAACTGGCAGTGGGTGGCCGGCACCGGGCACGACGCGGCCCCCTACTTCCGGGTGTTCAACCCGGTGACGCAGGGCAAGAAGTTCGACCCGGACGGCGACTACGTGCGCCGCTGGGTGCCCGAGCTGCGCGGGGTCGAGGGCAAGCGCGTGCAGGAGCCGTGGCGCCTCGACCCGCCGCCGGAGGGCTACCCCGCGCCGATCGTCGACCACGCGCACGAGCGGCGCGTCGCGCTCGACGACTTCGAGCGCGCGCGCCGCTGAGCGGGACCGGGCAGGTCAGCGGCGGTCGAGCTTCACCTGGCGGTTGACGTCCTTGTACAGGAGGTAGCGGAACGGCTTGGGGCCGCCGGCGTAGCACGCCTGCGGGCAGAAGGCGCGCAGCCACATGAAGTCGCCCTCCTGCACCTCGACCCAGTCGCCGTTGAGGCGGTAGACGGCCTTGCCCTCGAGCACGTACAGGCCGTGCTCCATGATGTGCGTCTCCGCGAACGGGATGGAGCCACCGGGCTGGAACGTCACGATGTTGACGTGCATGTCGTGCGCCAGGTCGTCGGGGTCGACGAAGCGGGTGGTGGCCCAGGCGCCGTCGGTGTCCGGCATGGGGCGCGGCTCGATGTCCTGCTCGCGGGTGACGAACGTCTTCGCCTGGTAGCCGTCGATGCGCTCGTAGACCTTGCGGACCCACTGGAACGCAGCCTTGGCGTCCGAGCGGTTGTGCAGCGACCACGCGTCGCCGGCCGCGAGGTACGCGTAGCCGCCGGGCTCGAGCACGTGCTCCTCGCCGCCCACCGTGAGCGTCAGCGTGCCCTCGGTGACGAAGACGACCGACTGCACGGTGTCCTCGACCTCGCCGCGGTCGGCGCCGCCGCCCGGGGAGACCTCGACGACGTACTGCGCGAACGTGGTCGCGAAGCCCTCGACGGGGCGCGCGAGCACCCACAGGCGCGTCTTGTCCCAGCCGGGCAGGTTGGAGGTGACGATGTCGCGCAGCACACCGCGCGGGATGACGGTGTACGCCTCGGTGACGATGGCCCGGTCGGTGAGCAGCTCTTCCTGCCCGGGCAGCCCGCCCTGCGGGGTGTAGTAGCGGGTGGTCTGCGGGCCTGGCTGGGTCATCGTCGCGCTCCTCGCTCGGCGGACCGGCCACCACGCCGGTTTCCGCGGATCGGAATTGAGATTCTGCTTTGCGAGATTAACGGTCGCTGGATCGGTGGTCAAGCCGCCCACCCGCCGTGCCCCGGTGCGACGACGCCGGCGCCCCGCGGATGCGGGACACCGGCGTGGCGCTGGATCGGGCGGCGCCGGATCGTGCGGTGCGGGTCAGTCCGTGCCGGCCCCGGCGCGGAACTCGTCCTCGAGGATGCTCATGACGACGGCGTCCGCCCAGCCCTGGCCGTCGCGGAACGCGTCGCGCAGGCGCCCCTCCTCGCGGAAGCCGAGCGAGTCGTACAGCGCTCGCGCCCGCGGGTTGACACTGATCACCGCGAGGCTCACGCGGTGCAGGCCCGGGCCGGAGCCGCCGTCGAACGCGAACCGCAGCACCTCCCCGATGGCCTCCCGCCCGTACCCGCGGCCCCGGTAGTCCGGCATCATCCGCAGGCGCAGGTTCGCCGACCGCAGCTCGAGGTCCACCCGGTCGAGGGAGATCTCGCCGAGCAGCTCGTCGCTGACGAGCTCCCCGTCCCGCACGGCGGCGGACGTGATCGCCCAGTCGTACCGGCGGGGCAGGTCCGCCGCGCTCGCGGCCCAGGCGTCCACCTCGGCCCGGGACGACGCGGCGTTCGTGCCCATGCCCGTCAGCCGGCCGCCGTCCGGGTCGCGCAACGACGCCCAGAGGCGGTCGGCGTCCCGCGCCTCGATCGGGCGCAGGCGCACGAGCTCCCCGTGCAGGACGGGCGACCGCATCAGCCGATCCTCTCCAGCACCAGCTCCCGGACGCGCTTGGCGTCCGCCTGACCCCGGGTCGCCTTCATGACCGAGCCGATGATGGCGCCGACCGGACCCTGGTTGCCGCCACGGACCTTCTCGACGATGTCGGGCTGCGCGGCGAGCGCCGCGTCGATGGCCTCGAGCAGCGGGCCGTCGTCGGACACGACCTCCAGGCCGCGCGCCACGACGACCGCCTCCGGGTCGCCCTCGCCGGCGAGCACGCCGTCGAGCACCTGGCGCGCGATCTTGTCGTTGATGCGGCCGGAGTCGACGAGCCGCTGCAGCTCGCCGATCTGCGCGGGCGTGATGGCGAGGTCCGCGAGCTCGACCTCGTCCTGCTTGGCCCGGCGGGCCAGCTCGCCCATCCACCACTTGCGCGCGGCGGCGGGCGTGGCGCCGGCCGCGACGGTCGCCTCGATGAGGTCGAGGGCGCCCGCGTTGACGACGTCGCGCATCTCGGCGTCCGCGAAGCCCCACTCGTCGTGCAGGCGGCGGCGCCGGGCCTGCGGCAGCTCGGGCAGGGTCGCGCGGATCTCCTCGACCCACTCGCGCGACGGCGCGACGGGCACGAGGTCGGGCTCCGGGAAGTACCGGTAGTCCTCGGCGTCCGACTTCACCCGGCCGGGCGACGTGGAGCCGTCCTCCTCGTGGAAGTGGCGCGTCTCCTGGATCACGGTCTCGCCGGCGTCGAGGATCGCGGCCTGGCGCGAGACCTCGTAGCGCACCGCCCGCTCCACGGAGCGGAACGAGTTGACGTTCTTCGTCTCCGTGCGCGTGCCGAGCGGGGACTCGGGCGTGGCGCGCAGCGACAGGTTGACGTCGGCGCGGACGTTGCCGCGCTCCATGCGCGCCTCGGACACGTCGAGGACGCGGAAGATGTCGCGCAGCGCCTGCACGTAGGCGCGGGCCACCTCGGGCGCCCGCTCCCCCGCGCCGGTGATCGGCTTGGTGACGATCTCCACCAGCGGGACGCCGGCGCGGTTGTAGTCGACCAGGGAGTACTCGGCGCCGTGGATGCGGCCGGCGGAGCCGCCGACGTGCGTGTTCTTGCCGGCGTCCTCCTCCATGTGCGCGCGCTCGATCTCGACGCGGTGCACCGTGCCGTCCTCGAGCTCGACGTCGAGCCAGCCCTCGAAGGCGATCGGCTCGTCGTACTGCGACGTCTGGAAGTTCTTCGGCACGTCCGGGTAGAAGTAGTTCTTCCGGGCGAACCGGCAGCTCTCCGCGATCTGGCAGTTGAGCGCCAGGCCGATGCGGATCGCGTACTCGACGGCGGTGCCGTTGACGACGGGCAGCGCGCCCGGCAGCCCGAGCGACACCGGCGTGGTCTGCGTGTTCGGCTCCGCGCCGAACGACTGCTCCGCCGGGCAGAACATCTTGGTGCGGGTGCCGAGCTCGACGTGCACCTCGATGCCGATCACCGGGTCGTAGCGGCGCACGGCGTCGTCGTAGGCGACGAGAGCGGGGGTCCCGTGGGTAGTCGTGGTCACAGTGATGTTCTCCTGTTCTCAGCCCAGCTCGGGCGCGCGCGAGAGCAGCGGGGCGCCCCAGGTGGACTCGAGGGCCGACTCGAGCGCGGCGCCGACGCGGTAGAGGCGGTCGTCCGCCTTGGCCGGCGCGAGGATCTGGAAACCGGTGGGCAGGTCGGCGCCGCCGTCCGACGACGCGGCCACGCCGTTCGGCACCGAGATGCCCGGCACACCGGCGAGGTTGGCCGGGATGGTCGCGACGTCGTTGAGGTACATCGCCAGCGGGTCGTCCAGCTTCTCCCCCAGCTTGAACGCCGTGGTGGGCGCCGTGGGCGAGACGAGCACGTCCGCCTGCGCGAACGCGGCGTCGAAGTCGCGCTGGATGAGCGTGCGGACCTTCTGCGCGCTGCCGTAGTAGGCGTCGTAGTACCCGGCCGACAGGGCGTAGGTGCCGAGGACGACGCGGCGCTTGACCTCGTCGCCGAAGCCGGCGCCGCGCGTCGCGGCCATGACGCGCTCGGCCGTCACCGGGCCGTCGGTGGGCTCGACGCGCAGGCCGAACCGCATGCCGTCGAACTTCGCGAGGTTGCTCGACGCCTCCGCCGGCATGATCAGGTAGTACGCGGCGAGCGCGTAGTCGAAGCTCGGGCAGGAGACCTCGACGACCTCGGCCCCGGCCTTGGTCAGCAGCTCGAGCGACTCGTGGAACCGCGCGAGGACGCCGGGCTGGTAGCCCTCGCCCTGCAGCTGCGTCACGACGCCGACCTTGAGGCCGGACAGGTCACCCAGCGCGCCCTGGCGCGCGGCCTCGACCAGCGGCGGCAGCGGTTCGGCGATGGACGTCGAGTCGCGCGGGTCGTGGCCGCCGATGAGCTCGTGCAGCAGCGCCGAGTCGAGCACGGTGCGCGTGACCGGGCCGGCCTGGTCCAGCGACGACGCCATCGCGATGAGCCCGTAGCGCGAGACGCCGCCGTAGGTGGGCTTCACGCCGACCGTGCCGGTGACGGCGCCCGGCTGGCGGATCGAGCCGCCGGTGTCGGTGCCGATCGCGAGGGGCGCCTCGAAGGCGGCGACGGCGGCCGCCGAGCCGCCGCCCGAGCCGCCGGGGATGCGGTCGAGGTCCCACGGGTTGTGGGTGTTGCCGAACGCGGAGTGCTCGGTGGAGGAGCCCATCGCGAACTCGTCCATGTTCGTCTTGCCGAGGATCGGCAGGCCGGCGGCGCGGATCTTCTCGACGAGCGTCGCGTCGTAGGGCGGGATCCAGCCCTCGAGGATCTTCGAGCCGGCCGTGGACGGCAGGCCCTTCGTCACGACGACGTCCTTGACGGCGATCGGCACGCCGGCCAGCGGGTGCAGCTCCTCGCCGGCGGCGCGGCGGGCGTCGACGTCGGCGGCCGTGGCCAGCGCGTCGTCCTCGCTCACGTGCAGGAAGGCGTGCACGTCGCCGTCGACGGCGGCGATGCGGTCCAGGTGGGCGCGCGTGGCCTCGACGCTGGAGGCCTCCTTGCGCGCGAGGGTCTCGGCGAGCTCCGCCGCGCTGAGGCGGGTCAGGTCCGTCATCTCACTCCTCCCCGAGGATCTGCGGGACGGCGAAGCGCCCGTCCTGCGCGTCGGGCGCGGCGGCCAGCACGTCGGCCACGGGCAGCGCCGGCTGGGGCACGTCCTCGCGGAACACGTTCGTCAGGGGCAGCGGGTGGCTGGTCGCCGGCACGTCGGGGGTCGCGACCTCGCGCACGCGGGCGATGGAGTCGACGATGACGTCGAGCTCGCCGGCGAGCCGGTCGACCTCGTCGTCGCGCAGGTCGATCCGGGCCAGGGCGGCGACGCGCGCGACCTCGTCTCGGGAGATGGTGGACATGGCCGCCAGTCTAGTGGGCGGCACGTGTCGGGGAGGTTGTGCGCACATGACAGGACGGCCGGCACCACGCCCTCGCGGACCTGGTGCCGGCCGTCCTGCTCCGGCGATGCTCGGCGCCCCCGTCGCAGCCGAGCGGTGCCGGGTTCCTCAGTCCATCCGCTCGTAGGCGGCCGTCGTGAGGAAGTCGATGTACTCGTCGGCCACGGCGACCTCCATGAAGGTGGTCCGCGCCTCGTCGAAGGCGGCGCCGCCGCCCGGGAGCTTCGCCACCTCCTCCTCGACGATGCGGTCGACGAGCTCCCGCGTCACCTTCTCGCCGGTGTCGGCGAGGACGACGTCGTTGTGCAGCCACTGCCACACCTGGGAGCGGGAGATCTCCGCGGTCGCGGCGTCCTCCATGAGGCCGAAGATGGCGACGGCGCCGAGGCCGCCCAGCCAGGCCTGGAGGTACTGGATGCCGACGGAGACGTTGTTGCGCAGGCCGGCCTCGGTGACGGTGCCGGGCGTCTTGTCGACCGACAGCAGGTCGGCGGCGGTGACGCTCACGTCCTCGCGCGTGCGGTCGATCTGGTTCGGCCGGTCGCCGAGCACCGCGGTGAAGGCCTCCTTGCACGTGGCGACCATGCCGGGGTGCGCCACCCAGGACCCGTCGAAGCCGTCGCCGGCCTCGCGCGCCTTGTCGGCGCTCACCTTGGCGTAGGCCTGCTCGTTGGCGGCGGCGTCCTTGCTCGGGATGAACGCGGCCATGCCGCCGATGGCGTGCGCGCCGCGCTTGTGGCACGTGCGGACCAGCAGCTCGGTGTAGGCCCGCATGAACGGCACCGTCATGGTGATCTGGTTGCGGTCGGGCAGCAGATACGCGGACCCGCTCTTTCGGAAGTTCTTCACCACGGAGAACAGGTAGTCCCAGCGGCCGGCGTTGAGGCCCGCGGAGTGCTCGCGCAGCTCGTAGAGGATCTCCTCCATCTCGAACGCGGCCGGGATGGTCTCGATGAGCACGGTGGCGCGGATGGTGCCGCGCGGGATGCCGAGCGCGTCCTGGGCCAGGACGAACGCGTCGTTCCAGAGGCGCGCCTCGAGGTGCGACTCCATCTTCGGCAGGTAGAAGTACGGCCCGAGGCCCTTGGCGATCTGCCGCAGGCCCGCCGTGGCGACGTAGAGCGCGAAGTCGACCAGGGAGCCCGACGTCTCCTGGCCGTCGACGAGGATGTGCTTCTCGTTCATGTGCCACCCGCGGGGGCGCATGATGATCGTCGCGAGCTCGTCGTCGGGCTTCAGCGTGTAGGACTTGCCGGCCTCGTTGGTGAAGTCGATCCGGCGCTCGATGGCGTCGAGCAGGTTGAGCTGGCCGCCCACCACGCTGCGCCACTGCGGCGTGTTGGCGTCCTCCTGGTCCGCGAGCCAGCACTTCGCGCCCGAGTTGAGCGCGTTGATGGTCATCTTGCGGTCGGTCGGGCCGGTGATCTCCACGCGGCGGTCGACCAGCCCGGGGGCGGGCTCCGCGACCCTCCAGGAGTCGTCGGCGCGGATGTGCGCCGTCTCCGGGAGGAAGTCGAGCGTGCCGCCGTCGGCCAGCGCCTGGCGGCGACGCTGCCGCGCCTCCAGCAGCTCCAGGCGGCGGGCGCCCAGCTCGCGCTGCAGGGTCACGATCAGGTCGAGCGCGGCGGGGGTGAGCACCTCGGTGTCGCGCTCGCCGATCTCGGCGGTGATGGTCAGGCCGTCGGGGAGCTCCACGACAGTCCCTCCTTGTTCTCGTTCTACGGGGGTGTGCTGCGGCCGTGCATCCATTGCACAGCGGAATTCGTATTACGCCTAGCGGAAACTCTCCAGGCCGACCCTACCGGGTCTCGGGTGCTCAGGCACCCACGAGCTGCTCGCGCAGCGCGGCGACGTGCCCGGTGGCCTCGACGTCGTACTCCGCGGACCGCAGGGTCCCGTCCGGGTCGACGACGAAGGTGCAGCGGTGCACCCCGTCGAACGTCCGGTCGCCGATCGTCTTCGGGCCCCACGTGCCGTACGCGTCGGCCACGGCGTGGTCCGCGTCGCTCAGCAGGGGGAAGGTGAGGTGCTCGGACTCCACGAACGCACGGATGTCCTCGACCGGGTCCGCGGAGACCCCGACGACGGCGTACCCCGCCCCGGCGAGCGACGCGAGGTTGTCGCGGAAGTCGCAGGCCTCGGTGGTGCACCCGGGGGTGCCCGCCTTGGGGTAGAAGTACACGACCACGCCCTTGTCCGCCCCGGCGCGCACGTCCGCGAGGGACACCGGCGTGCCGGCGGAGTCGGGCAGGGTGAAGTCGGGAGCGGTGTCGCCCGCCTGGAGTCGCGTCATGTCAGTCGTCCTTCGTGGTCGTTCTCGTCAGCGTTCTCGTCGTCGGGCTCTGCTCAGGCCTCGCCGCGGCGCAGCAGGGTGCCGCTGGGCTCGTCGCCCACGGGACGCCCGCGCAGCAGCGTGCGCCGCACCACGCCCGTGAGGTCGCGACCGGCGTACGGCGTGACCGGGTTCTTGTGGTGGAGCCGGGCCGGGTCGACGACGAACGTCGCCTCGGGCGCGAAGACCGCGAGGTCCGCGTCCTTGCCCACCGCGATCCCGCCCTTGCGCTCCAGGCCGACCAGCTCGGCCGGGCCGGAGGACATCCAGCCGACGACCTCCGCGAGCGGCACCTCGCGGCGGCGCGCCTCGGTCCAGACGACGGCGAGGCCGAGCTGCAGCGACGAGACGCCGCCCCAGGCCTCGGCGAAGTCGCCCGACGCCGGCTGCTTGAGCTCGGCGGTGGCCGGCGAGTGGTCGGTGACGACGACGTCGATCAGGCCCTCGCGCAGGCCCTGCCAGAGGCGGTCCTGGTTGTCGTGCTCGCGGATCGGCGGGCAGCACTTGTAGGCCGTCGCCCCGTCGGGCACGTGGTCGGCGTCCAAGGACAGGTAGTGCGGGCAGGTCTCGACGGTGAGGCGCACGCCCTCCGCGCGGGCGGCCGCGATCATCGGCAGCGAGTCCGCGTCGGACAGGTGCAGCACGTGCGCCCGCGCGCCGGTGGCGCGGGCCGCGTCGATGAGCGCGGCGATCGCCGTCGACTCCGCCTTGGCGGGCCGGGAGGCGAGGAAGTTCTTGTAGGTGGGGCCCGGCTCCTGCGGGGCGTCCTCGAGGGTGCCCGGGTCCTCCGCGTGCACGATCATCAGGGCGCCGAAGGTCGTCAGCTCCGCGAGGTCGGCGCGCAGCTCCGCGTCCTCGAGATGGCCGAACTCCGGCACCCCCGAGTCGGCGAGGAAGCACTTGAAGCCGAACACGCCGGCGTCGTGCAGGGGCTCGAGGTCCGCCGTGTTGCCCGGCACGGCCCCGCCCCAGAAGCCGACGTCGACGAACGCCTGGTCCAGCGCACGCTGCTTCTTGACCTCCAGGTTCGCGACCGAGGTCGTGGGCGGCAGCGAGTTGAGCGGCATGTCGACGATCGTCGTGACGCCGCCGGCCGCGGCGGCGCGGGTGGCGGTGGCGAAGCCCTCCCACTCGGTGCGGCCGGGCTCGTTGACGTGCACGTGAGAGTCGACGAGGCCGGGCAGCAGCACCTCGTCCTCGGCGAGCTCCAGCACCTCCGCGCCGGCCAGGCCGGTGCCGAGCGGCACGACGGCGGCGATCCGGCCGTCGGTCACGCCCACCTCGACAGCACGCTCCCCCAAGGGGGTGACGGCGCGGGCGGCACGGACGACGAGGTCGTGGGTCATGCGATCTCCAAGGTGTTCAGGGCCGGGGTGTTCAGGGCCGGCAGGTGGTCGGCGAGCCGTGCCGCGAGGGTCTCGAGCAGCGGGCCCGCCCCGGCGATGCAGCGGGCGACGTCCGGCTCGACGTCGGTGAGGGCGTGCACGGCGGCGAGGCCGGCAGCCGCCGCCTCCTGGGGGCTCAGGATCGTGCGGCCGCACACCGCGACCGTGGGGACGCCGGCCGCGGCCGCGGCGGCGGCCACGCCGACCGGCGTCTTGCCGTGCAGGGACTGGCGGTCGAGGCTGCCCTCCCCCGTGACGACCAGGTCGACCCCGGCGAGACGGTCCGCGAAGCCCGTGAGGTCCAGCACCTCCTCGACGCCGGGGCGACGCTCGGCGCCGAGCAGCAGGCAGGCGAAGCCCACGCCGCCCGCCGCGCCCGCACCGGGCTCGGCGGCGTATCCGCGGGCGCCCGTGACCCCGACGGTGGCGAGCACGTCCACCCAGGTCGCCAGGCCCAGCTCGAGCTCGGCCACGGTCGCGGGGTCGGCGCCCTTCTGCGGCCCGTACACGGCGGCCGCGCCGTGCTCGCCGAGCAGCGGGTTGTCCACGTCGCTCGCGAGCACGATCTCCGTGTCGGCGAGCGCGGGGTGCAGCCCGGACAGGTCGACGTCGGTGAGCTCGTGCAGGTGGCCGCCGCCGTCGGCGACGTCCCCCGCCCCGGACGCGAGGCGCGCGCCGAGCGCGGCGAGCATGCCGGCCCCACCGTCGGTGCTGGCGGAGCCACCCACCCCGACGACGATCTCCCGGGCGCCCGCGTCCAGGGCGTGCGCGATGACCTCGCCGAGCCCCCGGGAGGTCGCGGCGAGCGCGGTGACCGGTGTCGGGGTCACCTGGGCGAGGCCCGTCACCGTCGCCATCTCGACGACGGCGGTGGTGCCGCGGCGGGCGTACCGGGTGGCGAGCGGCTCCCCGAGGGGGCCGGTCGCCATCAGGTCCACCGCGCTGTACCCGGCGGCGAGGGCGGCCTCCAGGGTGCCCTCGCCGCCGTCCGCCACGGGGAGCTGGTCGACGACGACGCCGGGCACCGCCCGCCGCAGGCCGGCCGCCAGGTGGGCGGCCACCTCGCCCGCGGTCAGGGAGCCCTTGAACTTGTCCGGGGCGAGGAGCACGCGCGCCATCGTCGCTCCGCCTCCTCGTCCGTCGGGACTGCCCGTCCTCGTCATCGTCTCTCCCGTCGCCGTCGTCGGGTACTGCTCAGCCTGTCGCGCTCAGTCGAGCAGCGCGATGGCCGTGGGCGAGTCCTCGGCCGAGATGGCCAGGTCCTCGAACTCGTTCACCCCGTTGAGCTCCGCGCCCATCGCGATGTTGGTGACACGCTCGAGGATGACCTCGACCACCACGGGGACGCGGAACTCGGCGGTCATGGCCTGCGCCTTGGCGAACGCGGCGCCCAGGTCCTCCGGGTCCTTGACGCGGATCGCCTTGCAGCCCAGCGCCTCGGCGACCTTGACGTGGTCCACGCCGTAGCCGTCTGTCTCCGCCGAGTTGATGTTGTCGAACGCGAGCGACACGTGGAAGTCCATCTCGAACGCCCGCTGCGACTGACGGATCAGGCCCAGGTAGGCGTTGTTCACCACGACGTGCACGTAGGGCAGGTGGTGCTGCGCACCGACGGCGAGCTCCTCCAGCATGAACTGGAAGTCGTAGTCGCCGGAGAGGGCGACGACGTTGCCCTCGGGCAGCGCCCGCGAGACGCCGAGCGCGGCCGGTCCGGTCCAGCCCAGCGGGCCCGCCTGGCCGGCGTTGATCCAGTGCCGCGGGTTGTACGTGTGCAGCAGCTGCGCGCCGGCGATCTGCGACAGGCCGATCGTGGTGACGTAGACCGTGTCGCGGCCGAAGGCCTTGTTCATCTCCTCGTACACGCGCTGCGGCTTGATCGGGATCTCGGTGAAGTGCGTCTTGCGCTGCAGCTTCCCCTTGCGCTCCTGCGCCGAGGCGGCCCACGCCGCGTAGTCCTTCACCTGACCGGCGGCCTTGCGCTCGGCGGCGACCTCGAGCGCGGTGCGCAGGAAGGCGCCCGCGTCGGAGACCACGCCGTAGTCGGGCGCGAACACGCGGCCGATCTGCGTGGGCTCGATGTCGACGTGCACGAAGGTGCGGCCCTCGGTGTAGGTCTTCAGGCCGCCGGTGTGGCGGTTGGCCCACCGGTTGCCGACGCCGATCACGAAGTCCGACTCCAGGAACGTCGCGTTGCCGTAGCGGTGCGACGTCTGGATGCCGACCATGCCCGCGGTCAGCGGGTGGTCGTCGGGGATCGCGCCCCAGCCCATGAGGGTCGGGACCACCGGCACGCCGAGAGTCTCGGCCAGCTCGACCAGCTCGGCCTCCGCGCCGGCGTTGATGATGCCGCCGCCGGCGACGATCAGCGGGCGCTCCGCGGCCAGCAGCATGTCGATCGCCTTGGCGACCTGCTCGCGGGTGGCCTCCGGGCGCTCCACGGGCAGCGGCTGGTACGTCTCCGGGTCGAACTCGATCTCGGTCATCTGCACGTCGATCGGCAGGTCGATGAGCACGGGGCCCGGGCGACCCGACCGCATCAGCTGGAACGCGCGCTGGAAGACCCCCGGCACCTGCGACGCCTCGAGGACCGTCTTCGCCAGCTTGGTGACCGGCGCGGCGATCGACGCGATGTCGACGGCCTGGAAGTCCTCCTTGTCGAGCTTGGCCACCGGCGCCTGGCCCGTGATGCACAGTATCGGGATCGAGTCGGCCCACGCGGCGTACAGGCCGGTGATCATGTCGGTGCCCGCGGGGCCCGACGTGCCGATGCAGATGCCGATGTTGCCGCGCTCGGCGCGCGAGTAGCCGTCGGCCATGTGCGACGCGCCCTCGACGTGCCGGGCGAGCACGTGGTGGATGCCGCCGTGCTGGCGCATGGCGTCGTAGAACGGGTTGATGGCGGCGCCGGGGAGGCCGAAGGCCTCGGTGGCACCCTCCTTCGCCAGGATGGCGACCGCGGCGTCGACCGCGCGCATGCGGGGCATGGTGCTCTCCTTCGAGTCTTCTGGGATGACTGGGACGGGCGCGACGTCAGTCGCGACCGGACAGGCGCGCGACGGCGTTGAACAGGCCGGAGTGGTCCAGCGACCCGTCGCCCTCGGCGCGGGCCGCGGCCATGAGCTGCGCGACGACGGCGCCGACGGGGGCGACGACGCCCTGCTCGCGCGCGGCGGTCGTGAAGATGCCCAGGTCCTTGTGGTGCAGGTCGATGCGGAAGCCGGGGGCGAACTCGCGGCCCAGCATCTTCTCGGCCTTCTGGTTGAGCACGGCGGAGCCGGCGAGGCCGCCGCCGAGGACCTTGACGGCCGCCTCGGTGTCGACGCCGAACGCCTCCAGGAAGACGACGGCCTCGGCCAGCAGCGCGATGTTGCCGGCGACGATGAGCTGGTTCGCGGCCTTGACGGTCTGGCCCGAGCCCGAGGGGCCCACGTGCACGACCGTCTTGCCGACGGCGTCGAAGACGTCCTTCGCGGCGGCGAAGTCCTCCGCCGCACCGCCGACCATGATCGACAGCGCGGCGTTCTTCGCACCCGCCTCGCCGCCGGAGACCGGCGCGTCGAGGTAGCGGAAGCCTGCGGCCTTCGCCTGCTCGGCCAGCGCGATCGTCACGTCCGGGCGGATCGACGAGAAGTCGACGACCAGCGTGCCCGGCTGCGCGTTCGCGAGCACGCCGTCGTCGCCGGTGAGGACACCCTCGACGTCCGGGGAGTCCGGGACCATGACGGCTACGACGTCCGCGGCCTTGACCGCCTCGGCGACGGAGGAGGCGGCGGCGCCGCCCGCCTCGACGAGGGGCTGTGCCTTGGCGGCCGTGCGGTTGTAGCCGACGACGGAGTGCCCGGCGTTCTGCAGGTGGACGGCCATCGGGCTGCCCATGATGCCGAGGCCGATGAAGGCGATGGTGCTCATGATCGTGTCCCTTTCGGAAGATGCGGGGTCGCTGCGGTGCGGGGCGCTCAGCGCGCGGAGCGCTCGGCGCGGGGCAGCCACGCGAACGGGTCGGCGTCCGCCGTCTTGTACTCGAGGCCGACCGACCCGGCGTAGCCGGCGGCGCGGAGGTCGCCGATCCAGCGCTGGATCGGCAGGTCCCCGCTGCCCGGGGCGCCGCGGCCCGGGGCGTCGGCGATCTGCACGTGGGCGATGCGGTCGCCGTAGGTCTTGAGGTCGAGGTCCACGTCCGAGCCGTTGACCGACAGGTGGTAGACGTCGAAAAGGAGGCCGAGGTTCGTCGCGCCGCGCTCGTCGCGCACCCGGTCGAGGACGGCGACGGCGTCGGCCGACGTCTTCAGCGGGTAGGCGGGGGCGCCGGAGACGGGCTCCAGCAGCACCGTGCCGCCGATCCGCTCGACCGCCTTCGCGGCCAGCGCGAGGTTCTCGGCGCCGAGCGCGTCCTGCGCGGCCGGGTCCTCGCCCTCGACACGGTTGCCGTACAGCGCGTTGAACGCGCGGCAGCCGGTGCGCTCGCCGATGGCGGCGACGACGTCGAGGTTGGCGCGCAGGTCGGCCGAGCGCTCGGGCCAGGAGATCAGGCCGCGGTCGCCGCCGGGCATGTTGCCGGCGTCGAAGTTGAGGCCGGTGAGCTGCACGCCTGCGTCGGCCAGGGCCCCGACGAACGCGTCGATCTCGTCCGCCGCGGGAGTCGGGGTGGCGAAGGGCCACCAGAACTCGACGCCGTCGAAGCCGGCCGCCTTCGCGGCCGCCGGACGCTCCAGGAGCGGCAGGTCCGTGAGGAGGATCGAGCAGTTCACGGTGTAGGGGATCTGGTCCGTCATCACTGACTCGCTTTCGCCAGATGGAAGATTGGTTCCTTGTAGTGAAAACGCTACGCCGCATCATCGCGATCGGTCAACCCCTGCCCGAACGACGGACGGCCCGGCAGGACGTCGTCCTGCCGGGCCGTCGTGGCCGGGAGCCGGGGGCGCGGGCGAGCGCGCCGGGGTCAGGCCCCGAGCGGCCGCGTCACGATCGCCGTGAGCTCGACCGGCTGCAGGCCGGTGCGCTCGACGATCTCGTCGGCGCCCAGGGCGCCGCAGTCGACGCCGCGCTTGAGGTACCACGCGAGCGCCTTGGCGGTGGCGGGCTCGTCGAGCACCGCCCCCTCCACCTCGTTCACGTAGTTCGACAGCCGCTCGGCCGCGGGCTCGAAGCCCTCACGGTAGAACGCGTACGTCGCCGCGAACCGGCTCGGCAGCTGGGCCGGGTGCAGGTCCCAGCCCTGGTAGAACCCGCGCTCCAGCGAGCGCCGCACGAGGCGCCCGTGGTTCGCCCACGCGGCGCGCACCTGCGCATCGTCGCCGACCGGCAGCACGTTCGTCGACCCGTCGGACAGCCGCACGCCCGTCCCGGCGGCCGCGAGCTGCATGACCTCCTTGGCGAGGTCCGCCGCCGGGTGCTCCATCGACTGGTAGGCCGCCGCGATGCCGAGCGACGCCGAGTAGTCGTAGGTGCCGTAGTGCAGGCCGCTCACGCGCCCCGCCCCCGCGTGGATCATCCGCGCCACGGTCGCCGTGCCCGCGGAGTCGAGGATCGACTGCGGCGTCTCGACCTGCACCTCGAAGCGCAGGCGCCCGGCCGGCAGGCCGTTCGCCTCCTCCAGCCGCTCGCAGACGGCGACCATCGCCTCGACCTGCACGACGCCGGTCACCTTCGGCAGCGTCAGCACCAGCCCGTCGGGCAGGTCGCCTGACGCCGCGAGCGTGCTGACGAACACGTCCAGCGTGCGCAGTCCGCGCGCCCGGGTGGGCCGCTCGAAGCACTTGAACCGGATGCCGACGAACGGCGTCGCTCCCCCGGCGTCCAGCTCGGCACGCAGCGCCGCGGCCGCGGCCGCGGTCACCTCGTCCTCGTCGGCGTCCGGGTGCGTGCCGTACCCGTCCTCGAGGTCGATGCGCAGGTCCTCGATCGGCTCGGCGGCGAGCTTGCGCTCCACCTGGGCCGCGACCGCCTCGCGCAGGTCGTCCCGCACGCCGACGGCGTCCAGCAGCGCGTCCGTGCCCTGCGCCTCGACCGCCGCGAGGGCCTGCGCGCCCCAGTCCTTCGCGAGCCCGGCCGTGTACCGGTGCGCCGGCACGTACACGGTGTGCACGGGCTGGCGCGTGCCGTCGTCGCCCGGGTAGGCGCGCTCGAGGTGGGCGTCGTGCGCGGCGAGCCGCCGCTCGACGTCGTCGAGCGCGGCCTGGTCGAGGGACGCCTTCATCGGGCCACCGCCGTGCCCTCGGCCTGCAGTGCGCGGCCCAGGTGCTGGGCCAGGTGCTCGGCGTCCTCGGCACGGTGCTCCGCGACCGGGACCTCCTTGAGCCCCTCGGCGCGCACGGCCTCGGCGACGGCCTCGGCCACGCGGCTGTCGAACACGCCCGGGATGACGAAGGCGGAGTTGAGCTCGTCGTCGCTCACCACCGACGAGATCGCGACCGCGGCCACGCGCAGCATCTCGTCCGTGATCTGCGTGGCGCCCGCGTCCAGCAGGCCGCGGAACAGGCCGGGGAACGCCAGCACGTTGTTGATCTGGTTCGGGTAGTCGCTGCGGCCGGTCGCCACCACGGCGGCCGTCTCGCCGGCGGCGATCGGGTCGACCTCGGGCGTCGGGTTCGCGAGGGCGAACACGATCGCGTCGTCGTTCATCGCCGCGACGTCCGCGCCCGTGAGGATGTTGCCCGCCGAGACGCCCACGAAGACGTCGGCCCCGACGAGGCCCTCCTTGAGGGTGCCGGTGAACCCGGACGGGTTGGTGTTCTCGACGATCCAGGTGCGGTTCTCGTCGTCGCCCGCCGACTCGGGCGTGAGCGCCCCGTGCCGGTCGAAGCCGATGATGTCCCTCGCACCCTGCGCGAGCAGCAGGCGGATGATGGCCGAGCCGGCGGCGCCGACGCCGGACACCGCGATGCGGACGTCCTCGATCTTCTTGTTCACGACCTTGAGGGCGTTGATGAGCGCCGCGAGCACCACGATGGCGGTGCCGTGCTGGTCGTCGTGGAAGACGGGGATGTCGAGCTCCTCGCGCAGGCGCTTCTCGATCTCGAAGCAGCGGGGCGCGGAGATGTCCTCGAGGTTCACGCCGCCGAACCCGGGGGCGATCGCCTTGACGGTGCGGATGATCTCCTCGGTGTCCGTCGTGTCGAGGGCGATGGGCCAGGCGTCGACGTCGGCGAACTGCTTGAACAGCGCCGCCTTGCCCTCCATCACCGGCATCGCGGCCTCGGGGCCGATGTCGCCGAGGCCGAGGACGGCGGTGCCATCGGTGACGACCGCGACCGTGTTGCGCTTGATCGTGAGGCGGCGGGCGTCCTCCTTGCGGTCCGCGATGGCGAGGCAGACGCGGGCGACGCCCGGGGTGTACGCGCGCGACAGGTCGCGGCGCGTCTTGAGCGGCACCTTCGGGGTGACCGAGATCTTCCCGCCGAGGTGCATGAGGAACGTCGAGTCCGACATCTTCAGCACCCGCACGCCGTCGAGGGCGTCCAAGGCCTGGACGATCCGCTCGCCGTGCTCGGCGTCCACGGTGTCGCAGGTGACGTCGACGACGATCGTGTCGGTGTGCGACTGGGCGATGTCCACGCCCATGACCGAGCCGCCGGCCGTGGCGATCTCGTGGACGATCTCGCTCGTCGCGCGCTGGGAGGCCGGGGCCTCGACGCGGAGGGTGATCGTGTAGCTGGGGCTGGGCATCGCCATGGCCTGGGTTTCCTTTCGAGGAGCTGATGACATGAAGTTTCGAGATGTGGAAGTATGGTTTCCGGAACCGGGAACGGCTCACAAGACCTTGCGGAGGGGGACCTGACCATGGCGAACGGCACCGGAGTCCAGTCGGTGGACCGGGCGATCGACCTGCTCGAGATCATGACCGACCTCGGCGGCGACGCCGCGCTCAGCGAGCTCGCGGCGGCCGCCGGTCTCCCGCTGCCGACGATCCACCGGCTGATGCGGACGCTCGTCGGCCGCGGCTACGCCCGCCAGCTCCCGAACCGCCGGTACACCCTGGGGCCCCGCCTCATCCGCCTGGGCGAGAGCGCCGGCCGCCAGCTCGGCGCCAGCGCCCGCCCCCACCTGGAGCGGCTCGCCCGCGAGCTCGGCGAGAGCGCCAACCTCGCGATGATCGACCGCGACATGGTGGTGTACGTCGCCCAGGCCTCGTCGTCCTACTCGATGCGGATGTTCACCGAGGTGGGACGGCGCGTCTACACGCACTGCACCGGCGTCGGCAAGATGGTGCTCGCCGAGCTGCCGGACCAGACGATCCGCGACATCGTCGGTCG
The DNA here is from genome assembly GCF_040632295.1 of Isoptericola sp. NPDC019482. NCBI lineage: Bacteria > Bacillati > Actinomycetota > Actinomycetes > Micrococcales > Promicromonosporaceae > Isoptericola > Isoptericola sp. NPDC019482. The sequence continues at coordinate 63,313 of NZ_JBEYBQ010000022.1, forward strand.
CGTCGGGATGCCGCCCGCCACCGACCTGTCGATCACGGACCCCGACGACCTCCTCAAGGAGATCGGCACGATCCGCGAGCAGGGCTACGCCGTCGACGACGGCGAGCAGGAGATCGGCGTGCGCTGCTTCGCAGTCCCCGTGAAGGACGCGCCCACCCCGACCGCGCTCTCGGTCTCCGGGCCCGCGGCCCGGGTGACCTACGAGTTCGGCGAGGCCGCGCTCCCCCTGCTCCACGAGGTGGCGGACACCATCTCGAAGGAGCTTCTCGCCGCCTGACGGCGCGCGCGCCCGCACCTTCCTCACCCGTTCCCCGGGTCGACGGCGCCGGCGGGCACGAGCTGCGGGCTGGGTTCGCCCGCCGTGCGGTCGGGGTCGGCGCCGGGGCGTCGGCCCGCGACGGCGTCGCGCGCCCCCTCGCGGATCTGCAGCACGTCCGGCACGCCGTCGGCGTCCAGGTCGATCGCCGACACGCAGCCCGACCGGCGGCCGTGGCCGTGGCGCACCCGCGCCCGCACGTCCGCGTTGAGGCGGGCCCGACGGCGCTCCTCCTGCCGCTCGGCGTCCAGCCGCGCGAAGTACTCCGCCCGGCGCTGCTCCTGCTCCTCCGTCACGACGAGGCGCGCCGAGGAGCCCGCGGTGAACACCGACGGGTCCTTGCTGCGCCGTCCCCAGCGGATCTCGTTGAACACGAGGTTGAGCAGGACGGCGACGACGGCCGCGGCCGCGATCCCGGAGTGGAAGATCATGCCCACCCAGGTCGGGAACTGGTCGTAGAAGTCCGGCACGGCGATCGGGATGATGCCGAAGCCCAGCGCGACCGCCACGAGCGTGAGGTTGAGGTTGCCCTCGTACTCGACGCGCGACAGCGTACGGATGCCGGACACGGCCACCGAGCCGAACAGGACGATGCCGGCGCCGCCGAGCACGGGCGACGGGATCGCCGCGACCACCTGTCCCAGCACCGGGAACAGCCCCAGGACGAACAGGACGCCGCCGCCCGCCGCGACGGCGAACCGCGAGCGGATGCCGGTGATCGCGACCAGGCCGACGTTCTGGGCGAACGCCGAGGCCGGGAACGAGTTGAGGAACGGCGCGACCAGCGTGGCGGCCATGTCGGCCCGCAGGCCGTCGCCCACCCGCTTCGCGTCGACCTTGGTGTCGAGCACCTCGCCGATGGCGATGAGGTCGGCGGTGGTCTCCGTCATGATGACGAGGATGACGATCGTCATCGAGATGATCGCGCCGATCTCGAAGACCGGGGCCCCGAAGGCGAACGGTGTCGGCAGCGCGAACGGCGCTCCCTCGCCCACCCCCGAGAAGTCCGCGAGCCCGAGCGGCACCGCCGCCACGGTCCCGATGACGATCCCGAAGAGGATGGACAGACGGGAGATCGTGCCCTGCAGGAACCGGCTGAGCGCGAGCACCACGACGAGCGTGCCGAGCGCCAGCGCGATGTTGGGAACCGACCCCCAGTCCGCCGCCTCCTCGTCGCCGCCCATCATCCAGCCGGCCGCGGTCGGCAGCAGCGAGACGCCGATGATCGTGATGATCGTGCCCGTCACCACCGGCGGGAAGAACCGCACGACCTGCGCGAAGAACGGGCTGATCGCCAGGCCGATCACGGCGGCCACGATGATGGCGCCGAAGACGGCAGGGAGCCCGCCGTCCCCGCTCGCCACCGCGACCATGGTGGACACGGTGGCGAACGAGATGCCCTGGACGAGCGGGAGCTGCGACCCGAAGAAGCGGATGCCGAGCGTCTGGAGCGCGGTGGCCAGGCCGCTGACGAGCAGCGCGGCCGACACGAGGACACCGATCTCCGCCCCGGTCAGGCCCGCCGCCTGCCCGACGATGATCGGCGGCGCGATCACGCCGCCGTACATCGTCATGATGTGCTGCAGGCCGTAGAGGAAGGTCTTGCCGAGCGGGTAGCGCTCGTCCTCCGGCCGACCGCCCTGCGGCGTGCCGGTCGCGGCCGCCGCGTCGATGGTCGTCGTGCTCATCTCGATGCTCCTTCGAACCGATTGCACGTGCTTCGCTGATCAGGCCGCGATCAGCAGAACCCGGTCACGGTCGCCCACGCGCGCGGCTCCTGGTCGGCGCCCTCCCGCTTCACCTCCGCCTCGATCTTCCCGTACGGGCGGTCGGCGACGTAGAAGACCTCGTTCGGGTTCTCCAGGCCGAAGGGCTCGAAGTCCACGACGAAGTGGTGCAGGTTCGGCATCGAGAACTTGATCTCGCCGATCTCCGGGTGCGCCTCGAGCACCCGCTTGCCCATCTGGTAGAGGGTCTGCTGCAGCGCGAGCGAGTGCACGTCGGCGAACGTCTCCAGCAGGATGCGGCGCACGTCGTCGTAGACGGCGTTGAAGTCGATGTCCAGCGAGGTGTAGCGCCAGCGGGCGGTGACCGACGTCGCGAGGATGCGGTCGGTGGTCTCCTGCAGGGTGGTGAAGCGGTCCTTCGGGAAGCCGTGGAACTCGGAGCCCGTGGACTTGAGCACCTTGAGGTCCTCGAGGCCCGAGACGACGAAGACCTCGTCGCCCGCACGCTGGACGACCGTCGTGCGCGTCTCGGTGCCGCCCTTGACGAACGCGTGGTCGTGCTCGCCGTCGGTCACATGGTTGGTCAGGGACGAGGGGATGTGCTCCCAGGTGTACTCCTTGGCCTCCCAGCGGCCACCCTCGATCCAGTCGAAGCTCGAGAGGAAGTGCTCACCGAGGCGGAGCGCGAACTCCTCGGGCGAGGCGATGCCGTCCTTGGCGAGCGCGAAGACCGTGTTCTTCTGCGTGTCCGTCGGGACGACGCGTCCCTGGTCGCCGTCGATGTGCGCGGCGGAGAAGTCGCCGCGCAGCTGCGAGGTCACCGAGAGCTCGGTGATCCGGTGGCGCGCCTGGTCGCGGTCGACCTTCATGACGCGGACCTCGGCCTTGCCGTACTGGTTGTCACCCAGCACGATCGTGCCCGTGCTGACCTGGGCGTCGGTGGCGGTGGCGGTCATTGCTGACTCCTTCATCTGTTGTTGCGTTGGGCGGGACGGCCCCCAGGGCGGTCCCCATACGTCTCCGATGACGATGACGCGAGTCGCGGCGCCTGTGCCGCGACCGGTGATGCAGGCCTTCTGGCTCGTCAGCTCCCGCGGTACGTCGAGTACGCGAACGGGCTGAGCAGGCAGGGCACGTGGTAGTGGTCGCGCCCCGCCTCGACGGTGAAGTCGATGGTGATCGACGGATAGAACGTGGCGGTGCCCTGCGCGGCGAAGTACTCGCCGGTCGCGAAGGTCACCCGGTAGGTACCGGGCTCGAGGGACGCCGGGCCGAGGTCCTTGACCCGGCCGTCGGCGTCGGTCGTGGCGTCCGCGAGGCGCGCCGCGCTGTCCGCGCCGACGCTCCACAGGGAGACGGACACGCCGGCGGCCGGCAGGCCGGACACCGCGTCGAGCACGTGGGTGGTGATGTGCGAGGTCATGAGAGCTCTCCTTCCAGCCGCAGCACGGCGATCTCCCGCAGCTGCTCGCCGGCGATGCGTCGCTCGGTGGCGGGATCGTTCCCGAGGCGTTCCTCGAGCGAGGCGAGGATCTGCTCGGCGGTGCGACCCGCGGCCCGGATGAGGAAGACGTGACCGAACCGCTCCTCGTAGGCACGGTTGCCCGCGCGCAGCCGCTCCTCGACCGACCCGCTCAGGTCGCCGAGGCCGGCCTGTTCCCGGCGGGAGTGCGCCGCGTCCGCGTCCTCCCCGGAGGCACGCTCGCCGATGCGCGGATGACGGGCGAGCGCGGAGTCGATCTCCTCCTCGCTCCACGGGTCCGCCACGGACCGTGCCGCCGCGAGTGCGGCCTCGGTGTCCGCGTACGGGCGACCCAGGACCACCGCGTCCGCCCATCGCGTCACGGCCGCGCACGAGAGCACCTGAGCACGCGCGACGTCGGTGTCCGCCGCGTTGAATGCCTCGAGACCTGCACTCGTCATCGAGCGATCCTCCTTCGGGGAATTCCGCCCACCGGAAGTGGGCTTCCGTTCAGTGAAGTCTCGCTCTCGCGCCGGTGGCCTGTCAAGTGAGTCCGCGCTCAGTGGCCGGCGTGGGTCGGTCAGCTCGCGGGAGGCACGTCCGGTGACGGCCATATCCCCTGGTCAGGGAGCCGCTGACGCCCCGGCGGCAGGCACGTGAAGACCTTGCGAACGCCCTCCTCGAGGGCTCCGCGGGTCCGAGCAGCACCCTTGGCCCGACGGCCGAGCACCTCGTCCCGCGCATCCGAACCCCCGTGTGCCTCCGCCGTGCACCGAACCGTCCCGACCGGCCCCTGGGTGCGTGGCCCCCGCGAACGGCTCGTCGCCGCTGTTCGCCGGTCGCCGTCGACCGCACGTCGTCGTGCGTCCCACCAGGATACGAGCCGGAGCCGCGGGCGGTCGGCGCGCGTGTCCGGGTATGCGAAAGGCCCACCCCGTGTGGGGTGGGCCTTTCGTGAATGGGTGTCCGGCGGCGTCCTACTCTCCCACCCCCTCGCGAGGGCAGTACCATCGGCGCTGAAGGGCTAAGCTTC
>NZ_JBEYBQ010000023.1:0-67286 GCF_040632295.1 Isoptericola sp. NPDC019482
CGCGGTCGTGTTGTTCGCCGCCGCGTGCAGCATGGCCCGGGCGCCGCGTTCGCGGCGCAACCGCATGTTCGACGGGCGGGTGGTGGTCAGACCGCCGGGTTGAGCCGGCCGCGGGCCGGGGTGGCCGCGGCGGCGGGCACGGTCGCGGTGGCGACGGCGGGCGCCACGGCGAGGCGGCGCACCGACCAGCCGAGCAGGCCGAAGAGGACGCCGAGACCCATCACCAGGGCGCTGACGCCGTAGGCGACGACCGACGTGAACAGCGAGGCCCGCAGGAACGAGGCGTTCATCGCGGTGGCGCGCAGCGGGTCGTCCTGCTCGAGCTGGGCGTAGGTCTGGCCGCCCGTGGCCTCGAGCGCGTGCTTGTCGATGACCTGCGCCTGGGCGTACGCCGTGAGCGGGCCGTCCACGGTCGCGCCGCCGAGGAACGCGGCGTCCTCGGAGACGGTGATGTCCTGGGCGGCGAGCTGCGTGCTCACTGTCGCCCACGTGGCGGCGCCGGCACCGATCATCAGGATGCCGGCGATCAGCGCGACGAGGCCGACGATGCGAACCGGTCGCTGGGTGGTGCGGGTGGTGGTCATGGTCCCCTCCGGGTGCCGGGTCGCGTGGTCCGCGGCCGGTCTGGACTGCGCCTGGTCTGGCGCTGTCTCTATGGTATGACCACACGAGCTGACCTGCACCGACGGCGCTTGTGAAGTCCTTCACAAAGGTTCCCGGGGCGACGGTCGGCGATCGGTGGCTCGGCCCGGTCGCGCGTGCGCGACGGGCGTGGTGGTCTGGACGGCGCCGGACGGCACGGGGCCGGCCGGCGCCGAAGGGGGAGCAGCATGAGCGAGAGCTCGGGTCTGGGCGGCCTGTTCGACAAGGCCAAGGAGAAGATCAAGGACCTCGCCACCGACGAGAACATCGACAAGGCGGCGGGCGAGGTGAAGAAGCGGACGCCGGACAACGTCGACGGCTACGTCGACAAGGCGGCCGCCGAGGCCAAGAAGCGCAACGACGACGGTCCCGCCGCGCGGCCCGGCGGCGAGCCCGGCGCCTGATCCTGCGCCTGGCCTGGTGCCCGGCCGAGCGCTCGCCGAGTGCGCGCCCAGGTCGGACGGCGCGTGGCGCGGGCCGGGGCCGCGCGGTTGAGTACGATCGTGGGGCGTCACCGATGGTGGCGCCCCACGACCGTTCCCGGGTGCCCCCGGCCCCGGGCGGTCTCGCCCAGGCGCTGCCCGTGCCCGACCGCAGCGCCCACGACCCGCAAGGAGCAGCACGTGTCCGACGTCGCCTCGCCGATGCCACCGAACCCCGACGACACCACCCAGGACGCGGTGACGGTGCAGACGCCGACGACGGGCACGGAGCTCTTCGCGGACCGCAAGGACGTCGTCGTGATGCGCGTCGCAGGCGAGCTGCTGGACCTCTCGCGCGAGCTGGCGGCCGGCACCGTCGTCGAGCCCGTGACGATCGGCTCGCCCGACGGCCTGGCCGTGCTGCGCCACAGCGCCGCGCACGTGCTGGCCCAGGCGGTGCAGCAGGTGAACCCGGACGCGAAGCTCGGCATCGGCCCGCCTGTGACCGACGGCTTCTACTACGACTTCGACGTCGCGACCCCCTTCACCCCCGAGGACCTCAAGGCCCTCGACAAGGCGATGGCGCGCATCGTCAAGGAGGGGCAGACCTTCCGCCGCCGGGTCGTCACGGAGGACGAGGCCCGCGCCGAGCTGGCCGACGAGCCCTACAAGCTGGAGCTCATCGGGCTCAAGGGCGGCTCGTCGGACGACGACGGCTCGTCGGTCGAGGTCGGCGGCGGCGAGCTGACGATCTACGACAACGTGCGCGGCGCCGGCCGCGAGAGCGAGACCGTGGTCTGGAAGGACCTGTGCCGCGGCCCGCACCTGCCGAGCACGAAGCTGATCGGCAACGGCGTGCAGCTCATGCGCAACGCCGCCGCGTACTGGCGCGGCAGCGAGAAGAACCCCATGCTGCAGCGGGTCTACGGCACCGCCTGGCCCAGCAAGGACGAGCTCAAGGCGTACCTCGAGCGCCTGGCGGAGGCCGAGCGTCGAGACCACCGGCGCATCGGGTCCGAGATGGACCTGTTCTCGTTCCACGACGAGGTCGGCTCCGGCCTGCCGCTGTTCCACCCCAAGGGCGGCGTCATCAAGCGGGTCATGGAGGACTACGTCCGCCAGCGCCACATCGAGGAGGGCTTCTCCTACGTCGGCACGCCGCACATCACCAAGGAAGAGCTCTTCTACACGTCGGGCCACCTGCCGTACTACGGCGACACGATGTTCCCGCCGCTCGACCTCGAGGACGTCGGCGACCACGGGCGCTACCGCCTCAAGGCGATGAACTGCCCGATGCACAACCTCATCTTCTCGAGCCGCGGACGCTCCTACCGCGAGCTGCCGATCCGGCTGTTCGAGTTCGGCTCGGTGTACCGGTACGAGAAGTCCGGCGTCGTGCAGGGCCTCACGCGCGTGCGCGGCCTGACCCAGGACGACTCGCACTCCTACGTCACCCCGGAGCAGGCGCCCGCCGAGGTCAAGCACCTGCTGGACTTCATGCTGTCGGTGCTGCGCGACTTCGGCCTGGACGACTTCTACCTGGAGCTGTCGACGCGCGACGACAAGAAGAAGGACAAGTTCGTCGGCTCCGACGACGACTGGGCGAAGGCCACGGCGGTGCTCGAGGAGGTCGCGGTCGCCTCCGGCCTCGAGCTGGTCGCGGACCCGGGCGGCGCCGCCTTCTACGGGCCGAAGATCTCCGTCCAGGCCAAGGACGCGATCGGCCGCACGTGGCAGATGGGCACCGTGCAGTACGACTTCAACCAGCCCAAGGGCTTCGGCCTCGAGTACACGGCCGCGGACGGCACCAAGCAGCAGCCGGTGATGATCCACTCCGCCAAGTTCGGCTCGATCGAGCGGTTCATGGGAGTGCTCATCGAGCACTACGCGGGGCTGTTCCCGGCCTGGCTCGCGCCCGTCCAGGTGCTCGCAGTGCCGGTCGCGGAGGCGTTCGACGACTACCTCAAGGACGTCGTCGCCCAGCTGACGGCCCGCGGCATCCGCGCCGAGGTCGACCTGTCGGACGACCGGTTCGGCAAGAAGATCCGCAACGCGTCCAAGGAGAAGGTGCCGTTCGTGCTCATCGCCGGGGGCGAGGACGTCGAGGCCGGGGCCGTGTCGTTCCGGTTCCGTGACGGCACCCAGGAGAACGGGGTGCCCGTCGCCGACGCGATCGAGCGCATCGTCGCGGCCGTGCGCGACCGCGCGCAGGTCTGAGCGGCGCGCCGATGTCCGGACACGAGGCCGAGCACCGCGAAGGACAGCGCCCGACGACGGCCTCGGCGGGCGACTTCGGCCCGCCCGAGGACGGGCTGCAGCGGCTGTGGACCCCGCACCGCATGGTCTACATCGGCGGGCAGGACAAGCCCGCCGACGGGTCGGTGGCGCAGTGCCCGTTCTGCCGGATCCCTGCGGGCGACGACGAGTCGGGGCTCGTCGTCGCCCGCGGGGCCGAGTGCTACGCGGTGCTCAACCTGTACCCGTACAACTCCGGGCACCTCATGGTGCTGCCGTACCGGCACGTGTCCGGCTACGTCGAGCTCACGGCGTCGGAGACCGCCGAGCTGGCCGCGATGACCCAGACGGCGATCCGCACCCTCACCGCGGTCTACGGCCCGGCCGGCTACAACATCGGAATGAACCAGGGCGAGGTCGCCGGCGCCGGCATCGCGGCGCACCTGCACCAGCACGTCGTGCCGCGCTGGCTCGGCGACGCCAACTTCCTGCCCGTCGTCGGGCAGACCAAGGCACTGCCGGAGCTGCTGTCCGACACGCGGGCGCGGCTCGCCGCGGCCTGGCCCGACGCCGACCCCGCCACCGGCGCCGAGCCGGACGGAGGGCGCTGATGCTCGGCGGCCTCCGGGCGACGATGCAGCGGCTGTTCACCCCGCCCGCGCGGCTGCTCCTGCGGCTCGGGGTGTCGCCGGACGCGGTGACGATCGCCGGCACGGTCGTCGTCGTCGTCCTCGCCCTGACGCTGCTGCCCACCGGGCACGTGCTCCTCGGCGGCGTGCTCATCGGCCTGTTCGCGCTCGCGGACTCGATGGACGGCGTCATGGCACGCCTGTCGGGCCGCACCGGGCCGTGGGGTGCGTTCCTCGACTCGACCCTCGACCGGATCTCCGACGGCGCCGTGTTCGCGGGCATCACGCTGTGGTTCGTGCTGCACCCGGACCTGCCGTACGACACGTGGGGGATCGTCGCGTCCCTCGCCTGCCTGGTGCTCGGCTCCGTGGTGCCCTACGCCCGCGCCCGGGCCGAGAGCGTCGGCGCGACGGCCGCCGTCGGCATCGCGGAGCGCACCGACCGCCTCGTCGTGGCCCTCGTGGCCGTGGCCTTCACGCAGGTGGGGCTGCCGCTGCTCGTCACCGTGATCGCGCTGACCCTGCTCGCCGTCGCCAGCCTCGTCACCGTCGTCCAGCGCGTCTCGACGGTCCGCCGGCAGCTGGTCGCCGCGCCCGCGCCGCACGCACCCACCGACCGTCCCGACCCGGAGGCCTGATGCGGATCGACACGCGCATCGATGTAGCCCGCCTGTACACGTTCGCCTGGCGCCACGCGCCGAAGATCCCTGAGCCGGTGCTGCGCGCGGCGTTCACCGCCGTCGCAGACCTCACGTGGCTGCGGCGCACGGAGGGGGTGCGGCGGCTCGAGGCGAACTACGCGCGGGTGCGGCCCGACCTCGACGGCCCCGGGCTGCGCCGCCTCACCCGCGCGGGCATGCGCTCGTACATGCGGTACTTCCGCGAGGCGTTCACCCTGCAGGGGGCCACCGCCGAGCAGGTCACCGCCCGCGTCCGCGTGGACGGCTACGAGAACGTCGCCGGCCCCGTCGCCGACGGGCAGGGCGTCTCGCTCGCCCTGGCCCACCTGGGCAACTGGGACCTCGCCGGCGCGTACGCCACCCCGCACATCGCCCCCGTGCTCACCGTGGCGGAGCGGCTCAAGCCGGAGGAGCTCTTCGTCGAGTTCGTCGAGTTCCGGCGCTCGATCGGCATCGACGTGCTGGCCCTCGGCGACCACGACGTCTTCCGCAACCTCGTGCGCGGCGCCGTGAAGGGCGGGTGCATCGTCCCGCTGCTCGCCGACCGCGACCTCACGGCGTCCGGCGTCGAGGTGGACCTCTTCGGGCACCGGGCGCGCGTCGCCGCCGGGCCCGCGGCACTGGCGCTCGCGGCCAAGGTGCCGCTCGTGCCCGTGGGCATCACCTACGAGCGGCTCACCGGCGAGCGCCGGCGCGCCGCCGGCACCGCCTGGGGCATCGTCATCCGGTTCTACCCGGCAGTCCCGGTGCCCGACGACTCCGGCCTGCACCGCAAGGACCGCGTGGCGCGCATGACGCAGGGCTGGGTGGACGCGGTCGCCGTCACGCTGCAGGAGTCCACGCAGGACTGGCACATGCTGCAGCGCGTCTTCGTCGACGACCTCGACGCCGAGCGGTACGCCCGCACCAGGGCCGAGGCGGGCGAGGCATGATCGCCGTGCCCGACGGCGTCCCCGAGGCCACGACGCCGGCGCGCCCGCTGCGCGTCGGCATCGTCTGCCCGTACTCGTTCGACGCGCCGGGCGGGGTGCAGTTCCACGTGCGCGACCTCGCCGGCGCGCTGCAGGACGCCGGGCACCACGTCTCCGTGCTCGCGCCGGCCGACGAGGACACCCCGGTGCCGGACGTCGTCACGCCCGCGGGCCGCGCCATCCCGGTGCGCTACAACGGGTCGGTCGCGCGCCTGACGTTCGGCCCGCGTACCGCGGCCCGGGTGCGGCGCTGGCTGGAGGCGGGGCGCTTCGACGTCGTGCACGTGCACGAGCCGATGGTGCCCAGCCTGTCCATGCTCGCCCTGTGGTCGTCCGAGGGGCCGGTCGTGGCCACGTTCCACACGTCCCAGACGAGGTCGCGGGCGCTGCAGGTCGCGTACCCGCTGCTGCGCCAGTCGCTGGAGAAGATCGCGGCGCGGATCGCCGTGTCGGAGGACGCGCGCCGCACCCTCGTCGACCACGTGGGCGGCGACGCCGTGGTCATCCCGAACGGCGTCTACGTGGACACGTTCGCGGCGGCCGAGCCGTCCGACCGGTGGCGTGGCACCCCCGAGGCGCCGACCATCGCGTTCCTCGGCCGGCTCGACGAGCCGCGCAAGGGCCTCCAGGTGCTCGCCGCCGCGGCGCCACGCGTGCTCGAGCGCGTCCCCGGGGCGCGCTTCCTCGTGGCGGGCAAGGGCGACGACGGCCGGGACGCGGCGCTCGAGGCGCTCGGCCCGCGCGCCGGGTCGTTCGAGTTCCTCGGCGGCGTGAGCGACGAGGACAAGGCGTCGCTGCTCGCGTCGGCGGACCTGTACATCGCCCCCCAGACGGGCGGCGAGAGCTTCGGGATCGTGCTGGTCGAGGCCATGAGCGCCGGTGCCGGCGTGGTGGCGAGCGACCTGGGGGCGTTCCGCCGGGTGCTGGACGAGGGCGCCGCCGGGCGCCTGTTCCGCACGGGCGAGCCGGACGACCTGGCCCGCACGATCCTCGAGGCCCTCTCGGACGCCGCGGGCACGCAGGAGCGGCGGGAGCGGGCCACGGCGTTCGTGCGCCGCTTCGACTGGTCCGCGGTGACCTCGCAGGTGCTCGCCGTGTACGAGATGGCGGTGGCCGCGGGGGAGGCGTTGGGCTCGCCGGTCGCGCCGTCGCGGACGGAGAGCGCCGTCGGCTGGCTGCGCACCCGCCGTGCCGCCGGAGGTGAGGGCGCATGACCTGGTCCGAGCTCGCGCTCGTCGTCCTCGTCGTGGCGGCCGTCGCGGTCTGGCTCGCCTGGATCTCGGCGTCGCGCCTCGACCGGCTGCACCGCAAGGTGGTCGCGTCGCGCATCGCCCTGCAGGCGCAGCTCGCACGGCGCGCCGGCGCCGCGATCGACCTGGCCTCCTCGGGCCTGCTCGACCCGGCGGGGGCCGTGCTCGTCGCCGACGCGGCGTTCGCCGTCGTGGAGGACGCCGCCCCGCCGCCCGCGCCCGGCGCGGAGCTCGCGCTCGAGGGCCTCGGCCCCGACCGCGAGCGCGCCGAGAGCGAGCTGTCCGCGACGCTGCGCTCCGCGCTCGGCGACGACGAGGCGCTGGCGGAGCTGCGCGGGGCGCCGGACGGCGACGAGCTGGTGGGTCAGCTCTCGGCAGCCTGGTACCGCGCCCAGCTGGCCCGGCGGTTCCACAACGAGGCCGTCGCGCAGGCCCGGCGCGCCCGGCGCACCTGGTACGTGCGGCTGCTGCGCCTGTCCGGGCACGCGGCGCTGCCGCGCACGGTCGAGCTCGACGACCAGATGCCGGAGGGCCTCACCGGCGCCTGAGGCCCGGAACTAGGATGGAAGGCGCGTGACAGCGGTCACGCGTCCCACTGCGACACGAGCGAGGTTGCGTTGAGCGAGACCAGCGGCAGCGACGGCCGGATCACCGCGGGCGAGGTGGGCACGGCCCGCGTCAAGCGCGGCATGGCCGAGATGCTCAAGGGCGGCGTCATCATGGACGTCGTCACGCCCGACCAGGCGAAGATCGCCGAGGACGCGGGCGCCGTGGCCGTCATGGCCCTCGAGCGGGTGCCGGCCGACATCCGCGCGCAGGGGGGCGTCGCCCGCATGAGCGACCCCGACATGATCGACGGCATCATCGACGCCGTCTCGATCCCCGTGATGGCGAAGGCGCGCATCGGGCACTTCGTCGAGGCGCAGGTGCTGCAGTCCCTGGGCGTCGACTACATCGACGAGTCGGAGGTGCTGACCCCCGCCGACTACGCCAACCACATCGACAAGTGGCAGTTCACCGTGCCGTTCGTGTGCGGGGCCACCAACCTCGGCGAGGCGCTGCGCCGCATCACCGAGGGCGCGGCGATGATCCGCTCCAAGGGCGAGGCAGGCACGGGCGACGTCTCCAACGCGACCACGCACATGCGGCAGATCCGCGGCGAGATCCGCCGGCTGACGTCGCTGCCCGAGGACGAGCTGTTCGTCGCCGCCAAGGAGCTGCAGGCCCCGTACGAGCTCGTGGCCGAGGTCGCCCGGGCCGGGAGGCTCCCGGTCGTCCTGTTCACCGCGGGTGGCATCGCCACCCCGGCCGACGCCGCGATGATGATGCAGCTCGGCGCCGAGGGCGTGTTCGTCGGCTCGGGCATCTTCAAGTCGGGCGACCCCGTCGCGCGCGCGAAGGCGATCGTCCAGGCCACCACGTTCCACGACGACCCCGACGTCGTCGCCAAGGTCTCCCGCGGGCTGGGCGAGGCCATGGTGGGCATCAACGTCGAGGCCGAGCCGGCGCCCGTGCGCCTGGCCGAGCGCGGCTGGTAGCGCCGGGTCCGACCGCCACCAGGGGCCTCGCCGACGTCGCGTCCGCGGGGCCCTTGGTCGTGCTCGACTAGTGTCGGGGCGTGCTGCTCCCTGAACCTTCGGTGCCGGGTGCGGACCTGCCCGTCCGGGCGGTCCTGCCCGCCACGGTCGACGCGGTGCGGTCGAGCGGTACCGCGGTGCTGGTTGCGCCGCCCGGGTCGGGGAAGACCTCGCTGCTGCCCCTGGCCCTGGCCGATGCGCTCGGCGGCACGGTCCTCGTCGCCGAGCCGCGCCGGATGGCCACCCGCGCGGCGGCGACCCGGCTGGCGGCGCTGGTCGGCGAGCCGCTCGGACGGCGGGTCGGCTACGCGATGCGCGGGGAGCGCAGCGGCGGAAAGGACCTCCGCGTCGAGGTGGTGACGACGGGGCTCCTCGTGCGCCGGCTGCAGCAGGACCCGGAGCTGCCGGGCGTCACGGCGATCGTGATCGACGAGTGCCACGAGCGGCACCTGGACGCCGATCTGCTGCTCGCGCTCCTCGTCGACGTCCGGGCGAACCTCCGGGACGACCTGGCCGTCGTCGCGACCTCCGCCACGGCGGACACGGTCAGTCTGAGCCGCGCGCTCGGCGCGGGCGTCCCCGCACCCGTGGTCACGGCGTCCGCCGCCCTGTTCGACGTGGCGACCGAGTGGGTTCCACCGCCGTTGCCGACGCCGCTGCTTCCCGGCGGTCGCGTCGACCCGCGCCTGCTGGACCACGTCGCGACCGTCGTCCGGCGCGCCCTCACCGAGAACGAGGGCGACGTCCTCGTGTTCGTCCCGGGCGAGGCCGAGATCGACGGTGTGACTCGCCGGTTGGCCGACCTCAACGTCCTGCCGCTGTTCGGCCGCCAGTCCAGGGCCGAGCAGGAGCGCGCGCTGACGCCGTCCGCCGTGCGTCGGGTCGTGGTGACGACCGCGGTGGCGGAGAGCTCGCTGACGGTGCCCGGGGTCAGGGTCGTGGTCGACGCGGGCCTCGCCCGGGAGCCGCGGACCGACCAGTCCCGCGGCCTCGGGACGCTGGTCACCTGCCGGGTCTCCAGGTCGTCGGCCGACCAGCGGGCGGGGCGCGCCGGGCGGGAGGCGCCGGGCCGGGTCTACCGCTGCTGGTCCGCCACCGACCACGGCCGTCTCGACGATCATGCGGCGCCGGAGATCGCGGTCGCCGACCTGGCGGCGTTCGCCCTCGACCTCGCGGCCTGGGGCGCGCCAGAGGGTGCCGGCCTGACGTTGCTCGAGGCGCCGCCCGCGCCCGCGATGACGGCGGCGACCGCGTTGCTGCGCCGCATCGACGCCGTCGACGACGACGGCAGGATCACCGAACGGGGCCGGCGGATGCGGGCGATCGGGGCGCATCCTCGAATCGCGCGTGCGTTGCTGGACGGGGCCCCGCGGGTCGGCGCCGACCGGGCGCGCGAGATCGTCGCGATGCTCTCGGACGACTCGGGACGCACCTTCGGGGACGATCTCCCGGCACGCCTGCGAGCCCTCCGCCGGGGTGACGACCGTGGAGCGACGGCCCGCTGGCGCGAGGAGACGGAGCGCCTCGGCCGTGGCGCGACGACGGGCGACCCGTCGGGTGGGCGGGCCGGTCGGGGGACGCCCGGGGTGCCGGACGATCTCGCGGTGGGCATCGTGGCGGGGCTGGCGTACCCGGACCGGGTCGCGCGGGCCCGAGGGACCGGCTCGGCGACCTACCAGATGTCCGGCGGCACGGGCGCCGCGCTGGATCCGCGGTCGCCGTTGCGGGGCACCGCCTGGCTGGCGATCGCGGTCGCCGACCGGGCACCCGGCCGCGCCGACGCCAGGATCCGGTCCGCGGCGCCGATCGACGAGCAGACCGCGCGGGACGTCGCGGGCGATCTCGTCTCGACCACCGACCAGATCCGCTGGGACGACGGCCGGATCGTGACGCGGCGGGTCGAGGCGCTCGGCGCGATCGTGCTGGGCGACGTCCCGCTGACCGACCCGGACCGGCTGCTCGTCCAGGCGGCGGTGCGCGACGGCATCCGACGCAGCGGCGTGTCCGTCCTGCGCTGGTCGGAGGCCGCGCTCGCCCTGCGGGAGCGGCTCGCGTTCTGCCACGCCCACCTCGGAGGCCCGTGGCCCGCGGTCGACGACGACGCGCTGCTCGCCGATCTCGACGCGTGGCTGGGCACGGAGCTCGCCTCGGTGCGAGGCTCGCGCGACCTCGCCCGCATCGACGTGGCCTCGGCGCTCCGGCGGCTCCTGCCGTGGCCCGAGGCCGCCCGGTTCGACGAGCTGGCGCCGGAACGGCTCCGGGTCCCGTCGGGCTCCGCGGTCCGGCTCGCCTATGACGGCGTCGAGCCGCCGGTCCTCGCGGTGAAGCTGCAGGAGGTCTTCGGCTGGACCGCGGCCCCGGCCGTCGCGGACGGCCGTGTCCCGGTCGTCCTGCACCTGCTGTCGCCCGCCGGACGACCGGTCGCGATCACGAGCGACCTCGCGTCCTTCTGGAGGCAGGGCTACCCCGGGGTCCGAGCCGACCTGCGAGGGCGCTACCCGCGCCATCCGTGGCCGGAGGACCCTCTGTCGGCCCTCCCGACCAGGCGTGTGAAGCCTCGGCGGTGAACGGGGGACGCCTGGTTTCGTGGCGACGTTCCGTGGCTACCATGGGCGCCATGGATGCACGTTCCCCGTCAGCCGCGAGCCACGGCATCGTCCCCGAGTCCGAGCCGAACTCGACGCGCCTGGCGGAGCGGGGCTGGTGACGCCCGCCCTCGGCGACGACTGGGCCGTCGGGCCGGACGGGCTGCGGCAGCGGCGCGCCGCGCGCGTCATCGTTCTCGACCACGACGACCGGGTGCTCCTCGTCCGCGGGCACGACGCCGACCAGCCGGAACGCTCCTGGTGGTTCACCGTCGGCGGTGGCATCGACGCCGGCGAGAGCGAGGTCGACGCCGCCCTGCGCGAGCTGCGCGAGGAGGCCGGGCTCGCGCTCGCGCCGCACGACCTCGTCGGCCCGGTGCTGACCCGCGACGCCTACTTCCACTTCTTCGCGGAGACGTGCCGGCAGCAGGAGGTCTTCTTCCTGGCGCGCGTCGACGGCGGTCACCGACCCACGGACGACGGGTGGACGGCGGAGGAGCGCGACGTGCTCGACGAGATGCGCTGGCTGACCACGGCCGAGCTGCGCGCCGAGACGCGCGAGGTCTTCCCGACCACGCTGCCGGACGTCGTCGACGACCTGGCCCGCGGGTGGGACGGAGCCGTGCGGCACCTCGGCGTCCAGCACGACGACGAGCCGTCCGACCCCGAGGATCTCCCGCGGTGACGACCGACGCCACGACGCCGGGCGGTGCCCGGCCCACCATCGGCGTGCTCGCACTGCAGGGCGACGTCCGCGAGCACGCCGCCGCGCTCGAGCAGGCAGGCGCCCGCGCGGTGGGCGTGCGTCGCCCGGCGGAGCTCGACGCCGTCGACGGTCTCGTCCTGCCCGGCGGGGAGTCCACCACGATCGACAAGCTGCTCCGGCTCTTCGAGCTCGCGGACCCGCTGCGCCGGCTGATCGGCGAAGGGCTGCCCGTGTTCGGCTCGTGCGCGGGCATGATCCTGCTCGCCGACCGCATCGAGGGCGGCACGGCCGACCAGCGCACGCTGGGCGGGATGGACGTCGTCGTGCGGCGCAACGCGTTCGGCCGCCAGGTGGACTCGTTCGAGGCCGACCTGCAGGTCGTGGGCGTCTCGGACGTGCCCGGGGGGCGCCCGGTGCGCACCGCGTTCATCCGCGCGCCGTGGGTCGAGGAGGCGGGGCCGGAGGTCGAGGTGCTCGCCCGCATCCCGGACCGCTGGGCGGACGGCTCCGCGGTGGGGCCCGCCGCCGGTAAGATCGTCGCAGCACGTCAGGGACGGCTGCTCGCCACCGCGTTCCACCCGGAGATCACGGGGGACGCGCGGGTGCACGGGTTGTTCGTCCGGCTCGTCCAAGCATCGCGAAGGAGTTAGGGAGCGCATGTCAGGTCACTCCAAGTGGGCCACGACCAAGCACAAGAAGGCGGCGATCGACGCCAAGCGCGGCAAGCTTTTCGCGAAGCTGATCAAGAACATCGAGGTCGCCGCGCGCACGGGCGGCGGCGACCCCGCCGGCAACCCCACGCTGTTCGACGCCATCCAGAAGGCGAAGAAGTCGTCGGTCCCCAACGACAACATCGACCGCGCCCTCAAGCGCGGTTCCGGCGAGGGCGCCGACGCCGTCGACTACCAGACGATCATGTACGAGGGCTACGGCGCGAACGGCATCGCCGTCCTCGTCGAGTGCCTCACGGACAACAAGAACCGTGCCGCCTCGGAGGTGCGCCTCGCGTTCTCCCGCAACGGCGGCAACCTGGCCGACCCGGGCTCCGTGTCGTACCTCTTCTCCCGCAAGGGCCTCGTCGTCGTGCCGAAGGCCGACGGCGTCACCGAGGACGACGTCATGCTCGCCGCGCTCGACGCGGGCGCCGAGGAGGTCAGCGACGAGGGCGACGTCATCGAGGTCCTCTCGGAGGCCACCGATCTCGTCGCCGTGCGCACGGCGATCCAGGAGGCGGGCATCGAGTACGACTCGGCCGACTCCATCTGGCACCCCTCCATGGAGGTCGAGGTCGACGTCGACGGCGCGCGCAAGATCATGCGCCTCATCGACGCGCTCGAGGACAGCGACGACGTGCAGAACGTCTACGCGAACTTCGACGCCTCCGACGAGGTCATGGCGGCCCTCGACGAGGAGTGACGGCTCCCGGCGCGGGTCGGCCGTCCGCGGCCGCCCGCGTGAGAGGGTGACGACGTGCGCGTGCTGGGGGTGGACCCGGGGCTGACCCGGTGCGGTGTCGGGGTCGTCGACTCGTTGCCCGGGCGCAGGGCGCGGATGGTCGACGTGGGCGTCGTGCGCAGCGAGCCGGAGCTGAGCGTGGACCTGCGGTTGCTGCGTGTCGCCGAGGGGCTCGAGGAGTGGCTCGAGCGCACCGTCCCGGACGTCGTCGCCGTGGAGCGCGTGTTCGCGCAGAACAACCGCGGCACGGTGATGGGCACCGCCCAGGTCGCGGGCCTCGCGATGGTCGCCGCCGCCCGGCGCGGGGTGCCCGTCGCCATGCACACGCCCAGCGAGGTGAAGGCCGCCGTCACCGGGTCCGGCCGCGCCGACAAGGAGCAGGTGCAGCGCATGATCGCGCGCATCCTCGGGCTCGACGAGCTGCCGCGGCCGGCCGACGCCGCGGACGCGCTCGCCCTCGCCGTCACCCACCTGTGGCGGCCGTCGGGCGCGCTCCAGGGCGGCGAGCGGAACGAGCTCACGCCGGCCCAGCGCGCCTGGGCCGCGGCCGAGCGCACCGCGCGGACGGGGTCCCACCGGGGCGCTCCGTCGCGCGCGCGGCGCTGACGGACGCCCGGCGGCGTGTGTCGCCGCCGCCGCGTCGGTCCGGGTTGTTACAGTGACGCCTCGTACGGGTGTTCGAGGGTTCGACGGAAGGACCACGGGTGATCGCCTCCCTGACCGGCACGGTCACGCACGTGACGCTCGAGCGGGCCGTGCTCGACGTCGGCGGGGTCGGATACCTCGTGCACGCGACCCCCGGCACGCTCGCCGGCCTGCGGGTGGGGGAGCGTGCCCAGCTGCACACCACGCTCGTCGTCCGCGAGGACTCGATGACGGTCTTCGGGTTCGCCGAGTCGGACGAGCGCGAGGTCTTCGAGACCGCCCAGTCCGTGTCCGGAGTCGGCCCCCGCATCGCCCTGGCCATGCTCGCCGTGCTGACCCCTGACGCGCTGCGCCGCGCCGTCGCCTCCGAGGACCTCGCGGCGCTGCGCCGCATCCCCGGCGTGGGGCCCAAGAGCGCCCAGCGCCTCGTGCTCGAGCTGTCCGGCAAGCTGGGCGCCCCGGCCTCCGACGCCGTGGGCGCCGCCGGCGCCGCGGTGTCCGACGGCGCCCCCGTTGTGGCGGGGGACCCGGCGCGCGACCAGGTGGTCGAGGCGCTGGTAGGCCTCGGCTGGGCGGCCAAGGTCGCGCAGGACGCGGTCGACCGCGTGCTCGCGGACGCGGGCGACGACGGCTCGGCGGGCGGCCGGGTCGGCAGCCCGATCGACGTGGCGGCCACCCTGCGCGCGGCGCTGCGGTCCCTCGGCGGCCGCCGTGGCTGAGGTGGACCCCGAGTACGGCGGGGAGCGGCTGGTCACGGCCTCGGCGGACGACGTCGAGCGCGCGGCCGAGGCGGCGCTGCGCCCCAAGAAGCTGGAGGAGTTCGTCGGCCAGCGGGTGGTGCGCGACCAGCTCTCGCTCGTGCTGCAGGCGGCGCTGGCCCGCGAGGCGTCGCCCGACCACGTGCTGCTGTCCGGCCCGCCCGGCCTCGGCAAGACGACGCTGGCGATGATCATCGCCGCGGAGCTCGGCACCTCGCTGCGCGTCACGAGCGGCCCGGCGATCCAGCACGCGGGCGACCTGGCGGCGGTGCTCTCCTCGCTCGAGGAGGGCGAGGTCCTGTTCATCGACGAGATCCACCGGCTGGCCCGCCCGGCGGAGGAGCTGCTGTACGTCGCGATGGAGGACTTCCGCGTCGACGTCGTCGTCGGCAAGGGCGCGGGTGCGAGCGCCATCCCGCTCGCGCTGCCGCCGTTCACCGTGGTCGGCGCGACGACGCGGTCCGGGCTGCTGCCCGCCCCGCTGCGCGACCGGTTCGGGTTCACGGGCCACCTCGACTTCTACGACGCCCACGAGCTGGAGCGGGTCATCACGCGGTCCGCGGGGCTGCTGGGCGTGGACATCCAGCACGCCGCCGCGCACGAGATCGCCGGCCGCTCGCGGGGCACCCCGCGCATCGCGAACCGCCTGCTGCGCCGCGTGCGCGACTGGGCACAGGTGCGCGGTGACGGCAGTCTCGACCTGCGTGCCGCCCGGGCGGCCCTGGAGGTCTACGAGGTCGACCCGATCGGCCTGGACCGCCTCGACCGCGCCGTGCTCGACGCCGTCTGCCGACGGTTCGCCGGCGGCCCCGTGGGCCTGGGCACCCTGGCGATGACCGTGGGGGAGGAGCCGGACACCGTGGAGACGGTGGCCGAGCCCTACCTCGTGCGCGAGGGCCTGCTGGGGCGCACGCCGCGCGGCCGGGTCGCGACGCAGGCCGCCTGGGAGCACCTCGGCCTCGAGCCGCCGCCCGGTGCATGGGGCGCGCCGCTCGGCGGGACGCTGTTCGACGCCGCCGGTGGTTCCGCCGGGGCCGACGGGGACGGCGCGGCCCCCCAGTAGACTGGGTTGGCCCCCGGCCACAGACGGCCCGGGGCCGGAACTCGACGGGTGCCGTGCTCGTTGGGGCCCGTGTGCGCAGGATCCTGCGCCCCCGACGCCCGGCCGTCGTACGACCGTCGGGCAGCGACAGACAAGGACGCTCCGTGGAACTCATCATCCTCTTCGTGGTCCTCGCCGGGCTCATGTTCTTCATGAGCTCGCGGACGCGCAAGCAGCAGAAGCAGCAGGCCGAGTTCCGGTCGCAGCTCGCGCCGGGCCAGGAGGTCATGACCGGCTCGGGCCTGTTCGGCACGGTCGTGGAGATCGACGAGACGACCGACACCGTCACCATCGAGTCGGTGCCCGGCGGCGCGCAGACCCGCTGGCTCCGGGCGGCCATCGCCAAGCGCGTGGACGCCCCGGTCGAGGAGCCCGCCGAGGAGGCCGACGAGACCGACGTCACAACCGACTCCTCCGCGACCGGTACGATCACCTCCGGCGACGGTCACATCGACGTCCCCGACGACCTGTCGAGCCTGGACACCGCGCAGCGGGAGTACCGGGAGCAGCAGCGTCGTGACGAGGGCGAGGCCGGCACCACCAAGTGACGGCACCGAAGTGACGGCACCGAAGTGACAGCAACAGCGACATGGGTCGGCGGGCGATCGCGCCCGTCGGCCTGACGACGCGCCGGTCGGGGTGATCCCGGCCGGCGCCATCACGCGTCGACCCCGGGGCGGCGCGCAGACGGGAAGAGACAGAAGTTGGCGAACTCACGCACGAAGCGGTCGCGTCCGGTACGCACCCTCGTGGTCTTCACGATCCTGACGATCGTCCTGCCGTTCCTCGCCCTCGGCGCCGGCGTCTTCTGGGACGCCAAGTCGGACACCAACCCCGACGGCGCGAGCTGGGCCCCGGGGCTGGCGCTCGACCTGCAGGGCGGCACGCAGCTGATCCTCACGGCGGACACCACCGACGGGTCCCAGGTCACGTCGGAGACGATCGACGAGTCGATCAACGTCATCCGTCAGCGCATCGACTCCTCGGGCGTCTCCGAGGCGGAGATCACCGCCCAGGGGCAGAACAACATCGTCGTGGGAATCCCGGGCGAGGTGTCGCAGGAGACCATCGACCTCATCTCGCAGCCCGCGCAGATGCGCTTCCGCCCCGTGCTGACGTACGCCGCGGGCACGCCGACCCCCGAGCCCTCGGCCTCGCCGAGCGCGGACGCCGGTGACGGCGCGTCCGACGACGCCGCGGACGACACGGCGAAGGACGACGCCGCGGCCGAGAGCGAGGCCCCGAGCGGCAAGAGCGCCGGCGCGCCGCTGACCGTCCCGGCGGACACGGACCCGTCGGCCACGCCGTCGGCGACCGCCACCGCGACGTCGGGCGAGGACGCCGAACCGTCGCCGTCGGCGACGCCCGAGGGCGCCGAGGGCGACGAGGCCGCAGCGACCGACCCGAGCGACCTGGCGCAGATCACCCCCGAGATCCAGCAGCAGTTCGAGGAGCTCGACTGCACCGATCCCGCCAACCTCAAGGGCGGCGGCGGGGACGACCCGGACAAGCCCCTGGTGACCTGCGGCGAGCAGGACGGGATGAAGTACATCCTCGGCCCGATGGAGGTCGACGGCGTCCACATCTCCTCCGCCAGCTCCGGCCTGGTCCCGGGCGCGAACGGCACCACCACCAACGAGTGGGGCGTCTTCCTCAACTTCGACTCCGTCGGGACGAAGGAGTTCCGCGAGACCACGACGCGCCTGCAGGGCCTCGAAGCGCCGCGCAACCAGTTCGCGATCGTGCTGGACGGGCTCGTCGTCTCGGCGCCGTCCCTGTCCCCGGGCACGATCATCTCCAACGGCCAGGCGACGATCTCCGGCTCGTTCACCCGCGACAGCGCGGCCACGCTGGCCAACCAGCTGAGCTTCGGCGCGCTGCCGGTGCAGTACACGGTGGAGAGCCAGGAGGTCATCTCGGCGACGCTCGGCTCCGAGCAGCTGCGCAACGGCCTCATCGCGGGCCTCATCGGCCTCGCGCTCGTCGTCGTGTACTCGTTGCTGCAGTACCGCACGCTCGGCCTGCTGACGGTCGCGTCGCTGGTGGTCGCCGGGGTGATGACGTACGTCGCGATCGCCCTGCTGTCCTGGGGGATGGGCTACCGCCTGTCGCTCGCGGGCGTCGCCGGCCTCATCGTCGCCATCGGCTTCACGGCGGACTCGTTCATCGTGTACTTCGAACGCATCCGCGACGAGCTGCGCGACGGCAGGACGCTCGCCTATGCCGTCGAGCGCGGCTGGGGCCGTGCGAGGCGCACGATCCTCGCGGCCAAGGCGGTCAACCTGATCTCCGCGGTCATCCTGTACTTCCTCGCCGTCGGCGGCGTGCAGGGCTTCGCGTTCACCCTGGGTCTGACGACGATCATCGACGTCGCCGTCGTCTTCTGGTTCACGCACCCGATGATGGAGGTCATCACCAAGATCCCGTTCTTCCGCGACGGCCACCTGTGGTCGGGCCTGTCGCCCGAGCGGCTGCGCGCGGGCTCCGGCCCGCGGTACGTGGGCGCGGGGCGCGTGCGGACCGCCCAGCCCGCCGTGGCCGGTGCCGCGACGGAGTCCTCCGAGGACGTCGAGGAGCCGGGGGAGCGCGTGCCGGCCGAGGCCGTGCACAGCGGGGCGCGGCAGGCGCCCGCGGCCCCGGTGACCGACGGTTCCGGCCGGCGTCTCACGATCGCCGAGCGTCGCGCGGCGGAGCGCCGGGCGGCCGCCGGGGAGGCGGACCCGCAACCGGGCACAGGACCGGACGACGGATCGCCCTCGGCGACCGGTGAGAACCACTCCGGCACGGACGAGGAGAGCCGCTGATGGCCCGCATGCGATTCGCCCAGTGGGGCAACGACCTGTACACGGGCCGCCGGTCCTACCCGATCGTGCAGCGCCGCAAGCGCTGGTTCACGATCGTGGGCATCCTCGCCGTCGCGTCGATCGCCGTGATCCTGATCAAGGGCCTCACCCTCGGCATCGACTTCCGCGGTGGCACGGAGTTCACGGTCAACGACGTGGCCTCGACCGAGCAGCAGGTGGCGATCGACGCCGTGCACGAGGTGCTCCCGGACGAGGAGCCCCGCGTCGCGATCGTCGGCGGCTCGGCGGTGCGCGTGCAGACCGAGACCGTCACGCCGGAGCAGGAGGCCGCCCTGGTCACGGGCCTCGCCACGGCGTACGACGTCGACGAGTCCGCGGTGACGACGTCGTTCGTCGGCCCGACCTGGGGCGCGGGCGTCTCCATGCGCGCGCTGTGGGGCACGGTGGTGTTCGTAGTCGCGGCCGCGCTCTTCATGGCCGTCTACTTCCGCGCGTGGCGGATGTCGGTGGCGGCCATCGTCGCGATGCTCGCGGACCTGCTCATCTCCGCCGGCGTCTACGCGGCGATCGGCTGGGAGGTCACGCCGTCGACGATCATCGGCTTCCTCACCATCCTCGGCTTCTCGCTCTACGACAAGATGGTCGTGTTCGACAAGGTGCGCGAGAACACGGCGGACGTGCTCACGCAGACGCGCTCCACGTACGCCGAGCGGGCCAACCTGGCCGTGAACCAGACCCTGGTGCGCTCGATCAACACCTCGGTCGTGGCGCTCCTGCCGGTGGCGAGCATCCTCTTCGTCGGCGCCTTCCTGCTGGGCGCGGGTACGCTCCGCGACCTGTCGCTGTCGCTCTTCGTCGGTATCGCCGTCGGTGCGGCGTCGTCGCTCTTCCTCGCGACGCCGCTCGACGTCGCCCTGCGGGAGCGCGAGCCGAAGATCGCCGCGCACACGAAGGCGGTCCTGGCGGAGCGCGCGGGCTTGGTCGCCGAGGGCGGCCACGAGGCGGAGGTCGCGGCGTACACGACCGGTTCCGCACAGCTGATCCCGGGCCAGCACCAGGGCAACCAGGCCCAGCCGCGTCGCAAGCGCGGCCGCTGAACCGGGGGCGGGAATGACGGACGAGACGGCGGGCGCCGGCCCGACGGGCGAGCCCCTGGGCGACGTGGTGCGCGGAGCCGTCGACGACATCGTCGTCGACGGGCTGGGCGGCCTCGGCGAACGACGGGCCGCGGAGGTGCGCGCGCTGATCCGCGACGTGCCGGACTACCCGCACCCGCCGGTCGTGTTCCGCGACATCACGCCGCTCCTCGCGGACGGCGCGGCGCTGGCGGACGTCGTCGAGGCGTTCGTCGGCCTGGTGGACGCGGACGGCGGCGTGGACGTGGTCGCGGGGATGGAGGCGCGCGGCTTCCTCCTGGGCGCGCCGCTCGCGACGCGACTGGGCGTGGGGTTCCTGCCGCTGCGCAAGGCGGGCAAGCTCCCGCCGCCGGTGGAGCGGGTCGACTACGACCTCGAGTACGGATCCGCGGCGATCGAGCTGCGCACGGGAACACTCGAGGCGGGGGCGCGTGTTCTCCTGGTCGACGACGTGCTCGCGACCGGTGGCACGGCGTGCGCGGCGGCCGAGCTCGTGGAGCGGTCCGGAGGCCAGGTGGTCGCGCTCGCGTTCCTGCTCGAGCTCTCCGGCCTGGGCGGACGCGACAGGCTGACCGGGCGGACGGTCGAGGCTCTGCTGCGCGTGGAGTCGTAGACTTGCCGTCCCGACCGTCGGCGACCCCACGGTGGTTGCGGAAGGAGGCGCAGATGAGCGACGAGACGAAGGTCGCGCGCGCCGCCGCCGCGCCCCAGGGATCGACCGGTCAGGGGTCGACGCCGGGCCGCGGCTCGGGGTCCGGGCGGAGCGTGCGCAACCGGCTCGTGCGCCTCGGGGTTCGGGGCGCCCCGCCCACGACGCCCGCGCTGGAGCCGGTGCTCCAGGCCGTGCGCACCAACCACCCGAAGTCCGACCTGTCGGTCCTCGAGCGTGCCTACGCGACGGCCGAGCGGTGCCACCGGGGCCAGGAGCGCAAGTCCGGTGACCCGTACATCACGCACCCCGTCGCCGTGGCGACCATCCTGGCCGAGCTCGGGTTCGACGGCGCGACCCTGGCGGCCGCGCTGCTGCACGACACGGTCGAGGACACCGACTACGGGCTCGACGAGCTGACGCGCGAGTACGGCGAGGAGATCGCCATGCTCGTCGACGGCGTCACCAAGCTGGACAAGGTGAAGTACGGCGACGCCGCCCAGGCGGAGACCGTGCGCAAGATGGTCGTGGCGATGGCCAAGGACATCCGCGTGCTGGTCATCAAGCTCGCGGACCGCCTGCACAACGCCCGCACCTGGAAGTACGTCTCGGGCACGTCGGCGCAGCGCAAGGCGCGCGAGACGCTCGAGATCTACGCCCCGCTGGCACACCGGCTGGGCATGAACACGATCAAGTGGGAGCTGGAGGACCTGTCCTTCCAGACCCTGTACCCCAAGGTGTACGACGAGATCGTGCACCTGGTGGCGGAGCGCGCGCCCGCCCGCGAGGAATACCTGTCCGTGGTGCGCGAGCAGATCTCCGCCGACCTGCGCAGCGCCAAGATCAAGGCGACGGTCACGGGCCGGCCCAAGCACTACTACTCGATCTACCAGAAGATGATCGTGCGCGGGCACGACTTCGCGGAGATCTACGACCTGGTCGGCACGCGCGTCCTCGTGGACACGGTGCGGGACTGCTACGCGGTGCTCGGCGCGCTCCACGCGCGCTGGAACCCGGTCCCGGGCCGGTTCAAGGACTACATCGCGATGCCGAAGTTCAACATGTACCAGTCGCTGCACACGACGGTCGTGGGCCCGGGCGGCAAGCCGGTCGAGATCCAGATCCGCACGCACGACATGCACCGCCGTGCGGAGTACGGCGTCGCGGCGCACTGGAAGTACAAGCAGATGGCGCCCGCCGGCAAGGCGACGTCGGACGACCCGCGCGCCAACGACATGGCGTGGCTGCGCCAGCTCGTGGACTGGCAGCGCGAGACCGCCGACCCGAGCGAGTTCCTCGATTCCCTGCGCTACGAGATCGGCGGCGCGGAGGTGTACGTCTTCACGCCGAAGGGCGAGGTGATGGCGCTGCCCGCCGACGCGACGCCCGTCGACTTCGCGTACTCGGTGCACACCGAGGTGGGTCACCGCACCATGGGCGCGCGGGTCAACGGGCGCCTCGTGCCGCTCGACTCGACGCTGCAGAACGGCGACACGGTCGACATCCTCACGTCGAAGGCGGAGTCCGCCGGGCCCTCCCGCGACTGGCTCGCCTTCGTGAAGTCGGCGCGCGCCCGCAACAAGATCCGCCAGTGGTTCACCAAGGAGCGGCGCGAGGAGGCGATCGAGCAGGGCAAGGACGCCATCACCAAGGCGATGCGCAAGCAGAACCTGCCCATCCAGCGCCTGCTCAGCCACGAGGCGCTGGTGGGCCTGGCCAGCGACATGCGGTACGCGGACGTGTCCGCCCTGTACGCGGCCGTGGGCGAGGGGCACGCCTCCGCGCCGCACGTCGTGGACATGCTGGTCAAGTCGCTGGGCGGCGAGGAGGGCACCGAGGAGGACGCCGCGGAGGCCGCGGCCCCCGGCCGCCCGTCGCGCCGCGGCCGCACCGGCGACCCCGGCGTCGTCGTCAAGGGCGTGGACGACATCTGGGTGAAGCTCGCCAAGTGCTGCACCCCGGTGCCCGGCGACTCGATCGTCGGCTTCGTGACCCGCGGCGCGGGCGTCAGCGTGCACCGCGCGGACTGCGCTAACGCCGAGCAGCTGGCCAAGGCGCAGCCCGAGCGCATGGTGGACGTGTCCTGGACCACGGGCGCCAACACGATGTTCCTGGTGCAGATCCAGGTCGAGGCGCTCGACCGGTCCCGGCTGCTGTCCGACGTCACGAAGGTGCTGTCGGACTACCACGTCAACATCCTGTCGGCGTCGGTCTCGACGTCGTCCGACCGGATCGCCCTGTCGAAGTTCGTCTTCGAGATGGCGGAGCCCGGCCACCTGCAGCAAGTGCTCACCGCGGTGCGCAAGGTGGACGGCGTCTTCGACGTCTACCGCATCACCGGGACGAGGGCCGCCGACGTGCACCAGGAGTCGGCGGGAGTCTGAGCGACTCCAGCAGCCCCCGGCGCGGCGCGCCTCGGCCGCCTGCGTGACGTCCAGCCCGTGGGCGGCGAACAGCTCGCGCGCCGCGGCGACGATCCGGTCGCGGTCGTGGCGGGCGTCGGCTCGCCCCGCGCCCGCCGCTTCGTCACCCGGTTCAACGCCGGCGTGCTCGCCTGGCGCAGCTCGCCCCGCTGGGGCGGAGCGACGGCGCCGAGCGCCAAGGGCACGCGGTGGCGCACCGGGACGACGCCGGCAGGGTGACCGTCCGGGTGCGGCTCGAGGCCGCCAGGCTCCGGCGAGCGGAGGTGCCGGGCCACCTCTCGGAGTAGGTTCGCCAGCATGACGCTGCCGCTCGAACCACCGGTGCTGCCCATGCTGGCGAAGTCCGTGCCGGAGGTCCCGGACCAGCCGGCGGGCGACGAGGTCTGGGTCTACGAGCCGAAGTGGGACGGTTTCCGCGCCCTGGTGTTCCGCGACGGCGACGACGTGCGGATCGACTCCCGCAACGGGCGGCCGATGCAGCGCTACTTCCCCGACGTGGTGGAGGCGGCGCGCGACGCGCTGCCCGAGCGCTGCGTCGTCGACGGCGAGATCGTGGTCGCGCGCCCCGGGGCGGGTGCGGACGGGTCGGCGCACCTGGACTTCGACGCACTGGGCCAGCGGATCCACCCGGCGGACTCCCGCGTGCGGCTCCTGGCCTCGGAGACGCCCGCGAGCCTCGTCGTCTTCGACGTCCTCGCCCACGGCGACGACGACCTGTCCGGCCGCCCGCTGCGCGAGCGGCTCGCCGTGCTCGACGGGCTCGGCCTCGACGGCCCGCGGGTGCACGCCACGCCCCGCACGCAGGACGCCGCCGTCGCGCGCGACTGGTTCGAGGCCTTCGAGGGTGCGGGGCTCGACGGGGTCGTCGCCAAGCGGCTCGACGACCCGTACCAGCCGAACAAGCGCGCGCTGCTGAAGGTCAAGCACGCCCGGACGGCCGACGTCGTCCTCGCGGGCTACCGGTTGCACAAGACGTCGACGCCCCAGAAGCCGCTCATCGGCTCGCTCCTGCTCGGGCTGTACGCGGACGGCGACGACCCCGCCAGCCTCCAGTTCGTCGGGGTCTCGGCCTCGTTCCCGGCCGCCAGGCGTGCGGCCCTGCACGCCGAGCTCGCACCGCTCGTCGTGGAGCCGGGCACCGAGGACGCCGCCGCGCACCCGTGGGCGGACTGGCAGGACCCGGCGGTCGCGGACGGCAGCGCGGGGGAGCGGCGCCCGGGCGCGCAGTCGCGCTGGAGCGCCGGCAAGGACCTGTCCTTCACGCCGCTGCGCGTCGAGCGGGTGCTGGAGGTCGGGTACGACCACATGGAGGGGTCCCGGTTCCGGCACACCGCGCAGTTCAAGCGCTGGCGGCCCGACCGTGAGCCGTCGTCGTGCACGTACGCCCAGCTCGAGGAGCCGGTCGGGTACGACCTGGCCACCCTGCTGCCGGGGGCGCCGGGCACCGCCTGAGCACCCGCCCGGCCGGTCGCCGATGAGTCGCGACCCCGCGGGAGGTCTGGGGACCATGGGAACACTGAGATACGGACTGATGAGCTGCTCGCTCGACGGCTACGTGGCCGACGCGGCGGGGGACTTCGACTGGGGCGCCCCGGACGACGCCGTCCACGCGTTCATCAACGACCAGGTCCGCGACGTCTCGACCTTCGTCGTGGGCCGCCGCATGTTCGAGACGATGCGCGTCTGGGACACGTGGGAGCTGGGGCAGAGCGCCGCCACGGACGCGTTCGCCGAGATCTGGACGGGGATCGACAAGATCGTCTGCTCCGACGGCCTCGTCGCCCAGCAGGGGACGGTCGACGCGCCCCGCACCACGCTCGAGGCGCGGCTCACCCCCGAGCGCCTGGCCGAGATCGCGGCGGGGACCGACGGCGTCGTGGAGGTCTCCGGGCCGACGACCGCCGCGGGTGCGCTCCTGGCCGGGGTGGTCGACGAGCTCACGGTGCGCGTGGTGCCGCACGTCGCCGGTGGCGGCCTGCGGCTGCTCCCCGACGGCTGGCAGGCCGAGCTCACGCGGGCCGAGTGCGTGCCGCTCGGCGACGGGTCGGTCTTCCTGCGCTACACCCGTCCCTGAGCGCCCACGACGGTCGGACGGCGGTCAGCGCTTGCGGTCGGTGTCCCTGCTGGGCTGCACGCGCTTGGGCTCGCCGGGCATCTTGGGATACTCCGGCGGGTACGGCAGGTCGCCGAGGCCGTGCTCCTCCTCGTCGCGGCGCGCGAGCTCGAGCGCCGCGTCGAGGGAGCAGTCCAGCCCCGGGTCGCGGTCGGCGCGCAGGGCGGCGAACAGGTCGCCGCGCTCGGCGAACCGGGCGGGCGCGGTCGTGACGTCGAAGTCGTCGGGGTGCACCTCGCCGACCTCGTCCCACTCCAGCGGGGTGGAGACCGTGGCGCGCCTGTTGGCCCGGACGGAGTACGCGGAGGCGATGGTGCGGTCCCGGGCCATCTGGTTGTAGTCGACGAAGATCTTCTCGCCCCGCTCCTCCTTCCACCACTTCGTCGTGACCTGGTCGGGGAGGCGACGCTCCAGCTCGCGGCCGACGGCGATCGTGGCGCGGCGGGCCTGCTGGAACGACCAGCGGGGCGCGAGGGGCACGAAGACGTGCAGGCCCCGCCCGCCCGACGTCTTCGGGTAGCCGGTGAGCCCGAGCTCCGTGAGCAGCTCGCGCAGGTGCGGTGCGACGGCCGCCGCGTCGTCGAACGACGTGCCGGGCTGCGGGTCGAGGTCGATGCGCAGCTGGTCGACCGCCTCGACGTCGTCACGGCGCACCGGCCAGGGATGGAACGTCAGCGTGCCGAGGTTCGCGGCCCACGCCACGACCGCGAGCTCGGTCGGCGCCACCTCGTCGGCGGTGCGCCCGCTCGGGAACGCGATGGTCGCGGTCTCGACCCAGTCGGGGGCTCCCTTGGGCAGGCGCTTCTGGTAGAACGCGTCGCCGCGGTTGTCGGCGCGCGTCGCCATGACCGCGTCGGGCCACCATCCCTTCGGCCAGCGCTCGAGCGTCGTGGGCCGGTGGAGCAGCGCCCCCAGGATCCCGTCGCCCACCGACAGGAAGTACTCGACGATCTCGCGCTTCGTGAGGCCCGGGCGGTCGGGCAGCTCGGGGAAGACGACGCGGTCGGGGCTGGAGACGCGCACGGCGCGGCCAGCGGCGTCGAGCTCGACGGCGGGTGCGGCGGAGGCCATGCGGCTCAACCTAGGGCAGGGCGGCGGGCGCCGCACGGAGGGCGGCGGCCCGGGCCAGCACGTCGCGGGCCCGTGGCCGCCCGACGACCCGGGCCCGGCGCTCCAGCAGCACGGCCGCGTCGTCGAGGGCCAGGCCGCAGGCGTCCGCGAGGTCGCGGGCGATGACGGCCGCGTCCTCGTCGCCCGGGACGTGCAGCGCGACGTCGACGACCGTCCGCAGCGGCGCGGTGACGCGCACCCCCGCCAGGTCGACGGTGTCGCCGCGCAGCAGCCGCGCCTGCCACACGAGTCCCGTGCCCCAGAGCGCGGGCCGGTGGCCGCCGGCCGCGTAGGCGACGTCGAGGTGCGCGGCGGACCGGCGGCCCGCCAGCGGGCCGGCGTGCACCCACGCCGCGGTGCGCCCTGCGGCCACGGCGCCCGCGGGCAGGGACCCGCTGAGGAGCGCGGCCCGCAGCACCGGGGTCACGGGGTCGCCGGCGACCACGGCCGCGTCGCCCCGCACCACCTCGAGGGCGCCGTCGCGCACGAGGACGTCCCACGCCGCGCGCCCGCCGACGTCCGCCGGGCGGACCAGGGGGCCGGGCCTCCGGCCGGGCGGCGCGAGCAGGTCGCCGAGCCGGCACGGCGAGGCAGGGCCGTGCCGAGGGGCGCCCACGGACGGGGCGGGCGGCGAGGGCAGGACGGCGAAGGGGCTCACGAGCCGGAAACTATCCGGTCGCGAGCCCCTTCGGGGTACCGCCTGTGGATCGTCGCGCGGGCGACGGCCCGGAGGGTCAGCCCCGGGTGTCCTCCGCGGCACGGACGACCTGCTCGAGCCACGCCCGCCGCGCGGCGAGCGCCGTCTCGGCCTCCTCGACACGACGCGCGTCGCCCGACTCGCGCGCCTTCGCGAGGTCGTTCTCGAGCCCTTCGATGGCCGCCTCGAGCTGGGCCGCCGCTCCCTCGGCCCGCGCGCGGGTCTCCGGGTTGGTGCGGTCCCAGCGGGCCTGCTCGGCGCCCCGGACCGCCGTCTCGACGGCGCGCATCCGTGCCTCGACGCGCTGGATGTCGGCGCGTGGCACCTTGCCGGCCTCCTCCCAGCGATCCTGGAGGTCGCGCAACTTCTCCTTCGCCGCCGCGAGGTCCTTGACCGGCAGGAGGGCCTCCGCCTCGACGAGCAGCGCCTCCTTGACCTCGAGGTTCTTCCCGTACTCGGCGTCGATCGCCGCGTTCTCCGCGTCACGCGCCCCGAAGAACGCGTCCTGCGCCGCCCGGAACCGGGCCCAGAGCGCGTCGTCGTCCTTGCGGCTGGCCCGCCCCGCGGCCTTCCACTGCGTCATGAGGTCGCGGTAGGCGGCGGCGGTCGCCCCCCAGTCGGTGCTGGTCTGCAGGGACTCCGCCTCGGCGACCAGCTGCTCCTTGGCCGCCTTGGCGGTCGAGTTGCGCTGCTCGAGGTCGGCGAAGAAGTGCCGACGCTCGCGGTCGAACGCGGTGCGCGCGTGGCTGAACCGCTTCCAGAGCGCCTCCTCGGAGGGGCGGTCGATGCGCGGCCCGTTGCGCTGCGCCTCCTTCCACCGGTCCAGGAGCCCCCGCAGCTCCTCGCCCGCCGGGCGCCACTGCATCTTGCCGGGGTCGGTGGCGGCGATCTTCTCTGCCGCCTCGACGATGGCGGTGCGGGCGGCCACGGCCTCGGCCTTGGCGGCCGCACGCTCCTGCTCGAGCGCGGCGCGGCGCTCCGCCGCGCGTGCCTTGAGCCCCTCCACGCGGGCCCGCAGGGCGTCCAGGTCGCCGACGGCGGCGGGCTCGCCCGTCTCCTCCGCGAGCTTCGCGAGGGTCTGGTCGATCTCCCGTACCGACAGGTCGGCGCTGTCGAGCCGCGTCTCGAACAGCGCCACCTTGGCATCGAGGTCGAGGTAGCGGCGCACGTACAGGCTCATGGCCTCCGACGCGGAGACACCGGGGAACTGGCCGACCTGCCGCTCACCGGCGGCCTCCCGCACGTACACCGTGCCGTCGTCGTCCACGCGGCCGAACGCCTCCGCCGCGGCCGTCGCGGCGGCGTCCAGGGCCGGGGGGACGACCGGCGCCGCGGGCGTGGTGGGCTCGGCCGGAGGCACGTCCGCGGGCGTGGGCGCGCCGGGGCGGCGCAGCGCCGTCGGCTTGGGCGCGCCCGGGCGGGGCGGCTTCGGCAGGGCCGAGGGCTTCGGCGGCGCCGGCGCGGCGGGCGCGGCGGGCGCGGCGGACCCAGGCTCCGTCGCCGGCTGCGAAGCGTCGACCGCGGGAGCCTCGGCGGTCTCGGCCGAGGTCTCGGCCGTGGGCGCCGCGTCCGCGGTGGGCTCGTCGGTCTCGGGTGCCGCCGCGGACTCCGGCTCCGGCTCCGACTCCGGCGCGGCCTGGGCGGCCTCGGTGGCCTCGGTTGCCTCGGCCGCGGGAGCCGCGTCCGCGGCGTCGCCGGCGGCGGGCTGCGGGGCTGCCTCGGGAGTCGGCGGGGTCGCCTCGTCCGGGGTCGTCTGCGATGGAGTCTCGGCCGTCTCCTCGGTGCCGGCCGGGGTCTCCTCGGGGCCGGTCGAGCCGGGGGTGCTCTCGCTCACTGGGTCTCCACTCCTTCGATGATGACGGGGCTCGCGGGGGAGCCGTCGCCGGCCCCTCCGTCGACACCCGCGTCAGCGACTGCCTGGACGGCGTCCAGGCCGGACGTGACGGTGCCGAACACCGTGTACCCGCCCGCGGTGTCGGACGGGATGGTCGAATCCTGGTACACGACGAAGAACTGCGAGCCCATCGACTCGCCGTTGTCGCCCTGCCGGGCCATCGCCAGGGTCCCGGCGGGGTACACGTCGTCCTCCGGGGCGTTCTCGATCGGGCCGTACGAGTAGCCGGGGTCACCGGTCCCGGTGCCCGTCGGGTCGCCGCACTGCAGCACGTAGATGCCCTGGGTGGTGAGGCGGTGGCAGGCGGTGCCGTCGAAGTAGCCCTGGTCCGCGAGCGACACGAAGCTCGCGACGGCCTGCGGGGCGGCGGCGCCGTCGAGCTCCATGACGAGCTGCGACTCCGTGCCGCCCGCGCACAGGTCGACGGTCGCCGTCCACGTGCGGTCCTCGGCCGCCGAGGGATCGGGCAGCTCTCCGCCGGAGCGGGCCCCGTACTCCGCCGCGGGGCAGTCGCCCGCGGCCTGCGGCGTCGTCGGGTCTGCGGGGTTCGCGGCGCCGCCGAGGTTCGCGACGACGAACCCGCCGCCCACCAGCGCGAGGATGGCCACGATCGCCACGATCGCGAACGTCCGCTGCCGCCGGGCGCGCGCCTGCGCCTGCCGCTGCTCCCACTTCTCCTGCCGCTTGCGGGCGTACTCCCGCTCGCGCTTGGTGGCGGCCACCGCGCGGTCCTCCTCGCCTGGTCCCGGTCGCGCGCGGGAACTCCCGCGCGCGGGGGACAGTCTAGAGGCCGGGACGCAGGTCACATCCGCAGAGGCCGCCGCCCCGACGGCGCGAGGCGCCCGCTAGCGTGGCGCCGTGCAGATCCTCCTCGTCGTCGCGCCCGTCTTCGCCACCAACTGCTGCGTCGTCGTCGCCGGTCCCACCGGCCGGGACGCCGACTGCGTGATCGTGGACGCGGGGGCGGGCGTCGCCCCCGACGTCGAGCGGCTGGTCGCCGAGCGGGGCCTGGTCCCGCGCGCCGTCGTCGCCACCCACGGGCACGTGGACCACACCTGGGACGCCGCGGCGCTCTGCGACCGGTACGACGTGCCCCTGCGGATCCATCCCGCGGACGCGTACCGGCTCGCGGACCCCTTCGGCACCCTCGGGCTCACCACGCCAGCGGGCGGCGCCGGCCACGCCGTGAGCGGCGCCCTGGCGGAGGCGCTCGCAGGCACGGGGCGGCGGCCCGAGGACTACCGCGCACCCGCCGTCGTCGAGACCCTCGACCTCGGTCCGGACGGCGCGGGCGAGCTCCTCGCGGGCGCGGTCCGGCTGCGCACGCTGCACGCACCGGGCCACACGGAGGGCTCCACGCTCCTCCTGGCCCGGGACGACGACGGCGCCGGCGAGGCGGGCGTGGTCCTCGCGGGCGACGTGCTGTTCGCGGGCGGGGTCGGTCGCACCGACCTGCCGGGTGGCGACGCCGCGACCATGGCGCGCCCGCTGCGCGACGTGGTGGGCGGGCTCGACCCCGACCTCGGCGTCGTGCCCGGGCACGGCGCGACCACGACGGTGGGCCGTGAGCTCGCCACCAACCCCTTCCTGCACCCGCACCTGCGCTGATCCCGCCCGGGGGGCCGTCCCACCAGCGGTGGGACGAGGTCCGCGACGCCCACGACGTCTGGGAAGATGGGGCCCATGGCACGCCCCACCCCGCTCTCCGGCTTCCCCGAATGGCTCCCCGACGGTCGCGTCGTCGAGCAGCACGTCCTCGACACGCTGCGGCGCACGTTCGAGCTGCACGGGTTCGCCGGCATCGAGACGCGGGCCGTGGAGCCGCTCGACCAGCTGCTGCGCAAGGGTGAGACCTCCAAGGAGGTCTACGTGCTGCGCAGGCTCCAGGAGGAGCCGGGCGCGGAGGACGCCGGGGACCGGTCGGAGAAGCAGCTCGGCCTGCACTTCGACCTCACAGTGCCGTTCGCGCGCTACGTGCTGGAGAACGCCGGCCGGCTCGCGTTCCCCTTCAAGCGCTACCAGATCCAGAAGGTATGGCGCGGCGAGCGCCCCCAGGACGGCCGCTTCCGCGAGTTCGTCCAGGCGGACATCGACGTCGTCGGCGCGGGCGAGCTGCCCTACCACTACGAGGTCGAGCTCCCGCTGGTCATGGCCGAGGCGCTCGGCGCCCTGCGCGACGTCGGGGTGCCCGAGGTCCGCATCCTCGTGAACAACCGCAAGGTCGCCGAGGGCTTCTACCGCGGCCTGGGCCTGGACGACGTCGAGGGCGTGCTGCGCCAGGTCGACAAGCTGGACAAGATCGGTCCGGACGCCGTCGCGGACCTGCTGCAGGCGGAGCAGGGTGCCACGCCCGAGCAGGCCAAGGCCTGCCTCGAGCTCGCCGCGATCTCCGGGACCGACACGACGGTGGTGGACCGGGTCCGCGCGCTCGCGGCGTCCTACGACGCGGTCACGGAGCTGCTCGAGACGGGCCTGGGCGAGCTCGCCGCGCTGATCGAGGCGGCCGCGCGCCGCGCCCCCGGCGTCGTCGTGGCCGACCTGAAGATCGCGCGCGGCCTCGACTACTACACCGGCTCGGTCTACGAGACGGTGCTGGTGGGCCACGAGCAGCTCGGCTCGATCTGCTCGGGCGGGCGCTACGACACCCTCGCCTCGGACGGGAAGAACACGTACCCGGGCGTCGGCCTCTCGATCGGGGTCTCCCGCCTCGTCTCGCGGCTGCTCTCCGCGGGGCTCGTGACCGCGACGCGCGGCGTGCCCACGGCCGTGCTCGTCGCCGTCACGGACGAGGCGCACCGGGACCGGTCCGACGCCGTCGCGGCGGCGCTGCGCGCCCGGGGCGTCCCGGCCGACGTCGCGCCGACGGCGGCGAAGTTCGGCAAGCAGATCAAGGTCGCCGACCGACGGGGCATCCCCTTCGTGTGGTTCCCGGCGCAGCCGGGCGAGGACGGCGCGGCCCCCGACGTCCTGGCGGGTCAGGTGAAGGACATCCGCTCGGGCGAGCAGGTGGACGCCGACGCCGCGACGTGGGCGCCGCCGGCCCAGGACCTGTTCCCGCGCGTCGTGCCGGCCGCCGCGGAGTGATCCTCAGGCCTCGATGAGCGCGACGACGTTGCGCGCGGGGTCACGGAACCACCCGATGGTCGGGCCTTGGCGCGGGTCGTCGCTGCGCACCACGCCGTCGGCGTCCTGCGCGAACCCGGGGTAGCGCACGAGGTCGACGCCGGCGGCGTGCAGGTCCGCCGCCGCGACGGCGACGTCCGGCACGACGAGGTTGAGCACGGTGTGGCTCGCCGGCTCGTGGGCCTCGCCCTTCGGGTAGACGAAGACGGCGGTCCCGCCGGGGACGTCCAGCTCGAGCCCCATGGGCGTGCGCCGCACGCGCAGCCCCACGACGTCCCGGTAGAACGACTCCGCGGGGTCGAGGTCGTCGACGGAGAAGCTGCTGAAGGCACGCTGGACGGTGATCACGGGGACTCCTCGGGTCGGGACGGGGCCGGCGGCGAACCGGCCCTGAAGGGTGGACCCCGCCGGCGGGCGGAACTGATCGGGGACACCCCGCGGGGGTTGTCCCCCGGGCACCCTGAGGCGTCCCTGAGATTCACCCTGATCTCCCCGCTGACCTGGCCGGACGGGGTCCGGGGGACGGTACGGTGACCGCCGTGAGCATCTACGTGGTCCTGTCCCGCAGCAGCACCGTCCTGTCGCGGACGATCCGCCTCGCGACGCGGGACGAGTACACGCACGCGGCCCTGGCACTCGACGCCGACCTCGAGCTCATGTTCAGCTTCGGTCGCCGCCGCCCGTCCAACCCGTTCGTCGGCTGCTTCAAGCGCGAGCGCCTCGACGACGAGCTCTACCGGGGGATGGAGCGCCTGCCGGGCGTCGTCATCGAGGTCCCCGTCACGCCTCGGCAGCGCGACGCCGTGGGCGCGCGGGTCGCCGAGTTCCTCCTCGACAGCCACACCTACGCCTACAACGCGCCCGGTCTCGTGACCGGCCTGCTCGGCCGTGGGTCGGAGGACGACCGGCGGTTCTTCTGCTCCGAGTTCGTCTACCACGTGCTGCGCGACGCGGGGGTGTGCGACCTGGGCGTCCCGCGCTGGAAGGTGCGACCGCAGACGCTGCTCGACGTGCCGGGTACGGTCGTCTACCGCGGCGACCTCAAGCGCTACCGTGCGGCGGACCTCGACACCGCGCCGATCCCGGCGCTCACGCTCCAGGGCGCGGGCGGGCTGTTCGCGACGTCGCGGGCCGGGGTGTCGTTGGCGCTCTGACGGGCGCCCCTTCCAGTGCGTGCCCAGCCACGCGTGCGACGGTGGGGCATGCCGAGACGAGTCTTCCTGCACGTGGGCGCGCCGAAGTCCGGTACGACCTACCTGCAGTCGCGCCTGCACGCGAACCGCCGGGAGCTGCGGCGGCACGGTCTGCTCTACCCCAGCGGCCCGCTGGGCGAGCCGCGGCTGCACTACTGGGCCGCGCTCGACGTCACGGGGGCGCGCCACGGCGTCGACCCGCGGCGCCTGGACGGGGCGTGGGAGCGCCTGGTGCGCCAGGTGCGCCGAGCGCGGGGCGACGTCGTCGTCAGCCACGAGCTGCTGGCGAGGGCACAGCCGGACCAGGCGGCCCGGGTGCTCGCGGACCTGGCCGCGACCGGCGCCGAGGTCCACGTGGTGCTCACCCTGCGCGACCTCGGGCGCGGGCTCGCGAGCGGCTGGCAGGAGACGCTGAAGTTCGGCGCGAGGACGACGCTGCGCACGTATCTCGACCGCGCCCGGGCAGGCCGGTCGGTGTTCCTGGGCTCCTTGGACCCGACCCGTGTGCTGAGCGTGTGGGCCGCGGACCTCCCGGCGTCGCGCATCCATGTCGTGACGGCGCCGCCCGCGGGCGGCGCCAGGGACGCGCTCTGGCTCCGGTTCCTGGACGCGATCGACGTCGACCCCGCGTGGGCGCCGCGGGACGCCGAGCGGGTGAACGCCTCGGTCGGCATCCCGGAGGCCCAGGTGCTGCGCGGTCTCAACCGTCGGCTCGGGGACGGCGTCCAGCGGGGAGGTGCTCTCTCGCCGATCGTCGACGGCATCGTCGCCGGCGACGCGCTCGCGCCCCGGCGGTCACCGTCGATCGCCGTAGGGCCGGAGGACCACCCGTGGGTGGCCGACCTCAGCGCGACGTGGGTCGCCTGGCTCCGCGACCACGACGTGACCGTGCACGGCGACCTGCACGACCTGCTGCCCGTCCCGCCGGGCGACGACTGGGTCGACCCCGACAAGCCCCGGCAGCGCGACGTGACCGCGGCCGCGCTGGACACGGTCGAGGTGCTGGTCGCCGAGGTCGCCGCGCGCCGGCTGCCGCTACGGGAACGGGCCCGCCGGGCGTTCGCGCGGCTCCGCCGCTGACAGCGGTGCGCGGAGGGGCTGGACAGAGGGTCGAACGCATGTTCGAATGTCCGGGTGAGATGGGAAGGCCAGACGGTCGGCGCGGACGACGGCGCCCTGCCCGGGCTCGAACGGTCCGCCCTGGGACGGCTCGGCCTCGTGCGCACGGTGCGGACGCCGGAGTTCGCCGACGTCACGTTCCACGAGGTGCTCGCGAAGAGCGCGCTGTCCAAGGTGCCCGCGGCGTCGAAGATGCCGTTCGGGTGGACGGTCAACCCGTACCGGGGATGCAGTCATGCGTGCCGCTACTGCACCAGCCCGGAGACCCTGGTGCTCATGGCCGACGGGCGGCAGAAGCCGATTCGCGACATCCGGGTGGGGGAGCAGATCGTCGGCACGGTCGTGGACGGCAGATATCGGAAGTACGAGGCGACGACCGTCCTGGCCTGGTGGCGGACCATCCGTCGGGCGTACCGCGTGACCCTGGCCGACGGGACGGAGATCGTGGCCAGCGGTGACCACCGGTTCCTGGTCAGCGGGCGCGGTTGGAAGCACGTAGCGCGGCAGGGGCGTGGTGATCCGCAGCGACCGTTCCTGACGTCGAACAACACGCTGATGGGGTTCGGCAACGGGAGAGCAACGGTCGAGGCGACGCCGGGTGCGGAATCGAAGGAGTACCGGCGTGGGTACCTCACGGGCATGATCCGCGGTGACGGCATGCGCCTCGACAAGACGTACACGAGGGCTTCCGGGCAGCCGATGCGCGTCACCCATTTCCGTCTGGCGTTGGCCGACGCGGAAGCGCTGGAACGCTCGGCCGACTACCTCACCCAGGAAGGCGTCGAGCTCAAACGCCGCCCCTTCAGCGCCGCGTCCGCGTCGCGCCGGGCGATCGACTGCATCTACACCGGTCGACGGGTGGACTACGAGGCGATCAACCGGTTGGTGGCCTGGCCCGCCGATCCGACCGAAGAGTGGTCGACGGGGTTCCTGGCGGGCATCTTCGACGCGGAAGGCTCGTGCTCGCGCGGCGTCCTCCGCGTCTCGAACACGGACGACGAGATCCTCTCCAGGACGAGCGCGTCCATGGATCGGCTGGGTGTGCCGAACGTCCGAGAGCGCTCCAACCCTCGCGGCGTCGGGGCCGTGCGGGTCGTGGGTGGGCTTCACTCCCGGCAACGCTTCTTCCGTCTCGTGCGCCCGGCGATCACCCGGAAGCTCTCCGTGCTCGGTGGGGCCGTCAAGACAGCCGCCGACCTGCGCGTCGTGAGCGTCGAGGACCTGGGTTTCGAGCAGGAGATGATCGACATCACCACCGGCACCGGTGACTTCATCGCGAACGGGGTCGTCTCGCACAACTGCTTCGCCCGCCCCACGCACGAGTACCTCGACCTGGATGCGGGCCGCGACTTCGACTCCCAGGTCGTGGTGAAGTCGAACGTGGCCGAGGTGCTGCGCGCCGAGCTGGCCCGGCCGTCGTGGAGCCGGGAACCGGTGGCGATGGGCACCAACACCGACCCGTACCAGCGGGCCGAGGGGCGCTACCGGCTCATGCCCGGGATCATCGGGGCGCTCGCGGACTCCGGCACGCCCTTCTCGATCCTCACGAAGGGCACCCTGCTGCGCCGCGACCTGCCGCTGATCGCGGAGGCGGCCGAGCGCGTGAAGGTGGGGGTCGGCGTCTCGCTCGCCTTCGCCGACTCACCGGGCGACGAGGAGCTGCAGCAGTCGGTCGAGCCGGGCACACCGACACCCCGCGCCCGGCTCGACCTGATCCGCGCGGTACGGGCCGCAGGCCTGCCCTGCGGGGTCATGGTGGCGCCGGTGCTGCCGTGGCTCACCGACTCCCGCGACCACCTGCGCCGGCTGCTCGACGCGGTCGCCGACGCCGGGGCCACGGGGGTCACGGTCGTGCCGCTGCACCTCAAGCCGGGCACCCGCGAGTGGTACCTGCAGTGGCTCGAGCGCGAGCACCCGCGCGCCGTCGCCGGGTACGGGCGCGTGTACGCCCGCGGCACCTACGCGCTCGAGGCCTACCGGCAGTGGCTCTGGGACCGCGTCGAGCCGCTCCTCGCCGAGCGCGGCTTCCGGTCGTCGGGGCACCGCTCGCGCTCGGGGGCGACGGGGCGGTTCCCGGACGAGCTGCAGCCGCACGGCGAGGGTGACTACCCCGCGGGCGCCCTGGCAGGCATGCCGCGCGACGGCGGCGGGCTCGAGGTCGCCGGCGCGGGGATCGAGCAGGTGCTCTTCTGAGCCCGCGACCCCCGGGGGCGCCGCGGGCTCAGCGCAGGAACGAGAACCACAGCACGAAGACGCACAGCAGGAACATGCCCGTGGCGTTGACGAAGAAGTTGCGGCCGAAGTCCCGCGCCCGCACGTGGAACGTCAGGGCGAGCACGAAGTACACGACCAGGCAGGCCGACGTCACGAGCCCGAGACAGGGCACCCAGATCCCCGCGACCAGGCCGGCCGCCGCGGCCGCCTTGATCCACGGCATCACCCACCACCAGCGCTCCGGGAAGTTCACGTCGCGGAAGCACTGCGCGATGAAGGCCACCGGCCGCACGCACAGCAGCGCGTCGCCCGCGGAGACGAACGCGAGCAGGAGCACGGGCCACACGGGATCGGGCAACGTCGCCATGGGTCGACGCTAAGGCCATCCGGGTGCGCGGGGACCGCGATGTGGGCAGCCTCTCAGCGGAGGTTCACGCACCCTCGACCAACCGGGCGGGGAAGCCGCCGGTCGCGACCGGCCCCCAGCGCTCGACCGTGATCCGCACGACGCTCTTGCCCTGGCGCAGCATCGCCTCCCGGTACTCGTCCCAGTCCGGGTGCTCCTTGCCGGCGGCAGCCCGGTAGTACTCGACGAGCGGCTCCACCGAGTCGGGCACGTCGATCACCTCGGCCGTGCCGTCCACCTGCACCCAGGCGTCGTCGAAGTCGTCGCCGAGGGCCAGGAACGACACCCGCGGGTCCCGCCGCAGGTTCACGGCCTTCGCGCGGTCCGGGTACGTCGAGACCACCACCCGGCCGGCCGCGTCCACGCCGAACGTCACCGGGCTCAGCTGCGGGGAGCCGTCCCGGCGGGTGGTGACGAGCACGCCGTGCCGACGCTCCCGCAGCACCTCCAGCAGCCCGTCGCGGTCGACGGCGGTCGTGGTGGCGATCCGTGGTGCCATGGGAATCTCCTCGCAGAAGGGGGCCGGCCAACGACTAGACTCGCACGGGCGCGCCAGCGCGCCCGGACGTCGCCACCGGCGACGCGGTCCCCCCACCCCGTTCGAAAGGAACACTCCGTGCTCCGCACCCACACGGCCGGCTCACTGCGGGCCGAGCACATCGGTCAGACCGTCACCCTCACGGGGTGGGTCGATCGGCGCCGGGATCACGGGGGAGTGGCCTTCATCGACCTGCGCGACGCGTCCGGCATCGCCCAGGTCGTCATCCGCGACGAGGCGGTGGCGCACCCGCTCCGTGCCGAGTTCGTCCTCCAGGTCACCGGCGAGGTCGGGCGTCGCCCCGAGGGCAACGCCAACCCGAACCTCGCCACGGGCGAGATCGAGCTCGTGGCGAAGGACGTCGTCGTGCTCAACGAGTCGGCGCCCCTGCCGTTCCAGGTGTCGACGGCGCTCGCGGACACCGAGGTGATCGGCGAGGAGGCGCGCCTCAAGCACCGCTACCTCGACATCCGCCGCCCCGCGCCGGCGCACGCCCTGCGCCTGCGCGCCAAGGCGAACCAGGCAGCCCGTCGCGTGCTCGACGCCCACGACTTCGTCGAGGTCGAGACGCCCACGCTGACGCGCTCGACGCCGGAGGGCGCGCGCGACTTCCTGGTCCCGGCGCGTCTGGCGCCCGGCTCCTGGTACGCGCTGCCGCAGAGCCCCCAGCTGTTCAAGCAGCTGCTCATGGTCGGCGGCCTGGAGCGGTACTACCAGATCGCCCGCTGCTACCGCGACGAGGACTTCCGCGCCGACCGCCAGCCCGAGTTCACCCAGCTGGACGTCGAGCTGAGCTTCGTCGACCAGGACGACGTCATCGCGCTGGCCGAGCAGGTCCTCGTCGCGCTGTGGAAGCTCGTCGACGTCGAGATCCCGACGCCGATCGCCCGCATGACGTACGCCGAGGCCATGCGGCTGTACGGCACGGACAAGCCCGACCTGCGCTTCGGCAACCCGCTCGTGGAGCTCACGGACTACTTCGCCGAGACCCCGTTCCGCGTCTTCCAGGCCGAGTACGTGGGCGCCGTCGTCATGACCGGGGGCGCGTCGCAGCCGCGCCGCCAGTTCGACGCCTGGCAGGAGTGGGCCAAGCAGCGCGGCGCCAAGGGCCTCGCCTACGTCACCTACGGCGAGGACGGCACGCTGGGCGGCCCGGTCGCCAAGAACCTGTCCGACGCCGAGCGCGAGGGCCTCGCCGCGGCCACCGGCGCCCAGCCGGGCGACGCCGTGTTCTTCGCGGCCGGCAAGACCGCGGAGGCGCGCGCTCTCCTGGGCGCCGCCCGCCTCGAGATCGCGCACCGCACCGGCCAGGTCGACGAGGACGCCTGGGCGTTCGTGTGGGTCGTGGACGCGCCGCTGTTCAAGCCCACGGGCGAGGACGACGACGTGGACCTGGGCCACTCGGCCTGGACCGCTGTGCACCACGCGTTCACGTCGCCCAAGCCGGAGTGGATCGACAGCTTCGAGTCCGACCCGGGCAACGCGCTGGCGTACGCGTACGACATCGTCTGCAACGGCAACGAGATCGGCGGCGGCTCGATCCGTATCCACCGTCGGGACGTGCAGGAGCGGGTGTTCGACGTCATGGGCATCGGCCCGGCCGAGGCGCAGGAGAAGTTCGGCTTCCTCCTCGACGCGTTCAAGTTCGGCGCGCCGCCGCACGGCGGGATCGCGTTCGGCTGGGACCGCATCGTCGCCCTGCTGACGAAGTCGGCGTCGATCCGCGACGTCATCGCGTTCCCCAAGTCGGGCGGCGGCTACGACCCGCTCACCGAGGCTCCGGCGCCGATCACGCCGGAGCAGCGCAAGGAGGCCGGGGTGGACGCCGTCCCCCAGGCCGACGAGGAGTGACGCTCTCCCTCGACGCGTCGTCGCTCGCCCCGGTCACCCAGGTGGCCGGGGCGAGCGTGCCTCCCCGCTGGGCGCACCATCCCGTGGTGGTCGCCGAGGCCGCCCACGGCGGGTGGGACGCCAGCCACGTCTGGCACGACGACGACGCCTTCCTCGTGCGGCTGCGCTGGCGCGAGCGGATCGACGGTGGACGCCCGCTGGCCGTCGACCACGACGCGACCGGGGTCAGCCTGCTGGCGGTGGGCGGCCCCGAGGGCGCGGCACGCCTGCTCCTTGCCGCGGAGGCGGAGCTTCGCCCCGGCGGCCTGGGGCCGGTCGTGCGGGCGTCGATGCCGCGCGGCACCTACGCCGCGGTGTCGGCGGCGGGCGCGCGCGACGGTGTCCCCGCGCCGTTCGACCACGCGCCGTTCGACGCCTGGGACTGGTACGCCGTCACCGAGCCGCCCGCCGCCGTCCCGGGCGAGGAGCGGGTCGTCGAGCTGCTGGGCGACGCCGGACGTGCCGAGGCGGCCGCCTGCCTCGCGGTCGCGAACCCGGACGGCGAGCTGCCCGTGGGCGAGCCACGGTCCCGATGGTGGGGCTGGCGGGACGACGACGGCGTGGTGCGCGCCGTGGCGGGCGCGTCGCGCCGCGTGCCGGGGCGGCCGTGGACCCTGGGCTCGATCGGGACCGAGCCGGCGTGGCGGGGCCGGGGGATCGGGGCCGCCGTGACGGCTTCGGCGACCCGTGCGGGGGTCGCCGAGGCGTCGATGGTCACTCTCGGCGTATACGCCCACAACGTCGCCGCCCGCAGCGTGTACCGGCGGCTGGGCTACGTCCTGGGTCAGGAGTTCGAGAGCTCGCGGTGACACCGCGGCCGGGTGGGCGTCTTCGAGGACCTCTACGGCCGGCCCTGGGACCTCATCGAGCCCCCGCCGAGCCCGCGGACCGCGCGTCGGAGAGGTAGCCGT
The DNA here is from genome assembly GCF_040632295.1 of Isoptericola sp. NPDC019482. Lineage (NCBI taxonomy): Bacteria > Bacillati > Actinomycetota > Actinomycetes > Micrococcales > Promicromonosporaceae > Isoptericola > Isoptericola sp. NPDC019482. The sequence continues at coordinate 39,878 of NZ_JBEYBQ010000023.1, forward strand.
CGGGGCGCACGAGCAGCGTCGCGTCGCGGCCGTCCGCGCGTCGCACGACGACCCGCTCGACCGCGTCGACCTCGCCGGGTCCCGGCGGGACCTCCGCCGGGTCGCCCTCGGCGGGCCCGACGAGCACGAAGCGGCCCGTGCGCAGCGCCTCGGCCAGGCGCGACCCCGAGGGGCCGGGGACCAGCGGCAGGTCCGGCACGCGGCACCCGGCTGCCGGGTGTGCGCCGGGCGGGGCCGGGTAGCGCACGCCGAGGGCGGAGACGGTGGCGGCGGCACGCCGGCGCACGGGCGCGGCCCGGCCCAGCAGCGTGGCCCCGGCCGCGCGCACGACGGCGGCCCCGCGGCCCCGCCTCGTGGCGAGCCGCAGGATCGTGCCGCTCGTGCGGAGCACCTGGGCTCCGACGGGGTGGCGCTCGGCCGAGTACCCGTCGAGCACGGTGTCGTCGGCGCCGCGGACCACGGCGGCGAGGCGCCAGGACAGGTTCGCGGCGTCCTGCAGGCCTGTGTTCATGCCGAGCCCGCCGGCCGGGCTGTGCGCGTGCGCGGCGTCGCCCGCGAGCAGCAGGCGCCCCGCACGGTATCGGGGTGCCTGACGCTCGTCGGCGGCGAAGCGGGTCGCGAACCGCAGCTCGGTCATGCCGTGGTCGTCGCCGAGCGTCGCCCGCGCGAGGGTGCGGACCTCGTCCAGGGCGACGGGCCTGTCGTCGCCGGGGTCCAGCGCCTCGTCCCAGCCGATGAAGCGGTACCAGTCGCCGCCGAACGGGGCGAGGAAGCCCAGCGCCCCGCCCGCCGACGCGACGGTGAGCGCGTCCGCTGGCGGACGCTCCAGGCGCACGTCCGCCAGCACCATCGCACGGATCACCGTCTCGCCGGGGAAGGGGAGGCCCGCCGCCCGCCGCACCGTCGAGCGCACGCCGTCCGTGCCGACCACCCACGGCGCGCGCAGGCGTACGGAGGAATCACCCTCGTCGCCGTTCTCGTCGACCGCCACCACCGTGGCACCGACGTCGTCCTGGACGACGTCGGTGACGTGCACCCCGTGCCGGAACACGGCGCCCGCGTCCTCCGCCCGGCGGCGCAGCAGCCGCTCCACCTCGTACTGCGGGGTGACGAGCACGAACGGGTACCGGCCGGGCAGCGTGTCGAGGCGCACGTCGACGCGGCCGAACACCCGGATGCGCTGCACGCGCCGCCCGGTGGTGAGGAGCTCGTCTGCGAGCCCGCGCGCGTCGAGCGCCTCGAGGCTGCGGGCGTGCACGGCGAACGCGCGGGTGAGGTTGCTCAGGCCCTGCGGCCGCTTCTCGACCACGACGACCCGCGCGCCCGCGCGGGCCAGGTCCCCGGCCAGGAGCAGCCCGGTGGGTCCCGCCCCGACGACCACGACGTCGGCGTCCATGGGGCCCACCCTAGGGCGAGTCATGTCACAGCAGCAGGGTGGTCGCGCGCGTCCGGCGCGTGGGTGGCCCTCCGTAGGCTGAGGCCCATGGACCTGTTCGACGCCGCGCTCACCGGCAACCGCGGCACGCCGGCGACCGGCCGCACCGGGCCGAGCGCGCCCCTGGCCGTGCGCATGCGCCCGGCCGCCCTCGACGAGGTCGCGGGTCAGGCGCACCTCCTCGTGCCCGGCTCGCCGCTGCGCCGTCTGGTGGAGCCGGACGACGAGTCCGCCCGGCGGGCCGCGCCCGGGTCCGTGATCCTCTGGGGGCCGCCCGGCGTGGGCAAGACGACCCTCGCGTACCTGGTCGCGACGGTCTCCGGGCGCCGGTTCGTCGAGCTCTCCGCGGTCACGGCCGGCGTCAAGGAGGTGCGCCAGGTCGTCGAGGACGCCCGGCGGCGCCTCGCGACGGGCGGCGAGGAGACCGTCCTCTTCATCGACGAGGTGCACCGCTTCTCCAAGACGCAGCAGGACGCGCTGCTGCCGAGCGTCGAGAACCGCTGGGTGACGCTCGTCGCCGCCACCACCGAGAACCCGTCGTTCTCCGTGAACTCCCCGCTGCTGAGCCGCTCCCTGCTCCTCACGCTCAAGCCGCTCACGTCCGACGACGTCCGCGCACTCGTGCGTCGCGCCGTCGCGGACGAGCGCGGCCTGGACGGCGCCGTCGCGCTGGCGGAGGACGCCGAGGACCAGCTCGTGCGCATGGCGGGGGGCGACGCGCGCAAGGCACTGACGATCCTGGAGGCCGCCGCCGGCGCGGCGCTCGCGGACGCGGGCCCCGGCCGCGACCCCGGGGACCCGGTCGCCGTGGACCTCGACACGGTCGAGCGCGCCGTCGACGTCGCCGCCGTGCGGTACGACCGCGACGGCGACCAGCACTACGACGTGATCTCCGCGTTCATCAAGTCCATCCGGGGCTCCGACGTGGACGCCGCCCTGCACTACCTGGCGCGGATGGTCGCGGCGGGCGAGGACCCGAGGTTCATCGCGCGGCGCCTGGTGATCTCCGCGGCGGAGGACGTCGGCATGGCCGACCCGTCCGCCCTGCAGACCGCGGTGGCGGCCGCGCAGGCCGTCCAGCTCATCGGCATGCCCGAGGGACGGATCGTCCTCGCGGAGGCGGTCGTCCACCTGGCGACCGCGCCGAAGTCGAACCGGGCGTACCAGGGGATCGACGCGGCGCTGGCCGACGTGCGCGCGGGCAAGGCGGGCGTGGTGCCGCCGCACCTGCGGGACGCGCACTACGCGGGCGCCGACGGGCTCGGGCACGGCAAGGGCTACCGGTACGCGCACGACGCGCCGCACGCCATCGCGGCGCAGCAGTACCTGCCCGACGAGCTCGCCGGCCGCCGGTACTACGACCCGAGCGACCGCGGGTTCGAGAAGCAGGTCACCGACCGGGTGGCGCGGATCCGGCAGATCCTCGACGGCGCGTGACGCGCGTGCCTGACGCGTGTGCCTGACGCGTGTGCCTGACGCGTGTGCCCGGCCGGTGACCGGGCGTCAGGCCGCCTCGAGCTCGACCAGGGTGCTCGCCATCGTCCGGTAGACCTCGTCCCACGCGGCCGCCACCTCCGGCGTCACCGCGTCACCCAGCACCGCGACGATGGCCGCGAACAGGTGCTGGTGCACCACCTCGTACTGGGCCGGCTCGACGCCGACGGCGCGGTGCCGGCGGGCGACCGGGGCGAGCACGTCGCGGGGGTCGGCCTCCTCGTCGACGACGAGCATCGCCGCGCACGAGGTGATCGCGGCCGCGAGCGCGCGCTGCTGCGTGCCGTCGGCGATGCGCTCGGGGGAGAACATCGAGCCGAGCAGGCCGGGGTGCTCGTCCAGGAGCGTCCCGTAGAAGATCGTGGTGATGTCGTCGATCGAGTCCTCGACCACGGGCAGGGTGGAACGGACCACCTCGGCGGTGCGGGGCGAGAGCGTGACGGGGGAGGTCATCCTGGGGACTCCTTCGGGCGAGGTGCCGGCGCCGTGCCGGCGGTGCACAGTCAACCGGTGGGCGAGGACGGCGACAAGACCTTGCGCAGGACGGACGTCGCGCAGGACGGACCTTGCCGGAGGCGGCGGCCGGTCCGGGCTCGGGCCGGGCCGTCCCGGGGATGCGGTAAGATGCTGCGGTTGCCGTTTCCGGCGACCGCCTGGGACCTCGGCCCCGTGAGTACCCGCCCCGCGCAGGAGCTCCATCGGCTGGTCCCGCACCCGAGACCTCCCCTCACGGGGTGGACGTCGGGTGTGACCTCATCCATCACCACAGGACAGGAAGCAACCAGTGACCGCTGTCACCAAGTCGCGCCGCCAGGTCCGCCTGAGCCGCAAGCTCGGCCTCGCGCTGACCCCGAAGGCCGTCCGCCACTTCGAGAAGCGCCCCTACCCCCCGGGTGAGCACGGCCGCGCCCGCCGCCGCACCGAGTCGGACTACGCGGTCCGTCTCCGCGAGAAGCAGCGTCTGCGCGCGCAGTACGCGCTCCGCGAGAAGCAGCTCCTCAAGGTCTACGAGAACGCCCGCAAGCACCCGGGCCTGACCGGTGAGGTCATGGTCGAGGACCTCGAGACGCGTCTCGACGCGCTCGTGCTGCGCGCCGGCTTCGGCCGTACCATCCTGCAGGCCCGCCAGGCCGTGACGCACCGTCACATCCTGGTGGACGGCAAGATCGTCGACCGCCCGTCGTTCCGCGTGAAGCCGGGCCAGACCGTCCAGGTCAAGCCGAAGTCGCAGACGACGACGCCGTTCCAGGTCGCCGCCGCCGGCGCGCACCGCGACGTCCTGCCGGCCGTCCCGGGCTACCTCGACGTGAACCTCGAGAAGCTGTCGGCCACGCTGACCCGCAAGCCGAAGCGTGCCGAGGTCCCCGTGACCTGCGAGGTGCAGCTCGTGGTCGAGTTCTACGCGCGCTGATCGAGCGCACCGCCGCGGACCGGTCCGCAGCACCCGGACGCCCCGTCACCCGCCTCGCGGGGGGCGGGGCGTCCGCCGTTCGCGTCGGCGGTCTGCAGGGAGTCACCCGGGATAGGGTGACGACCGACCGTCTGACGCCTGTGCGAGGAGAGATCTGATGTCGATGGGTGACGTGGCCGGGCTCATCGCGGCCGTCGCGTTCGTGCTGCTCGTGGGCCTGCTCGCGATCCCGCTCGTGAAGCTGGGCCGCGTGCTGGACGAGGCGACGCGCTCCATCCGCGAGGTCACCGAGCACTCGGTGCCGATCCTCGACGAGGCGGCCACCACGGTGGCCTCCACCAACGACCAGCTGGTCAAGGTGGACACGATCACGACGTCGGCGGCCCAGGTGAGCGAGAACGTGTCGGCGCTGGCCGGCCTGTACGCCTCGACGCTCGGCCGCCCTCTCGTGAAGGTCGCCGCCTTCTCCTACGGCGTGCGCCAGGCGTTCGCGCGGGCGTCGCGCTCGGGCCGCGACGAGCCGAAGGCCGGCCGCTGATGCGCCGGCTGTTCTGGGTCGGCGTGGGCGTGGTGGTCACGGTCGTCGTCGTCCAGCGGGGCCGCAAGATCGTGGCGCAGTACGCGCCCGAGGCCGTGGTCGACCGCGCGGAGCGCGCGGCGCAGGACGCCGGACGGCGGGCGGAGACGTTCGTCGCCACGTTCCGGCGCGAGTTCTCGCAGGCCCGCAGCGCCCGCGAGGCCGAGCTCACCGCCGCCCTGCTGGCGGAGGGTCAGCCGGACCCGGACGACGTCCGCGCGAGCGGGTTGCGGCCCGCGGACCTGCGCGGCGGTCCCGGGCGGGCCCGGCACGCGGCCCCGGAGCCCGACCGTCGCCCCGACGGGCGCCCCGACACCGAGGCCGAGACCGCCGCCGACGAGGCCGATCTCGGGTACTCGTTCTGATACTCGCGCCGCCTGATACTCGCTCCGCGAAATCTCGTTCCGACCATCCCCCGGCGGGCGCGAGAATAGGGGACGGCCGTCGCCACGACGGCGCCCACCCGCTCGCCCGTCAGCCTCGACATCACTGAAGGACACCATGCGCACCGCCGAGATCCGTAAGCGTTGGCTCGACTACTTCGAGTCGAAGGACCACGCGATCGTGCCCAGCGCACCCCTGGTCTCGCCGGACCCGTCGATCCTGTTCACGATCGCGGGCATGGTGCCCTTCATCCCGTACATCCTCGGCACCGAGCCGGCGCCGTGGCCGCGGGTCGCCAGCGTGCAGAAGTGCATCCGCACCAACGACATCGAGAACGTGGGCCGCACCACGCGCCACGGCACGTTCTTCCAGATGAACGGCAACTTCTCCTTCGGGGACTACTTCAAGCGCGAGGCGATCGACTTCGCGTGGGAGCTGCTCACGTCCGGGCAGGACAAGGGCGGCTACGGGCTCGACGGCGACCGCCTCTGGGTGACCATCTGGGAGGAGGACGCCGAGGCCTTCGAGGCGCTGACGAAGGGCGTCGGGCTCGACCCGAAGCACGTGGTGCGCCTGCCCCGCGAGGAGAACTTCTGGGACACGGGCCAGCCGGGCCCGGCAGGCCCCTGCGCCGAGTGGCACTACGACCGTGGCCCGGCGTACGGCCCCGACGCCGTGGGTGGCACGGTCGACCCGGGCGGTGACCGCTACCTGGAGATCTGGAACCTGGTCTTCGACCAGTTCGTGCGCGGCGAGGGCCAGGGCAAGAACTACCCGCTGCTGGGCGAGCTCGAGCACAAGAGCATCGACACCGGCGCGGGCCTGGAGCGCATCGCGTACCTGCTGCAGGGCAAGGAGAACCTCTACGAGATCGACGAGGTGTACCCCGTCATCGCGCGCGTGGAGGAGCTGACGGGCAAGCGCTACGGCGCCGACCCCGAGGACGACGTGCGGATGCGCGTGATCGCCGACCACGTGCGCTCGTCCCTCATGGTCATCGGCGACGGCGTGCGCCCGTCGAACGAGGGCCGCGGCTACGTGCTGCGCCGGCTGGTCCGCCGCGCCGTGCGCGCGGTGCGCCTGCTGGGCGTCGACGAGGTCGCGATGCCGTCCCTGCTGCCGGTGTCGAAGGACGCGATGAAGGCGTCCTACCCTCAGCTGGAGGCCGACTTCGGCCGCATCAGCGACGTCGCGTACGCGGAGGAGGACGCGTTCCGCCGCACCCTCGCGCAGGGCACGACCATCCTCGACACGGCCGTGGGCCGCGCCAAGTCGCGCGCCACGGACGGGGTGGACGGCGGCACCCCGGTGCTCGGCGGGGCGGAGGCGTTCCAGCTGCACGACACCTACGGCTTCCCGATCGACCTCACGCTCGAGATGGCGGCCGAGCAGGGCGTCCAGGTGGACGAGAAGGCGTTCCGCGACCTCATGGCGGAGCAGAAGCAGCGCGCCCGCGCGGACGCGCTCGCCAAGAAGACGGGTCACGCCGACCTGCGCTCGTACGAGACCCTGAACAAGGAGCTTGCCGCGCCGGTCGAGTTCCTCGGGTACACGGACACGGAGTCCGCGGTGACGGTGGCCGGCCTGCTGGTGGACGGCGTGCCCGCCCCCGCGGCGACCGCGCCCGCCGACGTCGAGGTCGTGCTCGACCGCACGCCTTTCTACGCCGAGGCGGGCGGCCAGCTCGCCGACCAGGGCACGATCGTGCTCGACGGCGGCGCGACCATCGAGGTCGACGACGTGCAGCGCCCGGTCAAGGGCCTGTCGGTGCACCGCGGCCGCCTGGTCGAGGGCACGGTCGCGCTGGGCGACCCCGGCACGGCGACGATCGACGTCGCGCGCCGCGTCGCGATCAGCCGCGCGCACTCGGCCACGCACATGATCCACAAGGCGCTGCACGAGATGGTCGGGCCGGACCGCACCCAGGCCGGGTCGGAGAACGCCCCGAGCCGCGTGCGCTTCGACTTCCGCTCGCCCACGCCGGTGCCGGGGGACGCGCTCGGCGAGATCGAGGAGCGCGTCAACTCGCGCCTGACCGAGAACCTCGAGGTGACCGACGCGACCATGCCGATCGCCCGCGCCCGCGAGCTGGGCGCCATGGCGCTGTTCGGAGAGAAGTACGGCGACACCGTGCGCGTCGTGTCCATCGGCGGCGACTGGTCGCGCGAGCTGTGCGGCGGCACGCACGTCAAGGCCACGGGCGAGGTGGGTCGCGTCGCGCTGCTCGGCGAGGCGTCGATCGGCTCCGGCGTGCGTCGCGTGGACGCCCTGGTGGGCGACGGCGCGTACGGCTTCCAGGCGAAGGAGCACGCCCTGGTGGGCCAGCTCACCGGCCTGCTGGGCGCGCGCCCCGACGAGCTCGCCGACCGCGTCGGCTCGCTCCTCACCCGCCTCAAGGAGACGGAGAAGGAGCTCTCCGGGATGCGCCAGGAGCGGATCCTCGCCGCGGCGGGCGCGCTCGTCGCGCAGGCGGAGCGTGTCGGCGACGTCCGCGTCGTCGCGCACGACGCCGGCGAGGTCGCCTCGGCGGACGACCTGCGCGCGCTGGCGCTCGACGTCCGCGGGCGCCTGGGCGACGCCGAGGCGGCGCTCGTCGCCGTCGGCGGCGTGGCGGGCGGGCGGCCCCTGGTGGTCGTGGCCACCAACGCGGGCGCCCGGGACGCGGGCCTGCGGGCCGGCGACTTCGTCAAGGCCGCGGCGAAGACCCTCGGCGGCGGGGGCGGCGGCAAGCCGGACCTCGCCCAGGGCGGCGGCACCGACGCGGCCGCGCTCCCGGCCGCGCTGGCCGGCGTGGCCGAGGGCGTGCGCTCGGCTCAGGTGGGCGCGTGACGCCTGGGCCGTACGGGTCGGGCTCGCCGGAGCAGGACGTGCCCCGCGGGCTGCCGCGGGGCGCGCGGCTCGGGGTCGACGTCGGCAAGGCGCGCATCGGCCTCGCGGGCAGCGACCCGGACGGCCTGGTGGCCACGCCGGTCGAGACCGTTCCGCGCGTCCTGGACGTGCCCGCGGGCGCGGACGGCGCGCCCGCGGTGACGGCCGACGTCGCGCGCATCGCGGCGGAGGCCGAGGAGCGGTTCGCCGCGGTCGTGTACGTGGGGCTGCCACGGCACCTGTCGGGGGCGGAGGGCGCCGCCACGGCGGACGCGCGCGAGTTCGCGACCCGGCTGGCCGCCGCCGTCGCGCCCGTCGAGGTCCGCCTGGTCGACGAGCGGATGACGACCGTGACCGCGCACGCCCAGCTCCGCTCGGCGGGGCGACGCACCAAGGCCCACCGGTCTGTCGTCGACCAGGCCGCAGCCGTTATCATTCTGCAATCTGCACTCGACGTGGAGCGGTCGGCCGGGGGGCGTGCCGGCGAGCTCGTCGAACCGCGGACACCGGGCGTCTGAGCAGCCCGGACAGCAGCAGCCGACCCATCGAGCCCACCCCAGGCCCTGTCAGAAGGAAGAACCCGGCGTGACGGACCTCTTCGAGCACCCCGCCCTCCAGGAGGCGCCCGCGGCACCCACGCGGCGCCGTTCGGCCGCCGGCCGGAGGGCTGCCGCCAAGCGCAAGCGCCGCCGTCGGCAGCGCACCGCCGTGGTGCTGGTGGTGGTGCTCGCCTTCGTCGGCGCGGGCGCCTACCTGCTCTGGGACCGCATGGACTCGCTGGTCGGCGGGCTGCCCTTCATCGGATCGCAGAACGAGGACTACCCGGGCCCGGGCGGCGACCCGGTCGAGGTCGTCATCCCGGAGGGCGCCACGGGCGGCCAGATGGGCACCGTGCTCGCGGAGGCCGGGGTCGTGGCCAGCGCAGGCGCCTTCACGGACGCGTTCGGCCAGAACCCCGCCGCCGCCGGCATCCAGCCGGGCACCTACCAGCTGCAGGCCGAGATGAAGGCCTCCGACGCCGTCGCCGCGCTGGTGAAGAACGAGAAGCTCCAGACCGAGGTGACCATCCCCGAGGGCTACACCGTCGCGCAGATCGTGGACCGTGTGGGGTCGGTCACCGAGATCACCGAGAAGGAGCTTGAGAAGGCGTTGAAGGACCCGGAGTCCTTCGGCCTGCCGAAGCAGGCGGACGGCAACGCCGAGGGGTGGCTGTTCCCGAAGACGTACACCGTCCAGCCGGGCGACGACGCCACGACGCTCCTGACGGCGATGGTGAACCAGACGAAGAAGGAGTTGGAGTCCCTCGGCGTTGACGACTCCGACTGGAACGACGTGCTGAACAAGGCGTCGTTGGTGGAGAAGGAGGCGCCGGACGGGTATCGCGGCGAGGTCGCGCGGGTGATCGAGAACCGGCTGGACCGCGGCGAGGCGCTGTACCTGGACGCCATCAACTCCTACGGGCTCGGCAAGCCGGCGGACCAGATCACGAAGGCGGAGTTCGCCGACGCGAGCGACCCGTACAACTCCCGCAAGAACACCGGGCTCCCGCCCACACCGATCGCCAACCCTGGGCAGGCGTCCGTCGAAGCCGTCCTGGACCCGCCCGAGGGCGACTGGAACTGGTACGTAACCGTGAACCTCGAGACTGGCGAGACCAAGTTCACCAACTCGTACGACGAGTTCCAGGTCTTCAAGCGGGAGTACCAGGAGTGGGCTGAGGAGAACGCCGGCTGACATGACCGTCTTCCGACGAGCGGCGGTGCTGGGCCACCCCGTCGCGCACTCCCTCTCGCCCGTGCTGCACCGGGCCGCCTATGACGCACTCGGCCTGGAGGGCTGGGAGTACTCCGCGATCGACACGACCGTCGCGGACCTCCCGGCGCTGGTGCGGCGGCTGGACCTCGGTTGGGCCGGCCTGAGCGTCACCATGCCGCTGAAGCATGCGGTCATGGACCTGGTGGACCATATCGACCCGCTCGCCGTGGCCGTGGGCGCCGTGAACACGGTGCTCGTCGGGCCGGCGCAGTGCGGTGTGACCCTCACCGGCACCAACACCGACGTCTACGGGCTCGTCACCGCGCTGCGCGAGGGGTTCGCGGCCCAGGGTCGTGGCTCCGGTGCAGGAGCGGAGAGCGCCGTCGTGCTCGGCGGCGGCGCCACCGCCGCGTCAACGCTCGCCGCGCTGGGCGAGCTCGGCTGCACGACGCCGCGCGTCCTGGTCCGCTCCCTCGGCCGCACGGCGGGCCTGCAGGAGGCGGCGGCACGCATGGGCGTGACGCCTCGGTTCGAGGTCCTCGACCCGTCGGCGTCGCTCGGCGCGCTGCGGGACGCCGACGTCGTCGTCTCCACCATGCCGGCCTATGCCGCCGACCCCGTCGCTGCCGCCCTCGCCGCCCAGGGCGGAGCCCCGGCGGGCGTGCTGCTCGACGTCGTCTACGACCCACGTCCCACCGCGCTGTCCTCCGCCTGGGCGGACGCGGGCGGCACCGTCGTCGGGGGCGAACGGATGCTGCTGCACCAGGCGGTGGAGCAGGTGCGCCTGATGACGGGCCGGACGGCGCCGGTCGCGGCCATGGACGAGGAGCTCGGCCGGGCCCTGGCGGCCCCGGCGTCCGCCCGCTGACCACCGGACGGACCCGCCGCCCGGGCGTGGAAGAATCGCAGGCATGCTGCGCTGGATGACGTCGGGGGAGTCGCACGGTCCGTCACTCGTGGGGGTGCTGGAGGGACTGCCCGCCGGCGTCGAGGTGGTGACCGCGGACATCCAGGCCGCGCTCGCCCGCCGCCGGCTCGGCTACGGCCGCGGCGCCCGCATGAAGTTCGAGCAGGACGCCGTGCGCGTGCTCGGCGGCCTGCGCCACGGGATCACGCAGGGCGGCCCGCTGGCCTTCGAGATCGGCAACACCGAGTGGCCCAAGTGGACCGACGTCATGTCGCCGGACCCGGTCGACCGCGACGCGCTGCTGGTGGACGCCGGCACCGGCGACGAGCGCGAGATCGCGCGCAACCGGCCGCTCACCCGCCCCCGCCCCGGCCACGCCGACCTCGTCGGCATGCGCAAGTACGGCTTCGACGACGCCCGCCCGGTGCTCGAGCGCGCGTCCGCCCGCGAGACGGCGACGCGAGTCGCGCTCGGCCTGGTCGCGACGAAGTTCCTCGAGCAGGCCGTCGGCGTCCGGCTGGTGTCGCACGTCGTGGCGATCGGCCCGGTCGAGGTGCCCGAGGGCGCCGACCTGCCCGGCCCGGACGACGTCGCCGCCCTCGACGCCGACCCGGTGCGCTGCTTCGACGCCGCGACGAGCGCGGCGATGGTCGCGGAGATCGACGAGTGCCGCAAGGACGGCGACACCCTCGGCGGCGTCGTCGAGGTGCTCGCCTACGACGTGCCCACCGGCCTCGGCAGCTACGTGCAGGGCGACCGGCGCCTCGACGCCCGTCTCGCGGGCGCACTCATGGGGATCCAGGCGATCAAGGGCGTCGAGGTCGGCGACGGCTTCCGCACCGCCCGCCGCCGCGGCTCGGCCGCGCACGACGAGATCGAGCGCGGCGACGACGGCCACATCCACCGCCGCTCCAACCGCGCGGGCGGCATCGAGGGCGGCATGAGCAACGGCGAGGTGCTGCGCGTGCGCGCCGCGATGAAGCCGATCTCCACCGTGCCGCGCGCCCTGGCGACGGTCGACGTCGCGACGGGCGAGGCCGTCACCGCGCACCACCAGCGCTCCGACGTGTGCGCGGTGCCGCCCGCCGCCGTCGTCGCCGAGGCGATGGTGGCGCTCGAGCTCGCGCAGGCCGTCGTCGAGAAGTTCGGCGGGGACTCGGTGACCGAGGTGCGGCGCAACGCCGAGGCGTACCTGGCCTCGATCCCCGAGCTGCTGCGATGAGCGCGGGCGTGCCGCGCGCCGTCCTCATCGGCCCGCCCGGCAGCGGCAAGACCACGGTGGGCCGCCTGCTCGCGCAGCGGCTCGGCGTCGCGTTCCGGGACACTGACGCGGACGTCGAGGAGACCGCGGGCAAGCCGGTCGCCGAGATCTTCGTGGACGACGGCGAGCCGCGGTTCCGCGAGCTGGAGCGCGAGGCCGTCACGACGGCCCTGGCCTGCCACCCCGGCGTCCTCGCCCTCGGCGGCGGCGCGGTGATGGACGAGCACACCCAGCGGGCGCTCGAGGGCTACGCCGCCGGCGGCGGCACCGTCGTCTTCCTCGACGTGTCCCTCGCGCACGCCGCGCCCCGCGTCGGCTTCAACCAGTCCCGCCCGCTGCTCGTGGGCAACCCGCGGGCCCGGTGGGTCGAGCTGATGCAGGCGCGCCGCCCCACCTACGAGCGGCTCGCCACGGTGCACGTCGTCTCCGACGAGCGGCCCCCGCAGGAGGTCGCCGCGCAGGTGCACGCCGGCGTCACGGGCGCACCCGTACCCGCGGGCGCAGAAGCGACCGCACAGCAAGGCCCGTCCGCGGGCGGATCGGCACAGGAGGTCCAGTCATGACGGTCCGCGTGACCGTGCAGGGCAGCACGACGGAAGCACAGCCCTACGACGTCGTCGTCGGGCGACACCTGCTCGGCGAGCTGCCGAGCCTGCTCGGCGACGGCGTGCGGCGGGTGCTCGTCATGCACCCGGCGTCGCTGCAGACCACCGGCGAGGCGGTCCGCGAGGACCTCGTGGCGCAGGGCTACGAGGCGTTCGCGGTCGAGCTGCCGGACGCGGAGGAGCAGAAGACCGCCCAGGTGGCGGCGTTCTGCTGGCAGGTGCTGGGCCAGGCCGACTTCACGCGGTCCGACGCGATCGTGTCCGTCGGCGGCGGCGCGACGACGGACCTCGCCGGGTTCGTCGCGGCCACCTGGTTGCGGGGCATCAAGGTCGTGCACGTGCCGACCACGCTGCTCGCGATGGTCGACGCCGCCGTGGGCGGAAAGACGGGCATCAACACGGCCGAGGGCAAGAACCTCGTGGGCGCGTTCCACCCGCCCGCCGGGGTGCTGTGCGACCTGGCGGCCCTGGAGTCCCTCGACCGCTGGGACCTCGTCGCCGGCATGGCCGAGGTCGTGAAGACCGGCTTCATCGCCGACCCGCGCATCCTCGAGCTGGTCGAGGAGCACGCCGACGAGCTGCGCGGGTGGAAGGGCGCGGACACCACGCCCGAGACCTGGGAGGTGCTGACCGAGCTCATCGAGCGCTCGGTGCGGGTCAAGGCGCGCGTGGTGGGGGAGGACCTCACGGAGCAGGGGCTGCGGGAGATCCTCAACTACGGGCACACCCTGGGGCACGCGATCGAGCTCACCGAGCGCTACCAGCTGCGGCACGGCGCCGCGGTCGCGGTGGGGATGGTCTTCGCGGCCGAGCTCGCGCGCCTGGGCGGCAAGCTCGACGACGCCGTCGTGGACCGGCACCGGTCGATCCTCGACTCGCTCGGGCTGCCCACCACCTACCGCGGCGACCGCTGGGACAAGCTCCTCGCCGCCATGCAGCGTGACAAGAAGACCCGCGGCAACCTGCTGCGCTTCGTCGTGCTGGACGACGTCGCGAAGCCGACGCGCCTCGAGGGGCCGGACCCGACGCTGCTCGCCGCCGCGTACGCGGAGGTCTCGAAGGAGCCCCCGGCCGGCCGGCCGGGCGTGACGGTCCAGCTCGGGCTCTAGCCAGCGCTCCCACCCGGTCGGTGCGCGGCCTCGCGCTCCGCGTCCCACGCGCGCACGACGTCCCGGCACGTAGGCATGTCCTCGTCCGCGACGAGCAGCACGAGGTTGCCGTCGTGGTCGCTGTACAGGTGCTCCACGACGACGCCCGCGTCGGCGAGGCGGCGCGCGAACGCCCCCATCTGCCCCGGGACGTCCTGGGCGAGGCGGGTCGTGACGACGTCGCGGGCGGTGGCCGGCCCGAGCCCTGCCCCGGCGAGGGCGGCGACGGCGCGCGGCCCGTCGTCGACGAGGAAGTGCGCGACGCGCCCGCCGCCGAGGCTGGTCACGCCCCCGCCCTCCAGGCTGACGCCGGCGCGCCCGAGCGTCTCGCCCAGGTCGGCCAGCGCGCCGGGCGTGGCGGGCAGCGGGACCTCGAGGTCCGCGAAGCTCTCCGGTGTGCTCATGCCTGGACGATAGGCGTGGGACGCTTCGGCGTCCGCCGAAGTGTCGTCGCCGTATCGTCGGGCTCATGGGTGGCGACGGGCGGGACCGGGACTTCACCGACGTCGGGCGGGCGCTGTCCGCGCCGGCGCGGTCGGCGATGGTCGGGCTGCTCATGGACGGCACGGCACGCCCCGCCGGGGAGCTGGCACGGGCGGCGGGCGTGGGCGCACCCGCCGCGTCCGAGCACCTGGCGGTGCTCGTGGCCGCCGGGCTGGTGACCGGCCGGGCCCGCGGCAGGCACCGGTACTACGCCCTCGCGGGACCGGACGTGGCCGACGCGCTGGAGGCCCTCGGCGCGCTGGCGGGCCCGGTGCCGGTGGCGGGGCTGCGGCGCAGCCGGGAGGCCGACCGGCTGGCGGCGGCCCGGTTCTGCTACGACCACCTCGCGGGCCGGCTCGGCGTGGGGCTGGCCGAGGCGTGCGTCGCGCGGGGATGGCTGGACGGCGCCGACGTCCTCGCCCTCACGGACGAGGGCGCCCACGGGCTGCGCGGGCTCGGCGTGGACGTGGACGGCGCGACCGCCGCCCGCCGCCCGACGACGCGGGCCTGCCTGGACTGGACCGAGCGCCGGGTGCACCTGGCCGGGGCGCTCGGCGCCGCCGTCGGCGCCCGCTTCCTCGACGCCGGATGGGTGGCGCGGACGAGCGGGCGGGGGCTGCGGCTCACCCCGAGCGGGCAGGCGGTGGTGCGCGAGACGTGGGGCGTCGAGCCCGCGCCGGCCGGCGGCATCACCTGGCCGGGACGCGCCTGACGGGCGGGCCCGCGGGAGGCGCCCGGAACGGGAGACGCTCAGCCCCACAGGCCGCGGGCGACGAGCACGTCGCGCAGCAGGTCGGCGCGGTCGGTGACGATGCCGTCGACGCCGAGGTCGAGCAGGCGGCCCATCTCCCCGGGCTCGTTGATCGTCCACACGTGCACCTGGCGCCCGGCGCGGTGGGCGGCGGCGACCGTCCGCGCGTCGACCACGGGCACGCGGCCCTCGGAGACGGGGACCTGCAGGGCGTCCACGTCGCGCAGCGCGCGGCGGACGAGCGCGTCCACGCGCAGGCGGGCGCCGGCGAGGAAGCGCACCACCTCGCGCCGGCCGGCGGACGTCGCGACCGGCCGGGACAGGCGGGCGAGCGTCGCGCGGCGGCGGCGGGCGTCGAACGACGTGACGCAGACCCGGTCGTGCGCGCCCGTGCGCTCGATCGCGGCAGCCGTGGGCTCGATCCCGGAGTCCTCCTTGACGTCGACGTTGACCCGCAGGTCGGGCCACGTGCCGAGCACGTCGTCGAGCCGCGGCACGGGCTCGCTGCCGCCGATGCGCGCGTGCCGCACGACCGACCACGGCAGGTCGGCCACGCGACCGGTGGCGTCGGTGGTCCGGTCGAGGGACGCGTCGTGCAGGGCGACGGCGACGCCGTCGGCGGTGCCGTGCGCGTCGGTCTCGACGTACCGGAAGCCCAGCTCGACTGCGGCGGCGAACGCGGCGAGGGAGTTCTCCAGGTTCTCCCGGCCGTGCGAGAAGCCGCGGTGCGCCAGCGCGAGGACGGACAGCGGCGCGCCGTCGCCGCCGCGGGGGTCGAGGTACGGGTGCGCGGGTGCGGGTCTCATGGTGCCTCCTGGGGTCCGGGCAGGCGGGGTCTGAGCAGGCGAGCGTCAGGCAGGCGGGCGTCCGGCAGGTGGCCGTCCGGCAGGTGGGCTTCGAGCCAGGCCAGGACGCCGTCGAGGTAGGCGTGCCGCGGGGCGTCGGCGGACAGGGCGAGGTCGTGCACGCCGCCGGGCACGACGAGGGACGTCGCGTCGGGACCCACCCGGGGCGTCAGGGCCGCGATCCGCCGGACGTCGAGCACGGTGTCCTGCGCGTCGAGCCGCGGGTTGTCGGTCCGGTCGGGGCCGGAGGAGTCGCTGCGCGCGACCAGGACCGGCCCGGGCACGGCGAGACCGCGGGCCAGGCGGGCCTGCGCCCGCGTGACCGTGCGGAGCCAGCCCGCGCGCGCCGGGAGACCCTCGGGGCGCTTGAGCGTCGTGTCGAAGTCCCACCGGCCGCCGTGGGAGGCGTGCTGGTACGTGGCGTACACCGAGGGGTTCGCGCTCACGACGGCGAGCGGACGTCGTCGTCCCAGCATCTCGAGCACCGCGGAGCGGCCCGCGTCCGCGAGCCGCGAGCCGCTGAGGGAGAAGAAGGGCGAGTTCAGCACCAGGAGGTCGGGCCCGTGCGCCGGGTCGTGCCGGACGGCGTGCGCCCACAGCGCCGCGCTCAGGCCGCCCGTCGAGTGCGCGTGCACCACGACCGGCAGCCCCGGGTCGAGCTCCCGGACCGCGTGCGCCGCCGCGGACAGGTCGGCGCCCGCCTCGCGCAGGCTCGCGACGTAGTGCGGGGGGAGCGGGTCGTCCGTGCCGCCGCCGGGGCCGCCGTCGAGCAGGGAGCGCCCGGCGCGGCGCAGGTCGACGGCGTAGAGCACGAGACCGGCGGACACGAGGGCCCGCGCGAGGTGCGCCTGGAAGAAGTAGTCGTTGTACCCGTGCACGTGCAGGACGGCGGCGCGCGGCCGCTCCGGCCGGTCGACGGCCCGCACGAGCGTCGCGGGTCCCAGAGGCCGCTCCTCGAAGCCGTGGCCGAGGAGCCGGTCCGTCCGCCAGCCCCCGTCCAGGGCGGTGCGCGGGGACGGCGGCGGGGCGGGGACGGGCACGGCGCGATCGTATCCACGCGTCGCGCGCACGGCGCGCCGTCGCGCCCCTCCCGCCGGGCCGTCGCGTCCGGCAGACTGCGCCTCATGAGCGACCGACCGGCGGTGCCGGAACCCGCACCCGACGCCGCGCCCACCGCCCCGCACGGGTCGCCGCACACCTCACCTCACGAACCGCTGCACGACGGCGCGGCGAGGTCGGGCGTCGCGGAGGCGCTGGTGCCGCGCCGTCAGGTCGTCTCGTGGGCGATGTGGGACTGGGCGACGCAGCCGTTCAACACCGTGATCGTCACGTTCGTCTTCACGGCGCTGTACCTCACGAGCGACGCCTTCCTGACGCCGGAGGTGGCGGCGCTGCCCGCGACCGACCCGGTGCACGAGCGTGCCCAGGCGGGGCTCACCAGCGGCCTGGGGCTGTGGATCACGATCGGCGGCCTGCTCGTGGCCCTGCTGGCGCCCGTGCTGGGCCGCCGCGCCGACGTCGAGGGTCGTCGCAAGGCCTGGGTGGGCGGCGCCACGCTGGTCATGGTCCTGGCCATGGCGGCGCTGTTCGCGGTCCGCGCCGACCCGGCATGGTTCGTGCTCGGCGCCGCGCTCGTGTCCCTCGGCAGCGTGGCGAGCGAGATCGCCGGCGTGAACTACAACGCGATGCTCGTGCAGGTGTCCACGCGCGCCACCGTGGGGCGGGTGTCCGGCCTCGGGTGGGGGCTGGGGTACCTGGGTGGGATCGTCGCGCTCGTCCTCGTGGTGGTGGCGCAGACGTTCGACTGGTGGGGGATGCCCACCGACGACGGCCTGGCCTACCGGGTCATCGCGCTCGGGTGCGCCCTGTGGGCCGTGGCATTCGCGTGGCCGTTGTTCCGCTACGTGCCCGAGGCGCCGCCCGCCGACGACCGCCCGCGCGTCGGGTTCTTCGCCGGGTACGTCGTCCTGGTGCGCGACGTGGTCGCCCTGTACCGGCACGAGCGGCCCACCTTCTGGTTCCTGCTCGCGAGCGCCGTCTACCGCGACGGGCTGTCGGCCGTGTTCACGTTCGGCGCCGTCATCGCCGCGGTGTCGTTCCGGTTCAGCGACGACGCGGTGATCGCGTTCGGCATCGCCGCCAACCTGCTCGCCGGCCTCAGCACGATCGTCGCCGGGCGCCTGGACGACCGGTTCGGGCCGCGCGCCGTGATCATCGGCTCGCTCACCGGGCTCGTGGCGTGCGGGCTGCTCGTCGTCGCGCTGCACCCGTTCGGGTCCGCCGTGTTCTGGGTGGCGGGGCTGGCGCTGACCTGCTTCGTCGGCCCCGCGCAGGCCGCGTCCCGCTCCCTGCTGGCCCGCGTGGCGCCCGCCGGGCGCGAGTCCGAGATCTTCGGCCTCTACGCCACGACGGGCCGCGCGGTGTCGTTCCTCGCCCCCTCGATGTGGACGCTGCTCATCGCGCTCACCGGCGCCACCATCTGGGGCACCCTCGGCATCGTCGCCGTCATCCTCGTGGGCCTGGTGCTCATGCTCAAGGTGACGGTGGGCCGTCCGGAGCCTGCGGTGCCCGACGCCGCCGCCCCGCGGCCCTGAGCTCTGCGGCCACGGCCTCCAGGTCGGCCAGCGGCGCAAGGTGCCGCAGCTTCTCCGGGTTGATGACGCCGTCGATCCGGGCGATGCGGCCGCCGGAGACCTGCAGGGCGTACGTGCCGATGACGCCGCCGCCCACGGAGTCGTCGGCGTAGGCGATCATGCCCGGGCCGCCGTTGACCACGGTCGCCTCGATGCGTGCCGGCGCGCCCCGCCTCGCGAAGCCCGCCAGCAGCCGGGCCACCGCCACGTTCCCCGACACCGGCCGCGACACCGCCAGCCCCGCGGGCACGTTGCCGCCGCTGTCGCCGGTGAGCGCGACGTCGTCGGCCAGCAGTGCCACCAGACCGTCGACGTCGCCCTCCTCGGTCGCCGCGATGAACCGCCGCACCAGCTCCTCGGCGTGCGGGTCGGGCGCCCCGGCCCGCACGTCCGCCGCGGCGTCCTGCCGCGCCGCCACGCGCCGCCGCGCCCGGGACGTGAGCTGCCGTGCGGCCAGCTCCGTCGTCCCGATCACCTGGGCCGACTCCCGGTGGGGATAGCCGAACACGTCGTGCAGCAGGAACGCGGCCCGCTCCGCCGGCGTGAGGGTCTCCAGCAGCACGAGGAACGCCGTGGACAGGTCGTCGGCGAGCTCCGCGTGCGCGGCGGCCTCCCGGCCCGCCGACCCGGCGGCGACGACGTCCCCGACCAGCGGCTCGGGCACCCACTCGCCGACGTACGACTCGCGCCGCACCCGCGCCGAGCGCAGCACGTCCAACGCGATCCGCGTCGCCACGGTGGTGGTGTACGCGGCCGGGTTCACCACCGCCGGGTCCACCATCCCGACAGGGGCCACGCGCAGCATGGCCTCCTGGGCCACGTCCTCCGCCTCCGTGACGCTGCCGAGCATCCGGTACGCGGCACCGAACGCCACCCGGCGCAGGTCCTCGAGGTCGGCCTCGGTCGCCCGCGAGGTACGTCGTCGGGCAGGGGTGTCCGTCCGTGGCATGGTGCCCATCCTTCCGCGGGGGCGGTCCGTCCGCCCCCGCACTGCCGACGACGCGGCGTGGCGAGACGTGACCGGACGCCCCACGATGGGCCCGTGGGAGACGTCGAGGACTACCTGGCCACCCTGTCCGGACCGGAACGTGACGCCGTGGCGCGCGTCTATGAGCGGGCGCGGTCCCTGGTCCCCGACGTCGAGGAGGGGCGCAGCTACGGCATGCCGGCGCTGCGCTACCGCGGCAGCCCCCTGGTGAGCGCCATGGTCACCCGCACGCACGTGGGCCTCTACCCGTTCAGCCCCGAGGTCCTCGTGGCGCTCGCGGACGACCTGGACGGGTTCCGCACCACCAAGGGCTCCGTCTCCTTCCAGCCGGACGCGCCGCTGCCGGACGACGTCGTCGACCGGCTGGTGCTGGCCCGTCGCGACGAGATCGACGCGCGGGCCCGCTGAGCCCCGCCGGCCGCGCTACGCCGGCGGCACGTTGACGTTGCCGCGGAACACGTTCTCCGGGTCGTAGCGGCGCTTCACGTCGCGCAGCCGCTCCCACGTGGGCCCGGGGTAGGCGGCCCGCGCGACGTCGAGCCCGCCGTCGAGGCTGAAGTTCACGTACGCGCCGTCCGGGCCGCGCAGCCGGTCGGCCAGCGCGTCCACCCAGGGTCGGTACCGGGCGGCGCCCGCCGCGTCGCGCGCGACCGCGGCGACGTTGCCCACCAGGCGCGCCCCGCGGTGGGCGTAGGCCGTCGCGTCGGCGGGGACGTCCGCCACCGCGCCGCCGAGCACGCGCAGCTGGGCGGCGCGCATCAGCGCGTCGGATCCCTCCAGCTGCTCCAGGAGGTGGGCCGCGGCGGCCCCGTCGAGCCCGTCGGCGAAGAACGTGCGCCCGGTCGCGACGAGCGGGCCGCCCTCCGGCCCGCCCTCCAGCAGGCTGGGGTAGGGCGCGGTGCGCAGGCCGTCCAGCAGGGCGCCGCCGGCGCGGTCCGCGACGTCGCGCAGCGGCGCGAGGGCCGCGTCCGCCCGGTCGAGGGGGCCGGACCAGCAGGCGTTGGCCATGACCACGAGGCGCCCGTGCCACTGGTCGGGGATCATCGGCATCGGCGGCGCGGGCATGACCATGACGATCATCGTCAGCTCGGGCGGCGCGGCGTCCGCGGCGGCGACGACGTCGGCGAGGGCCTCGGGAGTGGCCGGCATGAGGAGCACCCCGCCGACCACCTGCGACACCTCGTGCAGGGCGAACCGGAACCGGGTGACGACCCCGAAGTTGCCCCCGCCGCCGCGCAGCGCCCAGAACAGGTCGGGCTCGTGGTCGGAGTCGGTGCGCACCACCTCGCCGTCGGCGGTCACGACCTCCGCGCCGAGGAGGCTGTCGATCGTCATGCCGAGCGAGCGCGACAGCAGGCCGACGCCGCCGCCCAGCGTGATGCCGCCGACGCCGACCGAGCCGGTGTCGCCGAACGGGGTCGCCAGGCCGTGCTCCCCGGCGGCACGCGAGTACGCGCCTGCGGTGATGCCGCCGCCGGCCCAGGCGGTGCGGCCGTCGACGTCGAGCTCGACGCCGTCCAGGCCGCGCAGGTCCAGCGTGAGGGCGCCGTCGGCGGCGCCGAGGCCGAACACGGAGTGCCCGCCCGAGCGGACGGACACCTCGACGCCGGTGTCGCGCGCGAAGCGCACCGCGCGGACCACGGCGTCGGTGCCGGTGGGGCGCACGACCGCCGCGGGACGCTGCTCGACGCCGCCCGGCTCGATCGTGCGGGCGGCGCCGTAGCCGTCGTCGTCGGGCGCGACCACGGGCGTGCCGTCCCCGAGGACGGCGCGGAGCCTGTCGACCGGGACGGCGGGGGACGTGGGGGGATTCGAGGTCTGGGACATCGTGACTCCTCAGAGGGGCGCCGGTGCGAGGCAACGGCCCGAGGTGCGGGCCCGGTCGGTGCGGACGGAGGTGGACGAAGGGAGGAAGAAGGGCGCGCGGACGCTCGCCCAGGACGTGCGAACAGAACGGTGCCGCTCAGGAGGACCGGGCGGGGAGCGCATCCTCATCGGCAGCATCCCGTACACCCGACGGAAAGTCGACGGGATTCGTGACGGCGCGCGGACCGGTACCCCGCCGCGTGCGGCCCGCCAGGGCCGTCGCGGTCAGCGCGAGCGCCGCCGCGAGGCCGAGGCACACCGCGTAGGCGGCCGCGCCGACCCGGTCGTGCAGGGCCCACAGCAGCGCCCCCGTCCCGGTGAGCGCGAGCGCGGACGCCGCCGCGTCGGCCACCTGGAGCACCGACATGGACACGCCCTGCGCGGAGGGCGGCGCGAGCTCGAGGACGAGCAGGTTGAGGGTGGGGAACACCAGACCCATCCCGAGCCCGCCCAGCACCCACGGCGCTGCCGCCGCGAGCAGCGGCACGCCCGGGACGACCAGCAGGGCGACCCCCGCCGTCCCCAGCGCGAGGGACGTGCCGCCGACGCGGAGGAAACCGGCGTGCGACAGACCGCCGAGCCCGCGCCCGCGCGCCCACGACCCCGTCGACCACCCGAGCACGTGCAGCGTGAGGACGGCCCCGGCGAACGCCGGCGCGAGACCCCGCTCGCGGGTGAGCGCGAGGGGAAGCAGCACCTGCGCACCCACGAACGCGGCCGCCACGAGCGCACGCACCAGCACGACCGTGCCCAGGCCGCGCGCGCCGCGCAGCACCTGCCCCACGACGCCCCGCCACTCCGCCGGCGGGGCGTCGCCGCTCGGCCGACCGTC
The DNA here is from genome assembly GCF_040632295.1 of Isoptericola sp. NPDC019482. Lineage (NCBI taxonomy): Bacteria > Bacillati > Actinomycetota > Actinomycetes > Micrococcales > Promicromonosporaceae > Isoptericola > Isoptericola sp. NPDC019482. The sequence goes on from NZ_JBEYBQ010000023.1 coordinate 62,121, forward strand.
GTCGGCGACCGGCCCGACCGGGTGCGCCGAACGACCCGCCGCGAGCGCCGGCCGCAGGGCCAGCAGGGCGGGCACCGCCAGCACGGGCACGGCGAGGAACACCCACCGCCACCCCAGGTACTGCGTCATCGCCCCGGCGAGCAGCGGCCCCACCACCCCGGGCACCACCCACGCGGCGGCGAACCACGCGAACACCCTCGCCCGCCGCTCCTGCGGGAACACGCGCGCCACCAGCACGAAGATCGCCACGCCCTCGATGCCGCTGCCCGCGCCCTGCACGGTGCGACCCGCCAGGAGCACCGGCATGCTCGGCGCGAGCCCCGCGACGAGCAGCCCCACGAGGAACAGCGAGATCCCCGCCAGCAGCGGCGGCGTCGGCCCGCGACGGTCCGTCCAGCGCCCCGCGACGAGCATCCCCACCACCCCCGCGGCGGAGCCCGTCGCGAACGCGAGCGTGTACAGCCGCAGACCGTCCAGCTCGGCCGCCACCGTCGGCATCGCGGTCGCCACGGCGAGCGACTCGAACGCGCCCAGCGCGATGTACGCGACCATCCCGGCCAGGACCGTGCGTTGTGCGCTCGGCCCCAAGGGCGCGGCCGCCCCGCCGACAGGCGCGCCATCGGGCGATGCTGCGGTCATCCCAGCACCACCTTGCCGACCGTGCGGCGCTCCTCGAGCTCCCGGTGGGCCCGTGCGGCCTCCGCGAACGCCACCCGGTGGGTGAGGACGCGCCACTCGCCCGACGCGGCCCGCTCCAGCGCGCGGCGCTGGTACGTGCGCAGGTCGCCGAACGCGGGCGCGCCCGGTCCCACGACGGCCCGCACCTCGACCGGGTGCCCGTCCGGCGTGACGGCGCTCGCGGCCACGGGGTTCGGGCGCCCGGAGGCCCAGCCCTGCACGACGAGCCGCCCGCCGGGACCGAGCAGCGCGGCCGCCTCGGCGCCGAGGTCGCCCCCGACGCCGTCGATCAGCAGGGTCGCGGCGGGCGCCCGCAGGCGCCGAGCGCGCGGCGGGCGTCGACGGGCCAGCCGTCCGCGGACACGTCGACGACGGCGAGCCGCTGCCCGGCGTCGGGTGCGAGCCCGCGGACCGCGCGGACCTTGCGCGGGCCGCCCGCCAGGGCGAGGACGCGGGTGCCGGCGTCGAGCGCGGACTGCACGAAGAGGGAGCCCAGGCCGCCCGCGGCGGCGGTGATCACCACGACGTCGTCCGGACCCGGCCCCGCCACCTCCAGCGCCATGAGCGCCGTCCGGCCGGTGCCGATCATCGCGACGGCGTCGGCCAGGTCGAGGCGGTCGGGCAGGCGGTGCAGGGAGTCGACGGACGCGACGGCGAGGCGTGCGTACCCGCCCCCGTCGGGCGTGGCGCCCAGGTGCGCGGCGACGCGTGCCCCGAGCAGGTCGTCCCCGACGTCCGGGCCGACGGCGACCACCGTGCCGGCGACCTCGCGCCCGGGGATCGCGGGGAGGCGTGGCGCGGGCAGGGGACCGGTGGACTCGCCGCGGCGGAGGGCGGTGTCCAGGAGGTGCACGCCGTGCACGCGGGCGGCGACGAGCACCTGGCCGGGACCGGGCACGGGGTCGGGGACCTGCTCGAGGACGAGGGTCTCGGGCGGGCCGTAGGCGTGGTGGCGGATGGCGTCCATGCCGCCATGCTGTGACCTGAACTATGGTTGAGGTCAAGGATCGGGAGGCCGCCGCGCGGGAAGGGACGAGGATCGTGCCGGAGCACGCGACCGAGAGGGTCCCGTGGGACCACGTCGAGCTGACGGTGGGCGAGGTCGCGGCGCGCAGCGGCGTCGCCGTCTCCGCGCTCCACTTCTACGAGCGTCGAGGCCTCATCGCCAGCCGCCGGACGGCGGGCAACCAGCGCCGCTACCGCCGGGACGTCCTGCGCCGGGTCTCGTTCATCCGGGTCTCCCAGCGGGTCGGCATCCCGCTGGCGCGCATCGCGGAGGCCCTCGGCACCCTGCCCGCCGACCGCGCCCCCAACGTCCGGGACTGGGAGCGCTTGTCCACCGCGTGGCGCGCCGACCTCGACGCGCGGATCGACCAGCTCGAGCGGCTGCGCGACGACCTCACCGACTGCATCGGCTGCGGGTGCCTCTCCCTGAGCCGGTGCGTGCTCGCCAACCCGCACGACGCGCTCGGCGACGACGGCCCCGGCCCGCGCCGGCTGCTCGTCGACGAGTCGGAGTGATCCGGTCGGCGTCGTGACCGCGGACGGTCGGGACGGGCGCGGTGGTGCCGCCGTACCCTCGGGCCATGACTCACGTCCTCGTCCTCAACGGTCCCAACCTCGGTCGGCTCGGCGTGCGCGAGCCCGAGATCTACGGTCACGCGTCCATGGCCGACCTCGAGCGCGAGGCGGCGGTGTGGGGGAGCGATCTGGGCGTCACGGTCGACGTCCGCCAGACCGACGACGAGTCGGAGCTCGTGGGCTGGCTGCACGAGGCCGTGGACGCCCGCGCGCACGTCGTCCTCAACCCTGCAGCGTTCACGCACTACAGCTACGCGCTGCGCGACGCCGCGGCCCAGGTGACGTCGTCCGGGCTGCTGCTGGTCGAGGTGCACCTGTCGAACCCCGCCTCGCGCGAGTCGTTCCGCCACTACTCGGTGGTCGCGGGGATCGCGACGGGGACGATCGCGGGCTTCGGCTTCGACTCGTACCGGCTGGCCCTCGGCGCACTGGTGCACAAGCTTCAGGGCTGAATTCGGACCGATCTACGCTCAAGGCTTGAGTGATATCAAGTGGGTGTCCTTGATATCGGCAACACAAGTTCCTAGGCTTGAGCGATGATCGTCGTGACCGCGGACCAGCGGGGAAGTACCCAGGGCGCCGACCGTGTGCCGGAGGCCCTGGCGCTCGTCGACGCCCGGGCGTCGCGGCGTCGGGGCGTCGTGCTGCCCTTCGACCGCACCGTGGGCGACGAGCTCCAGGGCGTGCTGGCCGGGGACGACGACGGCGCGGCGCTGGCCGTCGACCTCGTCCTCGACCTCGTCCGTGACGGCGGATGGGCCGTGGGGGTCGGGCTGGGCGCCGTCGACCGGCCGCTGCCGACGGCGTCGCGGGCGGCCTCCGGCCCGGCGTTCGTGCGGGCGCGAGCCGCGGTCGAGCGGGCCAAGCGACGCGGCGGCGGCAGCGTGCCCCTCGCGGTGGTCGGGCCCGACGAGGAGCCCCGGGCCACCGTCGCCGCCGACGCGCAGGCGCTGCTGCACCTGCTCGGCGCGGTGGTCGCGCGCCGCACCGTCGCGGGGTGGGAGGCCGTCGACGCGCTCGTCGCGCAGCGGGGACCCGCACCGCAGCGGGCGTCCGCGGCCGCCCTGGGCGTCAGCGAGCAGGCGGTGAGCCAGCGGCTGCGGGCGGCGCTGTGGGCCGAGGACGCCGCCGCACGCCCGCTCGCGGCGCGCCTGCTGCGGGCGGCGGGTGCCGACCCTGACGATGGCCCGGACGGCGGTGCTGTCGGTGCCGTGAACGACCATGACCACGACGATCACGAAGATGCAGGCGGCGTCGGCGACGACGGGTCAGGGGAGGGGCGCGCACGGTGAGCTGGGCAGCGGTGGCGGCGGACGTCTCGGTGTGGGTCGTGGGCCTGGCCGCCAGCGTGGGCGGCGGCGCGTGGCTCGTGCCGTGGGTGCTGCGGCACGCCGAGCGGGAGCCGCAGGCGGCGGCCGAGGCCGTCGCGGTACTGCGCGGCGGCACCTGGATCGGCCTGCTCGAGCGGCTGTGCGTCACGGGATCGCTCCTCGCCGGCTACCCGGAGGGCGTGGCGGTCGTCGTCGCGGTGAAGGGCCTCGGCCGGTTCCCCGAGCTGCGGGAGCACCCGGTCGCGAGCGAGCGGTTCGTCGTCGGCACGCTGGCGTCGCTCGCGTGGTCGGCCGCCCTCGGGGTGGCGGGGCACGTGCTGCTGGTCGGGCTGTAGAATGTTCCGGGCCCTCTGCGGCCCGGCACGTCGACTACCGCACGACCTCCGCACGACATCCGCTTCGTACCCGCCCGCACCCGACCCTGAGGACGAACAAGAAACGTGGCTACCTCCAACGACATCAAGAACGGCACCGTGCTTCGCATCGACGGTCAGCTCTGGACGATCATCGAGTTCCAGCACGTCAAGCCGGGCAAGGGTGGCGCGTTCGTCCGCACCAAGATGAAGAACGTCCTGTCGGGCAAGGTCGTCGACAAGACCTTCAACGCGGGCACCAAGATCGAGACCGCGAACGTGGACCGCCGCGACTTCCAGTACCTGTACATGGACGGCGCCGACTACGTCTTCATGGACACGGACACGTACGACCAGATCACGGTGCCGGCCGCCACCGTCGGCGACGCGAGCAACTACATGCTCGAGGGCATGAACATCATGGTCGCCTCCAACGACGGCACCCCGCTGTACGTCGAGCTCCCCTCGTCCGTGGTCCTGGAGATCACCTACACGGAGCCGGGCCTGCAGGGCGACCGCTCCACCGGCGGCACCAAGCCCGCCACGCTCGAGACGGGCGCGGAGATCCAGGTCCCGCTGTTCCTCGAGCAGGGCACCAAGGTCAAGGTCGACACGCGTGACGGGTCGTACCTGGGCCGCGTGAACGACTGACGGGGCGCCTGCTGACATGGGTGCACGCACCAAGGCGCGCAAGCGCGCCGTCGACCTCCTCTTCGAGGCGGAGCAGCGCGGCATCGACCCGCAGGTGCTCGTCGCGGACCGGGTGATCGAGCCGCACACCGAGGCCGCGGTTCCGCAGTACACGGTCGACCTCGTCGAGGGCGTCGTCGCGCACCGCGAGCGCATCGACGAGCTCCTGGCCACCTACTCGCAGGGGTGGACCGTCGAGCGCATGCCCGCGGTCGACCGGGCGCTGCTGCGCATCGGCACCTGGGAGCTGCTGTACAACGACGACGTCCCCGACGCCGTCGCGGTGGACGAGGCGGTCGACCTCGCCGGCCAGCTCTCGACGGACGACTCGCCGTCGTTCGTCAACGGGCTGCTGGGCCGGCTCGTCGACATCAAGCCGACGCTGCTCATCTGACGCGGACCCCGTCCGGGTCGCCGAACAGGCGGTGGCGCACGCATTCAGGTCCGGATGCGTGACGGCCGACCCCGGAACCGTGGCGTACCTCACGCCGGTCGACGGCGTCGACGTGTCCGCGACGCCGCACAACGAGACC